>CAZEIW010000016.1:0-13274 GCA_964512305.1 uncultured Burkholderiaceae bacterium | reverse complement strand
ACTCCGAATACCGTCATCCCCGGGCGCAGTCCCGGGGATCCACGCCTGCCCTCAGGGGCCTGCCCCGAGGATCGATGTGAAACGCGGACGCTTCGACTCGCGTCGACCCCCGGGTCAAGCCCGGGGGCAGGCTTACGGATGGCCGGGACAAGCCCGGCCATGACTCCGAATACCGTCATCCCCGGGCGCAGTCCCGGGGATCCACGCCTGCCCTCAGGCGCCTGCCCCGAGGGCCTGCCCTCAGGGGCCTGCCTCGAGGGTCGACGCATTGCGTATCCGCCTGCTCGCTGCGCGCTATCCTTGTGCCCCCGACCGCGTCGTCACGAGGTGCCGCTTGAACTTCGCCGCGCTGCAAGCCTTCATCGACCGCAAGTGGGACACCGAGCTCGCGCCGCAGCTGGTCGAGTACGTCAGGGTGCCGGCGAAATCGCCGGCGTTCGATCCCGAGTGGCGCGCGCACGGCCACCTGCAGCGGGTCGTCGAGGACGCCCATCGCTGGTGCCGCGCGCAGCCGGTCGCCGGACTGAAGCTCGAAATCGTCACGATCGAGGGGCGGACGCCGTGCCTGGTATTCGAGGTGCCTGCGAGCTCGGCGGCGGCCGCGGGCGCGCGCCCGGTGCTCTTCTACGGGCATCTCGACAAGCAGCCCGAAATGACGGGCTGGCGCGACGGGTTCGGGCCGTGGACGCCGGTGATCGAGGACGGCAGGCTGTACGGCCGCGGCGCGGCCGACGACGGCTACGCGGTCTACGCGGCGCTGACGTCCATCGCCGCGCTCGACGAGCAGCGGGTCGCGCGCCCGCGGTGCGTCGGCATCATCGAGACCTGCGAGGAGAGCGGCAGCTTCGACCTGCCGGCGTACCTCGACCTGCTGGCGCCGCGCCTGGGCGACGTCGCGCTGGTGGTCGGGCTCGATTCGGGTTGCGGCAACTACGACCAGCTATGGGTGACGACTTCGCTGCGCGGCCTGATCGGCGGCGTGCTCAGCGTCGAGGTGCTCGGCGAGGGCGTGCACTCCGGCTACGCGTCCGGACTGGTGCCATCCTCGTTCCGGATCGCGCGCCAGTTGCTGGACCGGATCGACGATGCGGTCACGGGCCGCGTGCGCGATCCGGCCTTCCACGCCGATGTCCCGCCCGAGCGCCTCGAGCAGGCGCGCCGCGCCGGCGCGCTGCTCGGCGACCAGGTATGGCGGACGTTGCCGTGGGTCGAGAGCGGCGGCGGGAAGTCCGTGCCGACCACGACCGATCCGGTCGAGGGCCTGATTGCGCGCACCTGGCGCCCGGCGCTGTCGGTGACGGGCGCCGCCGGACTGCCCTCGATCGAGATGGCGGGCAACGTGCTGCGGCCGCTGACCGCGCTCAAGCTGAGCCTGCGGCTGCCGCCGAGCATCGATGCCGAGTGGGCGAGCGTCGCGTTGAAGACGCTGCTCGAGCGCGACCCCCCGTACAACGCGCGCGTGCGCTTCACGCCCGAGGCGGCCGCGACCGGATGGAACGCGCCGCCGACCGAGCCCTGGCTGCAGGGCGCGCTCGAGCGCGCGTCGGCGGCGGCATTCGGGCGCGAGGCGGCGTGGATCGGCGAGGGCGGCACGATCCCGTTCATGAGCATGCTGGGACGGAAGTTTCCGCGCGCCCAGTACGTAATCACCGGGGTGCTCGGCCCGAAGTCCAACGCGCACGGCCCCAACGAATTCCTGCACCTCGGATACGCGAAGCGCCTCACCGCCGCGATCGCGAGCGTGGTTGCGGAGGTCGGGCGCTGACCGGCGACGGCGGCGCCGCTCAATCCTCCGTCAGCAGCTTGTACAGGGCCTGGCGCGGGCGGCCGGTCACCTTGGCGGCGAGCGCCGCCGCGCGCGAGGCCGGCAGTTCCCCGGCGAGCGCCACCAGCCAGCGCCGGGTGGTCTCGTCGATCGCATCGTCCGCGGCCGCCGCCGGCGGCGGCAAATCGACGACCAGGACGAACTCTCCGCGCTCGCCGTCGCGGCCCACGACGCCGGCCAGCGCCGCCGCGCTGGTCTCGAAGATGCTCTCGAACTTCTTGGTCAGCTCGCGGGCGACCACGACGCGCCGCTGCGGCGCAAGCACCGCGGCGAGCTCGCGCGCCGTGTCCGCGATCCGGTGCGGCGCTTCGAACACGACGAAGGCTTCGTCGCGGGCGGCCGCCTCGCGCAGGCGGCGGTGCCGCGATGCCGCTCCCGAGGGGAGGAACCCGAGGAAGCGGACGCCGTCGGCGGCGAGGCCCGCCACCGACAGCGCGGCCGTCAGGCTGCTCGCGCCCGGCACCGGGATCACGCGCCGTCCCGCTGCCATCACCGCGCGCACGACCGCCGCCCCCGGATCGGAGATGGCCGGGGTCCCGGCGTCGGTGACGAGCGCCACCCGCTCCCCCTTGTCGAGCAGGGCGATCAGGCGGGACGCGGCCCTCGATTCATTGTGTTCGTGCACGGCGATCATCCGCGCGTCGATGCCGTAACGATGAAGCAACGGCGCGGTCACCCGCGTGTCTTCGGCGGCAACCCAATGGACGAGCCCCAGTACCCACAAGGCGCGTAGCGTGACGTCAGCGGCGTTGCCGATCGGCATCGCGACTACATACAATGCGACCGGGAATTCCTGCTGTTCGACGCCGGCCGCCGCCCACAGCGGCCGTTCCATCCATGCGCGCTGCGCCGCGACGTTCCCGATGCGATCCGCCATGTCGCCGAGCTCCGTTGCGCGCTGCGATGCCGGCCCCTTGTGTTTCGGCGGCGCCGCGCGTACGCCATTTTGCGGGGCGGCTGCCGGGCGGGCAAATCGGGACGCGCAGCCATGAGCGGCCGCGAGCCGCGGCGAACCCCGGGCCGCAGCCCGCGCCAGCGCGCCGGCGATATCGCGGAGAATGCGGCTTGCGAGCATCTGGCACGGCACGGATTGCGCGTCGTCGCGCGCAACGTGTCGTACCGCCTGGGTGAAATCGATGCGGTCGCGGTCGACGGCGACGTGCTGGTGTTCGTCGAGGTGCGCAGCCGGGAGCGCGCCGGCTTTGCCGCCGCCAGCATCGACGCCGCCAAGCGCGCGCGCCTGCGGCGCGCGGCGCAGCTGTACTTGAGGGCGCACTACGGACAGCACTGGCCCGCGTGCCGCTTCGACGCGGTGATCGTCGAGGCGGGCCGGATCGAATGGTTGCGCGCCGCCTTCGGCGCCGATGAGGAGGATCGATGAGCATGATGATGACGGGCATTCGACGCTGCGCGGCGTCCTGCGCGCTCGCGGCGTCCATCGCGGCCGCGGGAACGGCGATGACGGGCTGCGTGGTGGCGCTGGGCGGCGCGGCGCTGGGCGGCGCGCTGGTGGCAACCGACCGCCGATCGGTCGGCATCCAGCTCGAGGACGAGGCGATCGAGCGCCGGATCAACCGCGCGCTGTCCGACCACTTCCCCCTGGAGCCGGTCAACATCGACGTCGACAGCTACAACTTCAAGGTGCTGCTGACCGGCCAGGTTCCGAACGAGAAGTTCCGCGCCGACGCCGTGGCGATCGCCTCGCGCAGCGAGAACGTCAAGCAGGTCGTCGACGAGCTGACGATCGGGCCGCCCGCGAGCCTGGGGGACCGGTCCAACGACACGCTGCTGTCGGGCAAGGTGCGCAAGGCGCTGCTCGACGCGCCCGGGCTGCCGAGCGGCGCGGTCAAGGTCCACACGACCGACGGATCGGTCTACCTGCTCGGACGGGTCAGCAACGCCGAGGCCGACGCGGCGGCGCGCGTGGCGAGCCAGGTCGGCGGCGTCAGGCGCGTCGTCAAGGTGTTCGATCTGCTCAGCGACGCCGAGGTGGCCGACCTCAAGCGGGAAGCGCAGAGCGCGCCGCCGCCGGAGTCGCAGCGCAAGCCTTGAACGGGATGCCGGACGTCGTCGCGCTCGGCGCCGCGGGCGCGCTGGGCGCGGTCCTCGTGCTGTGGGCGATCGGCGCGACGCGACGGCTGAGGGCGCTCGCCGGCCGCCTGCGCCGGGCCTTCGGGAGCGCGGAGCGGCTGTTCGCCCAGCGCGAGCGGCGCGCCATCGAGATCGTGAGGATCGCGACCGCCGCCATGAAGCACGAGCGCGAAACGCTGTCGGCGGTCCGGCTGGCGGTGCGCGCGCATCGTGCCGCGCGAACGGTCGCGGCGCGGCGCCCGGGCGAGCCGGGCACGCTCGCCGCGATGGTCGACGCGAATGCGGCGCTCCAGGCTGCCATCGCGCGGCTGCTTGCGCTGACCGAGGCGTATCCGGAGTTGAAGCAGGACGCGCGTGTCGCGCAGGCCGGCGCGGCGCTGGCCGATCTCGACGCGCAGATGGTCGCGGCACGCCAGTCCTACAACGAGGCGGCCGCGGCGCACAACGACGCGCTGCGGCGCTGGCCGGCGCGCTCGATCGCGCTCGCGCTGAACATGCACGCGGCGGGCCTGCTGCCCGAGGAGCGTGCCAAGGCCTGACGGCCGCAACGTCCGATGGCGTCGGCCTCGCCGTCACCACGCGGCGGCGCATCTCCGATATAGTCCGGCGCGCCGTCTCCCGGAACGAGAAAGGAAGGCCAAATGGGCCTGATCATCGTGCTGCTGCTGATCGTGGCGCTGGCCGTATGGCTGACCGGCGCCTACAACCGCCTGGTCGGGCTTCGCAACCAGTTCAAGAACGCCTTCGCCCAGATCGACGTCCAGCTCAAGCGGCGCTACGACCTGATTCCCAACCTGGTCGAGACCGCCAAGGGCTACATCAAGCACGAGCGCGAGACGCTGGAAGCGGTGATCCGGGCGCGCAACTCGGCCGCCGGCGCGAACTCCGCGGCGGCGGCGGATCCGTCGAACGCGGCGGCGGTACGCCAGCTCGGGGCCGCCGAGGGCGAGCTCACCGGCGCGCTCGGGCGCCTGTTCGCGGTCGCGGAGGCGTACCCCGACCTGAAGGCGAACCAGAACATGATGCAGCTCACCGAGGAGCTGACAAGCACCGAGAACAAGATCGCGTTCGCGCGCCAGGCGTTCAACGACTCGGTGATGAGCTACAACAACGCGGTCGAGCAGTTCCCCTCCAACGTGCTGGCGAGCGCCTTCTCGTTCAAGCCTGCCGAGCTGCTCGCGTCGACCGAGAGCGCCGAGGAAAGAAAGCCGGTACGCGTCCAGTTCTGATGCGCGCGTCCGGCGGCGGCCGCGCGCGTTGATCCGCGGCCGCGGGCGATGAACTTCTTCGAGGACCAGGAGGCCGCGCGCCGCACCACCCGGCGCCTGGTCTGGCTGTTCGCCGCGGCGGTGGTCGCGATCGTGATCGCGGTCAATTGCGCGCTTGGCGCGATCTACCTCGGGGCGCTCGCCCGCCACGGCGCGTGGAGCCGCCTCGGCCTCGCGGCGCTGCCCCCCTACTTCGTGCCGACGACCACGGCCGTCGTGCTCCTGATGATCTTCGGCGGGTCGGCGCTCGAGATCCTCAGCCTGCGCGAAGGCGGCGAGGCGGTCGCGCGCATGATCGGCGCGCGCGCGGTCGATCCGGCGACGCGCGACCTTGCCGAGCGCAGGCTGCTCAACGTGATCGAGGAAATGGCGCTCGCGTCCGGAATCGGCGCCCCGCGCGCCTATGTCCTCGACGGCGAGCACGGGATCAACGCCTTCGCCGCCGGGCTGGACACGCACGACGCCGTCGTCACCGTGACGCGCGGAACGCTGGCGCGCCTGAACCGCGACGAGCTGCAGGGCGTGATCGGACACGAGTTCAGCCATATCCTGAACGGCGACATGAAGCTGAACGTGCGGCTGATCGGGGTGCTGCAGGGTCTGCTGATGCTCGCGCTGTTCGGCCGCTTCCTGATGTCGATCGGCGGGTCCGGGCGGGACCGTCGCGGGCGCGGCAGCGGCGGCGCTCTGCTGGCCGCGGGCCTCGCGGTGCTCGTGATCGGCTATATCGGGGTGTTCTTCGGCCGGCTGATCAAGGCGAGCGTGTCCCGGCAGCGGGAGTTCCTGGCCGACGCGAGCAGCGTGCAGTTCACTCGCAACCCCGAAGGCATCGGCCGCGCGCTGCGCAAGATCGGCGCACTGGGAGACGGCGCCGGCGGCGGAGCGATCGAGCACATGCACGCCGAGACGCTGTCGCACATGTTCATGGCGCCGGTCAGCCAGGCGCTCGCCGGCGGCTGGCTCGCCACGCACCCGCCGCTGCCCGAGCGCATACGCCGGGTCTATGGACGACCCATGGACTACCTGGCGGCCCCGGAGGAACCGGCAGCCACGGTGCCGGACGCGACACCCGAGTTGCCGCCGCTGCCCTTCCCGGTGGCCGGGGCCGGCGCGGCGCCGGCGGCCGCACCGGAGGCTGCGCGGGCCGTCGAGGCGGGCGCGAGCCCGGTCGGGGCGCTGGTTGCCGGAGCCGGCGCGGTGAGCGCCGGAGCCGACGTCCACGCGGCGATCGGCAAACCGGCGGCCGCCGCGCGCCCGTTCGCCGAGATGCTGCGGGCCCGGATCGACGAGCTTGGCCTGGGCCCCGCGCTTTCCGACCCGGTGCAGGCGCAGCTGCTGGTGCTTGGGATGCTGATCGATCAGGACCGGGCGATCAGCGCGCGGCAGGACCAGCTCTGCGCGCAGGTTTTTGGCGCCGCGGCCGCGGCGCAGGCCGAGGCCTACCGCGCGACCCTGGCGCAGCTGCCCGCGGGCTGGCGCCTTGCGCTGCTCGATGCGCAGATGCCCGCGCTGCGCGCGCTCGATGCGCCGGCACGGCAGAAGCTGCTGCAGATCTCGCACCAGCTGATCGTCGCCGACGGCCGCGTCACGCTGGCCGAGTTCCTGCTGTTCACGGTGCTGAAACGGCGCCTCGGCGCCTCGCGCTCGGCGCGGCCGGCCCGCTACCTGAAGGTGGAAGAGACCGCGGCCGAGTCCGCGCTGGTGATGTCGCTGATCGCTGCAGTGCGCCTGCCGCGGCAGGCACAGCGCGCGTTCGACGCCGGCCGCGCCGTGCTGCCGGAAGCCGGCGTCATGGTCGCGCACGAGGCGATCGAGCTGGCGCGCGTGGCCGCTGCGGTGGAGCGCCTGAACGCGCTCGCGCCGCTGGAGAAGCCGCGACTGATCAAGGCCTGCCTTGCGGTCGCGTTCGTCGACGGCAGCACCGACGGCCGCGCGGCCAGCTGCCTGCGCACCCTGTGCACCGCCCTCGACTGCCCGCTGCCGCCCCAGGTGGAGCTTGCCGAGAGCGAGCAGACCGCTGCGGTGCCGCAGCCGGGCGGCGCGTAGGCGCCGGACCACGCGCCGCCGTCTCCGCGCTTCAGGCTACGTCGCCCAGATCGGGCGCACCTCGATCGCGCCGAACTGCGCGCCGGGGCAGCGCGCCGCCCACGCCAATGCCGCATCGAGATCGGGCGCCTCGATCATGTAGTACCCGCCGAGCTGCTCCTTGGTTTCGGCGAACGGCCCGTTTTGGACGCTCTGCCGGCCGCCGGGAGCTCTGACCGTGGTTGCCTCCGAGGTGGGCCGCAGCCGGTTGCCGCCGACCAGCGCCCCCGCCTTCTTCATCGCCTCCGTGTAGGCCATGTAGGCGGCTTGCATCTGGCTCGATGCCTCCTTCGGTGCGCTCAACATCGCGGCCTCGTTTCCGTAGATCAGCAGCAGGTATTGCATGGCGTTCGACTCCTATCGGTTGTCGCGGGCGAAGTGCGCCGCTACGACAATGACGTTCGACGGGACCGTGCTTCGACAAGCCCACGACTTCGCAGGGGTCGCGAGCCGGGGCGCGCGGCACGGGCACTGAGCTGCAAGTCAGCCGGAATCGGCCGCGGCTTCGGGTAAAGCAGTCTCCTGCTAGTCGGCGAAAAGCTCGTGCAGCGTCGACAAGACCGCGGCGCGCGTCTTCGCCGCGATCATTCCCAACCGTTTCGCCAGGCGCGCCTTGTCGACTGCACGAATTTGATCCAGCACGATCAAGCCCTTCGTGCCGGCATGCGACACGGGCACGCGGAAAGGCGCTGCGAAGCCCTTGCTGGTCATCGGCGCGACAATCACCGTGCGCAGGTTGTCGTTGAGCTCAGGCGGCGAAACGATCACGCATGGCCTCGACTTCCTGATCTCGCTCCCGATCGTCGGATCGAGGTTGACGAGCCATATTTCACCACGCTTCACCAAGCCAGCTCCGCGTCTCCTTCGTTGCCGAACTCGCCCATCACCAGCTCGTCGCTGCCCTTCGCAGCAAGCAGCTTTGCCGCCTCGGCCCATCCGCTGCGCGCGGTTTTCGCCGGCTTGCGAAGGACGATCGCGCCGCGTTCGACGCTCATTTCCACCTCGCCCGCAAGCCCAAGCTGGGCGAGCAAGGGCTTGGGGATCACGACGCCGTGAGAATTCCCGATCGGACGGATGGTGATATGCAGCGGCTTCATCGTGTCAACAATGTTATTCCAGGTCCCGGGAGCTGTCAATTCGAAAGGTCGGTTTTGCGCAGCCGCCGTCGCTCGTCGAAGCGCGGCCCACGGGCCTCGAACCTTGGTTTACATTGCCCGGGGGAGCGCGAGCCGCTTTTCGAAGCTACAGTTCATAGAAAGGGAGCGCGATGCTGGTCGAGCGTTGTTTCGCGAAGGATCTTTTCAAGGGCAAGACGGTCTTCGTCACCGGCGGCGGCAGCGGGATCAACCTGGGCGTGGCGCGGAACTTCGCGGCGCTGGGCGCGAAAGTCGCGATCTGCGGCCGGACGCAGCAGAAGCTCGACGACGCCGCGCGCGAGCTGCGCGCCCTCGGCGCGCAGGTCTGCACCGCCGTTGCCGACGTGCGCGATTTCGCCGCGCTGGAAGCGGCGTTTTCCAGCACCAGGACGGAACTGGGGCCGATCGACGTGCTGGTCTGCGGCGCGGCCGGCAATTTCCTGGTGCCGGCCGAGAGGCTGTCGCCGAACGGCTTCAAGACCGTGATCGACATCGACCTGCTCGGTTCGTTCAACGCCGCGCGCGCGGCGTTCGAGCAACTGCGCGAGACGCGCGGCTGCATCCTGTTCATCTCCGCCGGCATGGCGTACGTGCCGCACGCGTTCCAGGCCCACGTCGGCGCGGCCAAAGCGGGGATCGACATGATGATGAAGAACCTGGCGCTCGAATGGGGCCGCCACGGCATACGCGCCAACAGCATCGTGCCCGGGCCGATCGATGGAACCGAGGGCATGAAGCGCCTGAGCGACGCCGCCCGCATGCAGGCTCTGACCGAGACCATCCCATTGCGCCGTCTTGGCACGGTCGACGACGTCGGCCAGACCGCGGCGTTTCTCGCCTCCCCGCTGGCGGCCTACGTTTCGGGCTGCGTCGTGGTGTGCGACGGCGGGCAGAACCTGCTCGGCTCGGCCCTTTTCAACGCCGGCGCGGAGCGCGTGCTGAAGGCGCAGGAGCAGGGCCGGTAAGGACCCCGGTCTGCACCCGCGTCGCCGCGCCCGTCGATCGCTCGCTCACCCGACACCCGCCGCGGAGGAAACGATGTCCCGCTGGACCCTGTACACCGCGCCCGGCACCTGCGCGCTCGCCTCGCATATCGCCTTGCGCGAAGCCGGCGCCGATTTCGAGCTCGTCAAGCTCGACTTCGGCGCGGTGCAACAGCAGAGCGCCGCCTACCTTGCCATCAACCCGAAAGGCCGCGTGCCTGCGCTCGTCACCGAAGAAGGCGTGCTGACCGAGACGCCGGCGCTCCTCGCGTTCATCGCAGAGCGCCACCCGGCTGCGCGCCTGGCGCCGCCCTGCGGAGACTTCGCCTACGCCAGGATGCAGGAATTCAACAGCTTCCTCGCCTCCACCGTGCACGTCGCGCACGCGCACAAGCGCCGCGGCACGCGCTGGGCCGACGACCCGGCGGCGATCGAGGCGATGCGCGCCAAGGTGCCGCAATCGATGAGCGCCTGCGCGGAGCTGATCGAAGCGCGCCTGGCGGGTCCCTGGGTTCTGGGCGAGCGCTACAGCGTCGCCGACGGCTATCTGTACACGCTCTCGGGATGGCTCGAGGGCGACGGTGTCGATCTCGCGCGCTTTCCGCGCATCGTCGATCATCACCGGCGCGTCGGCGGACGGGCGGCAGTGAGACGCGCGGTCGAGGAGGCCGGCGGGTGATCGCCGGCGGACAAGGGGGTACGCGGATCGCGTCGGGCACCAGGCCTGTCGTCCTGACGGGCGATCGTCCCAGCGGGCCGCTCCACCTGGGGCACTATGCCGGCTCCCTGAAGGCGAGAGTCGATCTTCAAGAGCGCGCCGATCAATACGTCCTTCTGGCGGACTACCAGGCGCTGACGGACAACATGGGCGAGTCGCGGCGCGTCGCGGACAACGTCGTCGAGGTCGCGCTCGACTACCTTGCCGCCGGCATCGACCCGGACAAGTCGACCATCGTGGTCCAGTCGCAGGTGCCGGAGCTGGCCGAGCTTGCCTTGCTGCTGTTGAACTTCGTCACGGTGTCCCGCCTCGAGCGCAACCCCACGATCAAGGAAGAGATACGCCTGCGCGGGTTCGAACGCGACATCCCGGCGGGTTTCCTCGCATACCCCGTCAGCCAGGCTGCGGACATCACCGCGTTCCGGGCCACGATCGTGCCGGTGGGGGAGGACCAGGTGCCGATGATCGAGCAGACCAACGAGATCGTGAAGCGTCTCAACGCGAGCGTCGGACGCGACGTGCTGCTCGAATGCTCGGCGCAGGTGTCGCGGGTCGGGCGGCTTCCCGGGGTCGACGGCAAAGCGAAGATGAGCAAGTCGCTGGGCAATGCCATCGCCCTGGGTGCGAGTCCCGACGAGATAAGCGCGGCAGTCAAGCGGATGTACACCGACGAAAGACACCTGCGCGCCTCCGACCCGGGAACGGTCGAGGGCAATGTCGTGTTCGCATTCCTCGATGCGTTCCATCCCGACCAAGGCTACGTCGAGAGCCTGAAGGCGCATTACCGTCGCGGAGGCCTCGGCGATGCGGCGCTCAAGGCCATCCTGGACGAGTGTCTGCAGGGCTTGCTTTCGCCGATCCGCGCGCGGCGCCGCGAGCTGTCCGCCGACCGCGGAGCGGTCCTGCGGGCGCTGAAACATGGGACCGGCCGCGCAAGAGAAACGGCAGCCGCGACGCTGGCCGACGTGAAGCGGGCGCTCGGACTCGTGTATTTCTAATGCATCGCACTCGCTGACGCCGAGATCACCTGACCGACGGGCACGACGAACCTCGCGCCTAGCCCCCCAGGACCGCCTCGACGTCCTGCGCGATCTCCTGCGCGGACAGCGAATACGGCAGTACAACGCGCATGCGGCCCTGAGAATCGATCAAATATGTCTCGACGGTGTGACTCACCAAAGTCTCGCCGTTGTGGTCGAGGATTTGATAGTCCGCGTGGAACGCCGTCGCCGCCGCGTCGGTCTCGCCTTCATCGCCGCGCAAACCGACGAACGCCGGGTCGAATGCCCGCACGTAGTGGCCGAGCATCGGAGCGTCGTCATGTTCAGGATCGACAGTCACGAATAACACGCTCAACTTGTCCGCATCCGCACCGAGCAATTGCCGGACTCTTGCGAGACGCGCGAGCGTCGTTGGACATGCGTCGGGGCAGTGCGTATAGCCGAATGCCACCAGCACGGCTTTCCCCCGCTGGTCGGAGAACCTGACGCGGTGGCCGTCCGTGTCGGTCAGCGATACAGCCACGCGCCAATGCTCGTCCGTGACATCACGGCCGTGGAACTGCGCGGCTTTCGACGAACCGACAGCCTCCGGCCAATAGGTCACGGCTGCAAGGACGGCCGCCAGGACCGGGGCGGCGACAAGCGCCGCCGCCAGGAACATCCACTGACGGCCCCGTCCGCGGAACCAGCCGGCGAGGTTGTTCAGGCGGTTACTCATGCCCCATGCCGGACATCGGCGCGGCTGCCTCTGTCGCGAGTGCGCGAACCGGCGCATTGACCTCGACGGTCTGCTCGACGCCATGCGCGTCAAGCAATCGAAGTTTCAGCGGAACCGTGTCGCCGACGCGGATGCGCCGCGTCAGGCCCTCGAGCATCACGTGGTAATGACCGGGCGCCAAGGCCACAGCCTTTCCCGCAGGCAAGGGCAGGCGCTCGACGGGCATCATCATCATCATGCCGTTGTGATTGCGCATCTCGTGAATCATCACGTGGCCGGCAACGGTCGACGATGCACCGACGAGCGACAGATCGTGATCGCTCGTGATCGTCATATAGGCGCCGGACGAGGTCTGACCTTCGACCGTCGCCCTCACCCACGGATCCGTGACCACGACCTGCGCGACCGCGGACCCGAAAGCGCCCAGCATCAAGAGTGTGGCGCAAGCCTGCCGTATGGACTTATTCATCGATCGACCTGGAGTTGCGTTACGCAGCGATGCATCCCCTGCGATGTGGCGATTATCGGATCTCCGACGCCGACGAACCACTCGTCAGCGTGCGACAAATTGCCGCGGGGCGTCGACGCCCCAGCGGGGCCTGTGGCAATCGGTCACATTGCACGCCCGGACGCTCGTCCGCAGACTTCACGGCGCCGACCCATGCAAGTCCCATGGAGGTCCCGCGATGATGCAGATGAGCTTTGCCCCTTCCGACCGACTCCGCGCTTCACGGGTTCGCGCAGCGCTTGCCTGCGCCCTCGAATTGCACAACGCCGATCCTGCGGCTTCTGCGTGCGCATCGTCCGCTGCGTCACTCGATCACATGGATTGGGAAATCGGGTCTCTCCCGATCAATGCGCTGGCGATCGCAATCGCCTTGACGGGAAACGACCTTTGGACCGGAACCTTCCTCGCGATCACCGGCCATCAAGCCGATCGCGGGCGTTTCAATTCGTCGTCGTGCGTTCCGGTTTCGCGGTGAGTTTGTCGCGCTCCGCCGCCGCTTGGGCCTGCCGGTCGGCGTGGTAGGAGCTTCGCACCAGCGGCCCCGATGCCGCGTGCGCGAAGCCCATCGCGAGCGCCTCGCGCTCGAACATCTCGAACGTCGCCGGCGGCACGTAGCGCAGCACCGGCAGGTGGTGATCGCTCGGCGCCAGGTACTGGCCGATCGTCAGCATCTCGACCTCGTGCGCGCGCAGGTCGCGCATCACCTGCAGGATCTCGTCGTCGGTCTCGCCCAGCCCGACCATCAGGCCGCTCTTGGTCGGCACGCCGGCAACGCGCTGCTTGAAGCTCGACAGCAACTCGAGCGAGTGCGCGTAGTCCGCGCCCGGCCGGGCCTGCCGGTACAGGCGCGGCACCGTTTCGAGGTTGTGGTTCATCACGTCCGGCGGCGACTGCTCGAGGATGTCGAGCGCGCGCTCGAGCCGCCCGCGGAAGTCGGGCAC
>CAZEIW010000015.1:0-8171 GCA_964512305.1 uncultured Burkholderiaceae bacterium | reverse complement strand
GCGGCGGGATATCGCCAAGCTGCTCGGCAGCCTTCCCGATCGGCAGCGGCTTCCGATCCAGTACGTCAAACTGGAGGGTCTGTCGGTCGCGGACACGGCCCGGCGCACGGGCATGTCGGAGTCGGCGGTCAAGGTGGGCGTGCATCGAGGGTTGAAGGCGCTCGCGGCGAAAATCAGGAGCGGGTCGTGAATACCGACGATCTGGTTGCGGCGCTGGCTCGCGGTGCCGATGCGGTCGACCCGCAAGCGGCGCGGCGCCGCCTGCTCATGGCCATCCTCGCGGGGGGCGCGGCGGCCGTCGCGCTCGTGCTGGGAATCCTGGGCCCGCGGCCGAACTTGTCCGACGAGTTGTCCGTTCCCATGTTCTGGGCGCGGGAAGCGTTCTGCGCGGCCCTCGGGGTTCTTGCCATCTTCGCCATGCGTCGTCTCGCGCACCCGGGTCTCCGCCTGGGCTGGCTGCCGTGGGGGCTCGCGGTACCGTTCGCCGCGATTTGGGTGATGGCCGCCGTCGTGCTGATCGGCGCCAACGCGCCCGATCGCGCCGCCCTGATCCTGGGGCAGACGGCGAAGGTCTGCTCGATGCGGATCACGTGGATCTCCGTGCCGCTCTTCATCGCCTTCGTCTGGGTCGTCAAGGGCCTCGCACCGACCAGGTTGCGGCTTGCGGGCGCGGCGTGCGGCCTGGCCGCGGGCGCTGTCGGCGCGCTGGCCTACACGCTGCACTGTCCCGAGCTGGCGGCGCCGTTCCTCGGCATCTGGTACGTCGTGGGGATGCTCGTCCCGACGGGGGTCGGCGCGCTGTTGGGGCCGCGCCTGCTTCGCTGGTGAGGCGCGGGCCGGCGCCAGTCGCGCGGCGCGCCATGCCATGATTCGGCATGACCGATAGCGCCCGCTGGCAGTTCTGGATCGACCGCGGCGGCACGTTCACCGACCTCGTCGCCAAGCGCCCCGACGGCTCGCTCGTCACGCACAAGCTGCTGTCGGAGAACCCCGGTCATTACCGCGATGCCGCCGTGGCCGGCATCCGGCACCTCCTTGGGGTCGCGAACGGGGCGCCGATCCCGGTCGAGCGGATCGACTCCGTCCGAATGGGCACGACCGTGGCCACCAACGCGCTGCTCGAGCGCAAGGGCGAGCCCACGGTGCTCGCGATCACGCGCGGCTTTCGCGACGCGCTGCGGATCGCGTACCAGAACCGGCCGCGCCTCTTCGACCGGCACATCGTGCTGCCGGAGCTGCTGTACCGGCGCGTGATCGAGATCGACGAACGCATCGGCGCGCACGGCGAGGTCGTGCGGCGGCTCGACGAAGAACGCGCGCGCACCGATCTGCAGGCGGCAGCGCAGGCGGGGCTGCGCTCGATCGCGATCGTGCTGATGCACGGCTACCGTTTCGGCGCGCACGAGACGCGGGTTGCGGAGCTGGCGCGCGAGCTCGGCTTCACGCAGGTGTCGGTATCGCACCACGCGAGCCCGCTGATCAAACTGGTGTCGCGCGGCGACACCACGGTGGTCGACGCGTACCTGTCGCCGATCCTGCGCCGCTACGTCGATCAGGTGGCCGCCGAGCTGCCCGGGGTGCGGCTGCTCTTCATGCAGTCCAACGGCGGGCTCGCCGACGCGCGGCGCTTCCAGGGCAAGGATTCGGTGCTGTCGGGACCCGCGGGCGGCATCGTCGGCATGGCTCGCACCAGCGGCGCGGCCGGCTTCGACAAGGTCATCGGCTTCGACATGGGCGGCACGTCGACCGACGTGTCGCACTTCGCAGGCGAGTACGAGCGCGAGTTCGAGACGCTGGTGGCCGGCGTGCGGATGCGCGCGCCGATGATGAGCATCCACACGGTCGCCGCCGGCGGCGGGTCGATCCTGCACTTCGACGGCAGCCGCTACCGGGTCGGGCCGGACTCGGCGGGCGCGGACCCGGGGCCGGCCTGCTACCGGCGCGGTGGGCCCTTGACGGTGACCGACTGCAACGTGATGCTTGGGCGGATTCAGCCGGATTTTTTCCCGCATCTTTTCGGACCGGGAGGAGATCAGCCGCTCGACCGGGAGGTGGTGGAGCGGGGGTTTGCCGAGTTGGCGGCCCCGCCTTCGCGCTTCGCGCTACGGCGGGCAAGCCCGCCTTCGAGTTCGGCGCTACGGCGGGCAAGCCCGCCTTCGAGTTCGGCGCCACGGGGAGCGGGCGCTCCTGCGCCTGAGCAGATTGCGGCGGGGTTCATCGAGATCGCGGTCGCCAACATGGCCAACGCCATCAAGCAGATCTCGGTCCAGCGCGGCCACGACGTGACCGGCTACACGCTGGCGACCTTCGGCGGCGCCGGCGGGCAGCACGCCTGCCTGGTGGCCGACGCGCTGGCGATGACGCGCGTGTTCATCCATCCCCTGGCGGGCGTCCTCTCGGCCTACGGGATGGGGCTTGCCGAGCAGACCGCGATGCGCGAGCAGACGGTCGAGGCCCTGCTCACGGAGGCGGGCCTGCAGGAAGTCGAAGCGCGGCTGCAACAACTCGCCGAGGCAGCGGCGGCGAGCCTCGAGTCGCAGGGTGTGCCGCGCGCGGCGCAACGCGTTGCGCGCCGGGTGCACCTGAAGTACGACGGTACCGATACCGCGCTGGCGGTGCCCGCCGGCACCGTGGCCGCGATGACCGCGGCGTTCGAGACGGCGTACCGGCAGCGCTTTTCCTTCCTGATGCCGGACAAGGCGATCCTGGTCGAATCGGTCTCGGTCGAAGCCGCCGGCGGGGCGGCCGCCGATACGCCGGACGTGGGCGGCGCCGCTGCAGCCGCCAGGCGCCGAGAACCGCTCGTCCCAGCCGCGCGCGTGCAGATGTTCGCCGACGGCCGCTGGCACGACGCGCCGCTCTACCGGCGCCAGGACATCCTCCCCGGCGATCGCATCGCCGGCCCCGCGATCATCGCCGAGGCCAACGCAACCACGGTCGTCGATCCGGGCTGGCAAGCCGAAGCGGGCTCGCCCGCCCTAGCGCGGACCGCGGAGGCGGGTTCACCCGCCCTAGCGCGGACCGCGGGGGCGGGCCTCCCAAATCACCTCTGCCTAACCCGCGTCCAGCCGCGCCCGCAGCGGCGCGCGATCGGTACCGACGCCGACCCGGTGATGCTGGAAGTGTTCAACAATCTCTTCATGTCGATCGCCGAGCAGATGGGGCTGAGGCTGCAGAACACCGCGTACTCGGTCAACATCAAGGAGCGTCTCGATTTTTCCTGCGCCCTGTTCGACGCCGAGGGCAGCCTGATCGCCAATGCGCCGCACATGCCGGTGCACCTGGGCTCGATGAGCGAGTCGATCAAGACCGTGCGGCGCGAGAACGCGGGCCGGATGCAGCCCGGCGACGCCTACGTGGTCAACGATCCGTACCACGGCGGCACGCACCTCCCCGACATCACCGTGATCACCCCGGTGTTCGACGCGGCCGGCCGCGAGATCCTGTTCTACGTCGGATCGCGCGGACACCATGCCGACGTCGGCGGCACCACGCCCGGGTCGATGCCGCCGGACTCGCGGACCGTGGACGAGGAGGGGGTGCTGTTCACGAACTGGAAGCTGGTCGAGCGCGGCCACTTGCGCGAAGCCGAAACGCTGCGGCTGCTGCGCAGCGGCACGCACCCGGCACGCAACCCGGAGCAGAACATGGCCGACCTGCGCGCGCAGGTCGCGGCCAACGAGAAGGGCGTGCAGGAGCTCGCCGCGATGGTCGACCACTTCGGCCTGCCCGTGGTGCAGGCTTACATGCGGCACGTGCAGGACAACGCGGAGGAGGCGGTGCGGCGCGTGATCACCGCCCTGAAGGACGGGGAGTTCCGGCTCGAGCTCGACAGCGGCGCCGCGGTCCAGGTCAAGGTAATCGTGCGGCGGGAGGAGCGCGAGGCGACGATCGATTTCACCGGCACCTCGGCGCAACAGCCCGACAACTTCAACGCGCCGGCGGCGATCTCGACGGCGGCCGTCCTGTACGTGTTCCGCACGCTGGTCGACGACCAGATCCCGCTCAACTCGGGCTGCCTGAAGCCGCTTCGCATCGTGATTCCCGACGGATCGATGCTCAAGCCCGATCCGCCGGCGGCCGTGGTCGCCGGCAACGTCGAGACCTCGCAGTGCATTACCAACGCCCTCTACGGCGCGCTCGGGGTCATGGCGGCTGGCCAGTGCACGATGAACAACTTCACGTTCGGCAACCCGTGCCATCAGTACTACGAGACGATCTCGGGCGGCTCGGGCGCGGGGCCCGGGTTCGACGGCACGGCGGTCGTCCAGACGCACATGACCAATTCGCGCCTCACCGACCCCGAGGTGCTCGAATGGCGCTATCCGGTGCGGGTCGAGAGCTACGAGATCCGTCACGGCTCGGGCGGTCGCGGAAAGTGGCGCGGCGGCGACGGCGGCGTGCGGCGGATCCGCTTCCTCGAGGCGATGACCGCTTCGATCCTCGCCAACAATCGCCGCCACGGCGCGTTCGGCATGGCCGGCGGCGAGCCCGGACAGCCCGGGCGCAACTGGGTGGAGCGCGCCGTCAGCGGCGAGCGCGTCGACCTCGACTACATCGGCTCGGCGGAAATGGGTCCGGGTGACGTGTTCGTGATCGAGACGCCCGCGGGTGGAGGATACGGCGCGGAGTGATATCAGAAGCGGAAGAGCGCGCCAGCCGTGAAGGCTCGCCCCGTGGGATCCGCGTAGCGGCTGTCGTATCCCACCTGGTTGCCGGCGACCGTCTTCAGCGAAAACGGCGGCGCGGTGTTGAAGATGTTGTTGATGCCCAGCGTGAAGCGCCACGACTTGTTGAGCTGGTAGCGGGTCTGCCAGTCGAACAGCTTGTACGACGAAACGTCCAGGCCCGCGAAATCCACCGGCGCCCCGGGCGTGCCGTCCGGATTCTGCAGGCGGACCGTCGCCGAATCGGCTGTGTACGACTCGTCTTGGTAGCCGGACTTGTACGACATCGACAGCGTGTTCGTGAACGCGCCCGTCTGCACCGAAAGCACCAGGCGCATCGTGTTGCGGAACACGACGTTGTTGTCGGGCCCGAACACGCCGAGATCGGTGTACCACGGGCCACCCTCGAGCAACTGGAAGCGCTGCTTGATCATGTGGGTCCCGCTCAGGTCGACGGTCAGGTTGCCGATGCTCGTCTGCCTCCTGAAATCGAAGTTCCAGTCCAGGCCCTCGGTCTCCGAATGGCCGGCATTGAACGGGATCTGCTTCAAAGCGACCGTGATCGGACCCGACGGATCCCGGTAGTTGCTGATGAAGGCGTCGGGGACCAGGGCGGGATTGTTGAATGCGAACGCTTCGGGCACACCGGCCAGGATCTGGTGATTCATCTTGATGGCCCACAGGTCGATCCCGACCGAAAAGCCCTTCATTGCCTCGAGGCGCCCGCCGAAAGTCCATTGACGCGAGGTCTCCGCCTTCAGTCCAGCACTGCCGCTGGCCGGGTTGCCGTCGGCCAGCAGGTCATATTGTCCGTTGGGCAGCGCGTTGCAGGCGAGGGTCCCGGGGAACGGGCACGCGTACGAGCCGACCGTATTGCTGGCGAAGAACAGCGGATTGGCGATCTGCGGAATCGTCGGCGCCTTGATGCCCGAGCCGTAGGAGCCGCGCAGAAGCACGGACTCGACGGGGAGCGCGCGGAAGCTCAGTTTGAATGTGGTCGCGTTGATGCTGTTTCCCTGGTCCTGCGCCGGCAGCGGGTACAGCAGGCCGGTCGTCGGATCGTACGGCTGCGTGAACGGCGACGCGTTGTGCACCTTGTCGTAGCTGTCGTAGCGCAGCGACGCGGTGACCTCGACAGACTTGACCACGGGCATCAGCATTTCGGCGAAGGCGCCCCAGTTGTTGCGACTGGCATCAAGCGGCATGAATCCGTAGAACCCGCCGACGGCGTAGTCGACATTGCCCTGCTGACCGGGCGTTGCGTTGCCGAACTGGGCCAGGGCGTTCGGCTCCTCCCTGATGTGCTGCTTCGTGTAATCCGCGCCGACACCCAGCGAACCGGGGCCGCCGGGCAGCTGGAAGAGTTCCCTCGACGCATGCATCGTCAGCATGTTCTGCGTCATCGTCGTCCGTATAAAGGTGCCGCCCAGCACCGCCGACTGCAGGCTTTGGCCGGGGACCGGAATCACCGGGTCGTACTGGCCGCTGGCAATCAAGGCGACGAGCTTGTTGAAATCCACGTAGCCGCCGGCCAGGTTGTCCTTGTCCTCGTTGGTCGACGCGACGATGCTTGCGCTGTAGTCCCAGCCGCTAAACGCGCCTTCCAGCCCCAGCACCAGATGCCTCGCAGTCGTCACCCAGTCGTCCGTGCGGCCGCCGGCGTCGAACGCGCGATAGTCGAGCGTGCCCGACGTGCTCGGGTCGTTGTTGGCGGCCAGATAGGGAACGACGTACTTCTGCCAAAGGATGTTGAGCGGCTGGCCGGGCAGGTCATTGGTGCCCAGGCCCATCGGCTGCGCCGGCGGTGCGAACTGGGCCTTCATGTCGAATTTGGAATACACCGCTTCGGCGAAGGCGGTCATCCCGGGGTTGATCTTCAAGCGACCGTCGAGAAAGACGCTGTCGCGCGAAGAACCCGGAATGTCCTCGACGGTCGCCGCGTAGTTGGTCCGGCAGTACCCGTTGTGCACGAACAGCACCGGATTGCCGGTGCAATTGCCGTTGGCATTGAAATAGGGGCTGAACGTGGCGCCGCTTTGATCCAGCGAGATGTTGGCCGGGAGGGAGTTGATCGAGGTCATGTACAGCAGGTAGTTCGTGCCGCCCGACGAAAACGGCACGTAGCCGCCGCGCTTCGACACGTCGCGCTGGCTGGCTTCGAGCTTCTCCTGGTAGTCGTGGCTGTAAGTCGCCAGCACGTTGTAGCCGTCCTTGGCGAGATCGCCAAAGCCCTTGCTGATGCCGGCGCTCCACGTCGAACCGCCGGACTGTCTCGGCTGACTCATATTGAAGAACGCAGCGCCGTCGGTCGCGTTCTTCCGGGTGATGAAGTTGATGACCCCGGCGATGGCATCCGAGCCATAAAGGGCCGACGCGCCGTCCTTCAAGACTTCGACGCGCTCGATGGCGTCGAGCGGAATGCTCTCCAGATTCACCGAGCCGTCGGCGACAGCGCCGTTGCCGAAACCGCCATAAGGCGCGATGCGCTTGCCGTTGAGCAGCACCAGCGTGTATTTCTCGTCGAGTCCGTGGATGGCCGCGGTGGTTGCGCCGTTGCCGTTGCCGTTGACCGAGTTCGACGACATCTGGAAATTCCCGCCCGTCATTTCCGGCAGGTTCTGTATGAGGTCGGTGACGGTCGTGACGCCCGACTTGTCGATGGCGTCGCGGGAAATGACCGTCACCGGAAGGGCGCCCTCTGACTCGATGCGCCGGATTGCAGAACCCGTAATCTCGATCTTCTCGACCGACGCCGCGGACGCCTGATCGGTCGGTTGCTGCGCTACAACCCTCGGCGCAAATGCCAGGACGACAAGCCCCATCGCCAAGGCGGCGAGTACCTTGTTCAGCATCTTCATGTTCCCCCCCTGTCTTGGTGAGTCCCCTGGCGGGGTCCGGTCGGCGCAAGCCAGCCTTCCGCAAGGAGTCCTTGCGACCCCTACTCCGGTGGGCCCATCGTGAAGATCCGCCCGCGCCTCCGAGGACCGCAAGAAGCGGTCATTTTGGTAACCATGTCTCGGAATTGGCAAGCTGTGGCTGTTGCTCGGATGCCATAACAAGGAGGTCAGTGTGTGATTCCAACGAGTCCGTGCTTCGCTCGCTCACCTCGCGAGCGGCCCTGCCAGGAACTCCAACGTCCGCCCGTGCGCCAGCAGCGCCGCCAGCTGGTTGTAGGCGGCGCGCGCCCAGCAGTTGAACCCGTGCGCCGCGCCGGGATACACGTGAAACGCCGCATTCGCGCGACCGGCGAAAGCCTTCTGCACCGCCTCGACCGCCGCCGGCCCGATGCTCTTGTCGTTCCCCGCGAAGTGAACCAGCAGCGGGCACTTGACGGATGCCGCCTGCTCGAGCTGGCGGTCGATTCCGCCCGGGTAGTAGCACACCGCCGCGTCCACGGCGATCTTGGCCGCGCACAGGAACGACAGCGTGCCGCCCATGCAGTAGCCGATCGCCGCGACCTTGCCGTTGCACTCGGGGCGCGCGCGCAGCGCCGCGACCGTTGCC
>CAZEIW010000014.1:0-56821 GCA_964512305.1 uncultured Burkholderiaceae bacterium | reverse complement strand
CCGCGTCTGGGCCGAGTCGGAGCCCGGCAAGGGCGCGATTTTCTACTTCACCCTTTGGGAAAGCGGCAGGACACCCAACGGTCCCCTCCCCGCCAACAGTCCCCTCTCCCGCTAGCAGTCCCCTCTCCCGCCACGCGGGAGAGGGTTAGGGTGAGGGTGACCGCAGGCCAAGGTCCTACCGCGGGATCGAATTGAGCCGATTCGCCGCCTCGACCATGTGGCTCGCGAGCGCCTCCACGCTGCGACCCTCGAGGCGCGCCTGCGTGCGCAGCGCTTCCCGCGCCCGATCGTGGTCGAGCCGCAGCCGCTCCATGAGGATCCCGATCGCCACCTGCTCGTCGTGGCCGCCGCGGGCCTCGCCGGCCGGCGCGCTCGCGCGCGCGGCGGCCGCGGCGTCGAGTTGCGCGAGCGCGGCGTTGACCGCCGGCGCGATCTGCTTGACATCGAGCGGCTTGACCAGATAGCCGAGCGCGCCCAGCCGCTTCGCCTCCTCCACGATCGTGCTGTCGCCGAACGCCGACAGGAACAGGAATCCCGTGTTGGTGTTCGCGGAAAGGTAGCGCGCGACGTCCATGCCCGACTTGCCCTGCATGCGCACGTCGAGAATCGCCAGCTGAGGCTTGTGCCCGCGCGCGAGCAGGATCGCGTCGTCGCCGTTGTCGGCCTCGATGACTTCGAAGCCGGCCTGCCGCAGCCCGGCACAGACCGTCGCGAGCACCAGGCGGTCGTCATCGACGACCAGGATCAGCGGGCCGGCGTCGCTCACGCCAACTCCTCCCGGATCGCCGGCGCCGTCAGCTCGAGCTGGGCACGCACCAGGGCATCGGCCTGGTCGATTTTCAGGCGCGCGCCGCGCCGCGGCAGCAGGGCCTTGATCAGGCCCAGGCCGGAGACGCCCGAGGCGACCCGGCCGAGGTCGAACCCGGCCGGCAGCCGGCCGGGATTCTCGATCAGCACCGCGACGCCGTCGGGGCGGGTCTCGACCCGCACGGTCAGTCCGAGCTCGCGGCTGGCGCGGTACTTGATCGCATTGGTGCCGAGCTCGTTGATCACGAGCGCGAGCGGGACCGCCTCGTTCTCGGGCAGGCCCCAGCGCCACAGCCCGGGCGCGGACGGCTCGAAATGGATCTCGACGCCGAACATCGCGCCGAGGTTGGCGAAAATCCCCTGCACGACGCCGAGCACCGGCAGGTTGCCGCTCGATCCGATCTGCAGGCCGTGCACCTGCGCGATCGCCTGGATCTGGCCGGCGATCTCGTTGAGCGTGGTCGCGACCTCGGGCTTGCCGACCGCCATGTGCTGCAGAAGGCCGGCGACGCCCTGCAGGTTGTTCTTGATCCGGTGATGCACCTCGCGCACCAGCACGTCGCGCTGCTTGAG
Organism: uncultured Burkholderiaceae bacterium; assembly: GCA_964512305.1. Lineage (GTDB taxonomy): Bacteria > Pseudomonadota > Gammaproteobacteria > Burkholderiales > Burkholderiaceae_F > CAZEIW01. Next base: position 55,441 of record CAZEIW010000014.1, on the reverse strand, counting down.
CGCGTCCTCCAGCCGCTGCTGTTCGGCGGCCGTGCGCTCGGTGACGTCGTCGGCGATCCCGAACACGCGCACGCTTCCGTCGTGCACGCGCGCCGGATTGAGGCGGACGTTGAGAAGGCGCACCCCTCGCGCCGGATGGTCGACCCGCACCGAGAGCTCGGCGCGCCGCAAGCGGCGCATTCCCGCGATCAGCCGCGGCAGCATGCGCCGCAGGCGCTCCGAGTCCTCCGGATGCACGCGCTTGAGCACGTTGCGCGGGTCGCCCATCAGCTCCGACGCCGGCGCGCCCAGCAGCTGCGCGTATCTCGCGTTCACGTAGTGGATCGTCGTGAGATCGGCGTCCGTGACGAACACGAGCTGGTCGATGCTCTCGGCGAACTGCCTGAAGCGCGACTCGGTCTCGCGAAGCGCGGTCTCGGCCCGCACCTCGCCCGTCAGGTCGTCGACGATCGACATCACGTAGCGCGCCGCCCCCGGCCCGACCTGGTCCTCCTCGAACACCGGGACCACGCGCTGGTTCACCGTCAGGGTGCGGCCGTCCGCGCGCAGCATCACGTCGCGCGGCCGCTCGATCTGCCGGCCGCCGGCGATCGCCTGCCGGTCCATCTCGACGTAGAGGTCGGCGAACTGGCGCCCGTAGATCTCGTGCCAGGTCCGGCCGAGAACCTGGTCTCGCGACAGGCCGGTGAGCGCCTCGCCGGCCCGGTTGAAGCTGACGAAGCGCCCGCTGTCGACCTCGCGCACCGACACCAGCACCGGCAGGTTCTCGATCACCAGGTCGAGATAGTTGCGCACCCGCCGCAGCTCGTCCTCGGAACGCCGCCTGACATCGACGTCGGTCATCGCGACGATCATGCCGCGCTCGATCACCCCGGGCTCGATCGGGCGCACGTGCCCCGCGCACCAGAACATGCCGCCGTCGGCCCTGCGCATCGGCAGCTCGAAGCCGGCGCCCGCGTGCGCGTCGCCGGCCCCCGATTCGGTCGCGCAGCGCGCCTGCACCTGCTGCCAGGCGCCGGCATCGGCGAACAGGGAGCCGAACTGCAGCTCGCTCAGGTCCGCGGCCCCGAAGCCGAACATGCGCTCGCTCGCGGCGTTGGCCTTGATGATCAGGTCGTTGGCGACGTAGACGATCGACACCAGGGCGTTGTCGAAGATCAGCTGCAGCTCGTTGAGCGCGGCGAGCAATTCCCGCTCCGAGCGCTTGCGCTGGTCGATGTTGACGAACGCGAAGATGTAGCCCAGTTCCGGGCGTTCCGGATTGACCGCCCGTCCCTGCACCGCGACCCAGATCGGGTCGCCGCGCCGGCGGTACATGTAGAGCTCGAACTCGCACGCGCCGTCGCGGTTGATGTCGACGTAGCGCTCGGACAGGCCCGACATCAGCAGGCGGTCCGACGGATGGGCGAACAGCTGGATCTGGTCGACCAGCGTGCCCGGCTCGCAAGCGAGGAGTTCCTCCATCGCGGCATTGACCCGCAGCAGCCGTCCGTCGCGGACGAACAGCAGCCCGACCAGCGCGGTGTCGAAGATCAGCCGGCTCTCGGCGAGCAGGGTCTGCGTCTGCTGCTGGTGCTGCCTGCGCTCGGAGATGTCCCGCACCAGCAGGAAGATGAACTCGCGCTCGCCGTATTCGACGCGCTGCAGCACGAGGTCGACCTCGAACTCCGACCCGGCGCGCGTGCGGAAGCGCGACTCGCCGCGGTAGGTCCCGCCCTGGGAAATCGCCTGCAGGATCTCTCCGTAGCGCTCGTCGGTCAGCTGGGCATCGATCGCCGGCAGCCTCAACCCGGTCAGCTGCTCCCGCGTGTAGCCCAGCCACGCCAGCGCGGTCTCGTTGGCGTCGACGATGTAGCCCTCGCGCCGGATCTCCAGCACCATCTCGCCGGCCGAGTCGAGCGCCTGCCTCAGCGCCGCCAGCGAGGTCTCGGCGAAGCGCTCGCGGTCGAGCCGTTCGACCGTGATGAACACGCCGTTGAACTCGCCGCCGGCGGTCATCAGCGGGGTGCGGCGCTCGCGCACCCACGGGAAGTCGCCGGCGGCGAACTGGTATTCGACCTGCTGCGAGGTCCGCAGCTCGCCGTCGCGCATCCGCAGCAGCGAACGCATCACGTCGGGCTGCGCGCCCATGTCGCAGGCCTCGTCGAGGCGCCGCCCGAGCAGCCGCCCCGTCTCGACGCCGAGCAGCTGGGTCAGGTAGGCGTTGCAGCGCAGGTAGCGCAGGTCGCGGTCGAGTATCGCCATCCCGATGCGCGCGCTCGACATCAGCGTCGACACCAGGGCGTCGGCGGTGCGCGTCGCGCGCAGCGCGCTGCGCGGCACCGTGACGTCGCGCGCGATCGCGGTCACGTGGGTCGCCTCGCCGTCCGCGCCGCGCTCGGCGATCAGGCGGACATCGAAGCTCTTCGCGCCGGCGGGGTGCGGGTAGGTGAACTTGAAGCTGCGCGTCTCGAGGGATTCGAAGACCGCGCGCAGCTTCGCCTCCCACAGCGGCGCGAACGGGGCGAAGTGGTCGACCTCGCCCAGCGTGCAGCCGATGAACTGCGCGCGCCCCAGCGCGGTGGCCTGGGCGCCTGCGGCGTTGACGTAGACCACGGCCAGGCGGCGGTCGAAGCGCCATACCGCGTCGGGCAGGTCGTCGAACAGCGCCGGTGGGGGGGGATCCGGATGCATCTGCGCCTGCACCTGCGGCTGCATTTGCGGCCGCACTTGCGTCTTCTGGCCCTGCGATTCGCCGGCCGGCGCGGGCCTGGCCGACGCCAGCGCCAGCGTGCGGGGCTGCGAAGCCACGTCGGGCGGTGCGGCCGGCGCGCGCGTCACAGCGTGTGTGCGATCGAAAGTCGTCGGGTCCGACACGCTCCTGTTCCGATCGGCGGGTTCGAAGAGTTGCCTGCGCCCGGCGTGGCCGGGCCAGCGGAAGAATACCGGAAGCCGGGGCCGTCCAGCGAGGAGACTACAAATAGGCGAACAGCGAAAGCTTGGAGACCGCCGAATAGCTCTGCAGTGCCGCCTGGTACGACATCTGCTGGCGCGCCAGGTCGGAAGCGCCCTTCGCGTAGTCGAGATCGACGATCGAGGACATCTGCGACTTGTACTGCAGCGTGCGCTCGCTGTTCAGGCTCGTGTACGTGGTGAGCTCCGACAGCTGCGATCCCATGTCGGCCTGCTTGATCGAGATGTGGCTGAGCGCCTGGTCCGTCGACGCGAGCAGCGACGCCAGCGATGAGCTCAACTGCCCACTGCCGCTCGGCGTCGACGCGGGGGTCTGCAGGGCGGCGACCGCGGCAGCGACGGTGTCGAAGACCGAGCTGTTTCCCGCCGGCTTGATCGTGAAACTGTCGTTGTTGGCCGGCGCCCCGCTGACGGTCACCTGCATGCCGCCGAAGCCCAGCGTCGTCGGGCCGCCGCCGTAGGTGCCATTTTGCACCACGGCGCTGGTCGTGGTGTCGACGACCTGGTAGGTGGTCGTCGTGCCGGCAACCGCGAAGTTCACCGCGTAGCTGTCGCCGGTGAGCGCCGACGGGCTGACGACCGATCCCGCGTCGATCGAACCCGAGCCGGTGTTGCCGGCGGCGGCGGCGGTGACGAAGGTGCCGTTGCCGGCCGGAATGCTCATGAAGGCATCCTGGCCCGAGTACTTGACCTGCTCGGTCCGGGATGGCGAGATCTGCAGGCCCTGCAGGACGTTGTCGCCGACGTAGGCGACCTGGTTGCCGTTCATCGAGAAAGGCGAGCCCGCGGTGCGGGAGCCGCCGAACAGGTACCCGCCCTGGCCGTCGCCGGTATTGGCCAGCCCGACCAGCTGCTGCAGATCCTGCTGCAGCGCGGTCGCCAGCGCGCCGCGCTGCGAATCGTCGTAGCTGCGGTCGCCGGCCTGCACCAGGCGCTGCCGCACGTCCTGCAGTACGTTGATGAAGTCGGACATCGTCGACTGCCCGGCGTTCAGCAGGTAGGTCGCCTGCGACACGTTGCTCTGGAACTGGCCCAGCTGGTCGACACCGCTCTGCAGCATCGCGGCATTGGCCGTGCCGACCGGGTCGTCGGCCGGGGAGTTGATGCGCTTGCCGGTGGAAAGCTGCGTCTGCGTGCTCATCATCGTCGCCTGGGCGTTGACGATGTTCTGCTCGGCGGTCTGGTACAGGTTGTAGGTCGATACGCGAAGCATGGTCGGTTCCGGGTTCGGCAGGCGTTCGGGTGCGGTTGTCGGAGGCGCGGTTTTCCGGGACGGTTTCCGGCGGACGTTTCCGGCTGACCTCAGGCGGCCGCCGCGACCTGCAGGATCGCGTCGAACATGTTCGACGCGGTCTGGATCAGCTTGGCCGCCGCCTGGTACTGCTGCTGGTATTGCAGCAGCTGGGCCGCTTCCTGGTCCAGGTTGACCCCCGATACCGAGCTCTGCGCGCTGACCGCGTCCTGCAGCATCGTCTGCCTCGACTGCTGGTCGGTCTGCGCCGAAGCCGCCAGCGCGCCCACCTGGGCGATCACGGCCGAATACGCGCTGCCGAGCTGCACGCCATTGAGCAGCGGCAGCTGCTGCAGCTGCGCCAGCTGCAGCGCGTTGCGGTTGTCCCCGGACCCGCTGCCGCTCGCCGAGACGTTGACCTGGTCGCCGACGGCAGGGGTGCCGGTCAGCGTCAGGCTCCAGCCGTTGACCTGGATCGGTTGCCCGGGCGTGTAGGTCTGGACCGGCGAGGTCGTTCCGCCCGCGGTGTAGGTGAACTGGGTGGGACTGGTGAAATTCAGCGCCACCGGCTGCAGCAGGTTCGGGTTGGACGGCGGGGGCTGCAGCGTCAGGTTGCCGACCGCGAGGGTCCCCTGGTTCGTCGACGGGGCCGTCGCCTGCAACGGGCTGGCGGCGGCGATCTGCGAGATCTGCGTGATCGCGACCGAGAAGGCGGCCGCTCCGTTGCGCACGGGCTCGATCGTGAACACGTCGCCCTTCGCGGGCGCCGCGCTGAAGCTCAGGGTCATGCCGTCGACGGTTGCGGGAAGCGACGGAAGCGTACGGGTCGTGCCGTCGGACAGGCGCGTCAGCTGGTAACCGCCGGCGGTGACCGCCAGCCGGTAGTCGGAGGCCTGCAGCTGGGTCGTGTCGCTGTAGGTTGCGGAAAGCGACACCGTCGCCGAGTCGGGATTCGACGCCGCGGGAACGACGGCGATCGACGGCGCCGAGAAGAAGTTGCCGCCCGGAGCTCCGTTTTGGTCCTGGCCGAGGGAATGCTGCGCGTTGAACTGCGACGACAGCGTCACCGCGAGGCGCCCGATCTGGTTCTCGACCGCGGGCAGGTCCTGTGCCCGGAACTGAAGCAGCGCGCCGACGGCGCCCCCACCCGAATTGTTGGGGTCGAGCGGGACGATCGTCTTTCCGACGGCGGTGCCGACCTGGATCTGCTGCGGATCGTTCGGGTCGACGCCGGTCGCGAGCTTCGTGACCTGATCGCCGATCACGAGCGGCTGGCCATTGGCGAGGAACAGGTTGATCGCCCCGTTGCTCTGCGCGACGGCCGTGACGCCGATCGACTGGTTCAGCGTCTGGATCAGCTGGCCGCGCTGGTCCAGCAGGCCGTTGGGCGTCGCGCCCCCGGCGCTGGCGAGCGCGATCTGATCGTTCAGCGCCGCGATCTGGGAAACGGTGGTGTTGACCGTCGAGACCGCCTGGTTCATCTGCAGGTCGGCGCTGTTGCTCATCTGCTGCAACTGGCCGGAGATGTCGTTGAAGCGGCCCGCCAGTTGCTGCGCCGACGACAGCATCGCCTGGCGCGCCGCGGCGTCGCCGGGCTGCTGGGTGACGGCCTGGACCTGGCTGAAGAATTGGTCGACCGCGACGCCCAGCCCGGTCGTCGGATCGGCGAACAGGTTGTCGACCTGGGTCAGCATCTGCGAGCGCGTGTCGGCCTGGCTCGACATCGCCTGGGCAAGATTGGTCTGCTGCGCGAGGAAGTCGCTGTAGACGCGCTTGACCGAATCCACCGCGACGCCGCTGCCCAGGTAGTTGCCGCCGATGTTGGTCTCGACCTGCGCGCTGAGGTCGACCACCTGCCTCGAGTAGCCAGGGGTGTTGACGTTCGCGATGTTGTTGCCGGTCGTGCGCAGCGCCGTGTAGGCGGCGTTCAGCGCGCTCGAACCGATCGATAGAAGGCCGCTGCTCATGCCGATTCTTCCTGCCCTGATTCCACGTTTCGACGCCCGCCGTCCATACTTGAGGCCCCCCGATCCACCGGTACCGGATTCACGCGGTGCCGCGCAGCGCCGCGGCGGCATGGATCATGTCGATCAGCTTGGACCCGTACGCGGGATCGGTCGCGTAGCCGGCGCGCTGCAGCCCGGCCGCGAACCCCTCGGCGCTGGCACCCGCCTGCCGCACTGCGGCGTAGCGGGGGTTGCCGGCGATCGTCGCCGCCCAGTCCGAGAACGCCGATGCGTAGCTGTCGTAGGCACGGAACGTCTGGACCGTCTTGCGCGCGACGCCGCCCTCGTATTCGGTGGTCACCACCTGCGCGGTGGCTCCCTTCCAGTCCGGGCCGGCCTTGATCCCGAACAGGTTGTGGCTCGGCCGGCCGTCGGCCGTGCGTATCTCGCGTTCGCCCCAGCCGGACTCGAGGGCTGCCTGGCCGAGAATGAACCGGGCCGGCACGCCGCTGGCGCGTTGCGCCGACAGCGCGTCCTGCAGGTGGGTCGAGACGAATGCCTGCTGGGTTGTCGTGACCCCCGCCGTGACGCCAGCCGCCGCGGCCGGGGCCGGTGGAGCGCCGGCGCCGGCCGGCGCCGGTCCTGCGGCTGCCGGCGCAGCGGCGGGCGGCAGGTTGCGGCTCAGCTGGCGCGCGATGACGTCGGACAGCCCGGTCCCGCCGGTGGCCACCTGCTGCGACAGCTGCTGGTCGAGCATGCCCGTATACATGTCCTGTTCGGAGGAGTCGAACAGGCCGGACTTCGGCGAGGCCTCGCGCATGCTCTTGAGCACCATCTGCATGAACAGAGCCTCGAATTGCGTCGCAACCTGCTTGACCGCGGTGCGCGGATCGTCGCGCGCCGCGCGCTTGAGCTTCTCGAGCGAGCGCGCGTCGGCAGCCAGGCCGTTGAGGGCAGCTCCGGTCTGCGTTGCGGGATCGGTCGTCATCGCGCGCTCGTCGGGTGGGCAGCCGGCCGTCCGCGTCGGCTCAGATCACTTCGAGATCGGCGCGCAAGGCACCGGCCGCCTTCAGCGCCTGCAGGATCGCGACCAGGTCGCCGGGATTGGCCCCCAGCGAATTCAGCGCCTTGACCAGCTCGGCCAGGTCCACCGCGGCCGGCAGCTTCATCAGGCTGCCGCCGTCCTGCCGCACCTGGATGTCGGTCTTCTCGGTGACCGTGGTCTGCCCGCTCGAAAACGGCCCGGGCTGCGACACGACCGGCGCGGACGTGATGGTCACCGACAGGTTTCCGTGCGCGACCGCCGCCGGCTCGAGCGTGACCGTGCGGTTCATCACGATCGATCCGGTGCGCGCATTGACCACCACGCGCGCGACAGGCTCGACCTCGACCACGCTGACGCCCTCCAGCTCGGCCATGAAGCGCACCCGGTCGTTCGAGCCGGACGGCGCCTTGACCTCGATCACGCGCGCATCGATGGCCTTCGCGGTGCCGTCACCGAGTTGCGCGTTGATCGCGTCGGTGACCGCGCTCGCGGTCGAGAAATCGCTGGTGTTGAGCTCCAGACGCACGCTGTCGCCCTGGAGGAAGGGATTGGGAACCCCGCGCTCGACCGTGCCGCCGTCCGGGATCCTTCCCGCGCTCAGATGATTGATCTGAACCTTGGAGCCGCCCTGCGAGGCGCCCGCGCCGCCGACCAGCACGTTGCCCTGCGCGACCGCGTAGATCTGGGCGTCGGCCCCCTTGAGCGGCGTCATCAGCAGCGTGCCGCCGCGCAGGCTCTTGGCGTTGCCGAGCGAAGATACCGTGACGTCGAGCTGCTGCCCGGGTTGCGCGAACGGCGGCAGCGTGGCGGTCACCATCACCGCGGCGACGTTGCGAAGCTGCGGGTTGGTGCCCGGCGGCAGCGTGATGCCGAGCTGGGTCAGCATCGTCTGCAGGCTCTGGATCGTGAAAGGCGTCTGGGTGGTCTGGTCCCCGCTGCCGTCCAGGCCGACGACCAGTCCGTAGCCGATCAGCGGATTCGGCCGAACCCCCTGGACGGTCGCGAGGTCGCGCAGGTGCTCGGCCCGCGCCGTCAGCGGCACCAGCATCGAGAACAGCGCGGCGCCCAGCAGCGCCGCGGCCAGCCGGCCGCCAAGCGCGCCGCGCGAAGCCGTCGCCGCGAGCGCCGGCTCGATTCTCCGTGTCCCGTTTCGCATCATGTTCGGCATCTCAGAACGGCAGCCAGGAGTTGAAGAAGCGCGCGAGCCAACCCTGGATCTGCGCTTCCTCGATGTTGCCGCCGCCGCGGTAATCGAGGCGGACGTCGGCGACCTGCGTCGAGCTCACGAGATTGCCGGGCTGGATCAGCGCGGGGTCGACGACGCCGGTCAGGCGCAGGGTTTCCGAGTTCTCGCGGATGCCGATCTGCTTCTCGCCGGCGACCCGCAGGTTGCCGTTGGCGAGCACTTCGATCACGGTGACGGTGATCGTGCCGGTGAACACGCCGCTGGAGTTGGTCGCGCCGTTGCCGGTGAATGCGTTGTCGCCGGACGCGGTCGCCTTGAGGCCGTTGATCCCCATTCCGAGGACGCCGGACACGCCCGGGACCGCCACCGTCGCGCTGGTCTTCTTCTCGGAGCTCGAGTTCGCGGACTGGCTCGCGTTGAGGTTCTCGTTGATCTGGATCGTCAGCAGGTCGCCGACCGCGCGCGGCTTGCGGTCCTCGAACAGAAGCAGGTTGCCGCCGGTGCGGAAGATCCCGCCGGTCGGGTGCGCCGCGGCCGACTCCAGCGGCTGCGGTCGTGCAGTGGTCGGACCGTCGGTCCTGACGGGCGCGCGCGGCGCCGCGCACGCCACGAGCGCGAGCACCGCCGCGATCGCCGCGGCCGCGCCGGGCGTGCGGCCGGCGCGATTCGGCGCGCTCTTCGATATCTTCGATGGCATCTGGGGTTCCCCATGCGGCGGCGGCTGGCCGGCAACGCCGCGCGGCCGGCTACAGTTCGCTCAGCTTGCTCAGCATCTGATCCGAGGTCTGGATCGACTTCGAATTCATCTCGTAGGCGCGTTGCGTCTGGATCATCGACACCAGCTCCTCGACCACGTTCACGTTGCTGGTCTCGACATACCCCTGCTGCAGCGTGCCCAGGCCGTTCGTGCCCGGCGTGTTGGCGCTCGGCGTCCCGGAAGCGGCCGTCTCGGAATAGAGGTTCTGGCCGCGGGCCTCGAGGCCGGCCGGATTGACGAAGTTCGCCACCTGGATCGTGCCGACGTTCTGCGGTGCCGACTGGCCGGGCAGCGTGACGCTGACCGTTCCGTCCTGGCCGATGGTCACGCTCTGCGCCGCGGCCGGTATCGTGACCGCGGGCGACACGGGAAAGCCGCTGTTGTTGACCATCGCTCCGGCCGCATCGACGTGGAACGAGCCGTCGCGCGTGTAGGCGGTGGTGCCGTCGGGCATCTGGATCTGGAAGAATCCGCCGCCGTTGATCGCGAGATCGAACTGGTTGCCGGTCTGTTGCAGATTGCCCTGCGTGAAGATGCGCGGCGTCGCCACGGGCATCACCCCGGTGCCGATCTGCAGGCCCGTCGGCAGCTGCGTCTGCGCCGACGAGTTGGCGCCCGCCTGTCGCAGGTTCTGGTAGAGAAGGTCCTCGAACTCGACGCGCGCCCGCTTGAACCCGTTGGTGCCGACGTTGGCGAGGTTGTTCGATATCACGTCGAGCTGGGTCTGCTGCGCATCCAGCCCGGTTTTCGCGATCCAGAGACTCCTGATCATGGTGGCTCCGTAAGTGGTATGTCGGTCGCGCCGGCGGGCTTGCAGCCGTCGATCCATGCCGTGGCCGGATCGGGGCGCGTCGCGGCGCGGTCGGGCACGGGCGAGGTCATGGCCCGAGAATGGAACCCGCCTTCTGCTCGTTCTGCTCGGCCGTGCCGAGCATCTTCATCTGCATCTCGAACTGGCGCGCCGCGGCGATCATGCCGACCATCGATTCGACGACGTTGACGTTGCTGCCCTCGAGCGTCGCGTCGACGACCTTGACGTTCGGGTCCGCGTCGGCCGCATCGCCGCTCTTGAGGCGGAACATCCCGTCGAGGCCCTTGGCCATGTCCTGCGGCGGCGGATTGACCAGCTTCAGCTGGCCCGCGGTGGTCGGCGTCTTCGAGCTTCCGGTCTTCACCGATACCGTGCCGTCGCCCGCGATCGTCACCGACTGCACGTCGGCGGGCAGCGTGATCGGCCCGCCGGTCCCCTGCACCTGCATGCCGTTGGACAGCTGCAGCACGCCGTCGGGCCCCGTCTGCAGGCTGCCGTCGCGGGTGTACGCCTCGGTGCCGTCGTTGCCCTGAATCGCGATCCAGCCATCGCCCTGCACGGCCACGTCGAGGTTGCGGCCGGTCGCGAGCATCGGCCCGTGCCCGAGGTCGGAGCCCGTCGTCGTCTCGACCGTGAACACCCGCGTGCCGGCCTGCTGGCCGTTGGCGGGAACCGCCCGCAGCGCCACCGTGTCGGCGCGGAAACCCGTGGTGCTGGCGTTGGCGAGGTTGTGCGCCAGCGTCGCCTGCCGCTCGAGCAGGTACTTCGCACCGGTCATCGCTGTGTAGATGAGGCGGTCCATGGTCCGGCGTCGCGATCAGCGGTGGGTCGGCCCGGGCTCAGCGCAGGTTCAGCAGCGTCTGCTGCACCTGGTCTTCCGTCTTGACCGTCTCCGCATTGGCCTGGTAGACGCGCTGCGCGGTGATCATGTCGACCAGCTGCTGCGTCACGTCGGTGTTCGACTGCTCCAGCGCGCCCGACTGCACGAGCCCGTTGTTGCCGACGCCGGGCGCTCCGACGACCGGCTGGCCCGACGCCGAGCTTTCGGACCACTGATTGTTGCCCTGGGCCACCAGCCCCTGCGGGTTGATGAAGCCCGCCAGGGCGACCTGGCCCTCGACGCGCGTCTGGCCGTTGGTGTACTGGCCGGAAATGGTGCCGTCGGAGGCGATCGCGTACCCGGCCAGCTGTCCGGTCGTGTAGCCGTCCTGGGAATTCTTGCTGACCGCGAAGCCCACCCCGTACTGGCTGGTCGACGCGGCGGGGTAGGTCAGCGTGAACGCGAGGGGATTGGTCGCCCCGCTTGCGATCGGGATCGAGACGTTCATGTTGACGTCGGCTGCCAGCGCGCCTGACGCGTTGAACGCCAGCGAGCCGATCTTGGCTCCGCCGTTGAGGACCGTCGGCGTGCCGCTCGGTGGCGTCGTCGAGGCGTAGACGTCCCAGGCGTCGGCCGCGGTCTTGACATAGTAGGTGGTCAGCGTCTGCCCGTTGCCCTGCGAGTCGTACACGGTCATCGAGGTCGACGAGTCGAACGTGCTCGTATCGGTCATGCTGAACGCGTTCGCCGGGACCGCCCCGTTGGCGTTCAGGTTCAGCGACAGGCTCGCGGCCGACGTGGGCTTGGGCGCAAGCGGCGCCAGCGTCAGCATCAGCGGCTGGGGGGGTGCCGAGCTGATGTTGCCGCTGGCATCGGCGGGATAGCCGGTGACCTTGGCGCCGCTGTTGCCGACGATGAAGCCGTTCTTGTCGAGCGAGAATTCGCCGTCGCGCGTGTAGGTGATCACGCCGCCGGTCGACATCCGGAAGAAGCCCGAGCCGTTGATCGCCATGTCGAGCGGGTTGCCCGTGGTCTGGATGTTGCCCTGCGTGAACTCCGGCGACACCGCGGCGAGCCTCGTCCCGATCCCGATCTGGGTGCCGCTGCCGCCTGCCAGCGACGACGCGTAGACGTCGGCGAACTGCGCCTGCCCGATCTTGAACCCGACGGTCGACGCGTTGGCGATGTTGTTGCCGATCGCGTCGAGGTTCTGCGACGCCGCATTCAGTCCGGACAGTGCCTGCTGGAATCCCATTCGTATCTCCGTTGCTTACAAGATCTGTTTCACCGCGCTGTAGGCGACCTGGCTGCCGTCGCCCAGCACCAGCTGGGTCGTGCCGTCGGCCTGCGGCGCCACGCCGACCACCTGTTGCGCACCATAGGTGTTGGCCGTCACCGCGTTGCCGCCCGCGCTTGCGGCCACCGAGAACGTGTAGGTGCCCGCCGCCGCCTGTGCGCCGGCGTCTGTCATGCCGTCCCAGGCGAAGTCGTGCAGGCCGGCGCCCTGCGAGCCGAGCTGGATCTGCCGCACGGTCGCGCCGTTGGCGTCCTTGATCTGCACCGTCACGGTGTCGGCAGCCGAGGCGACGTCGAAGGCGCCGACGGCGCCCGCGTTGGTCCCGGAGCCGAGCGTGATGCCGGAGCCCGCGACCATCACCGAATGGCCGTTGAGCTGAGCGGCCTGGATCGCCTCGCTCTGCTGGAACTGGCTCATCAGCTGCGAGATGCTGGCGTTCATGTTGTTGATGCCGGTCACCGTGCTGATCTGCGCCATCTGCGACGTGATCTGCGAGTTGTCGACCGGGTTCAGCGGGTCCTGGTTGTTCAGCTGCGCCACCAGCAGCGACAGGAAGGTCTTCGACAGGTCCTGCGGCGAAGTCGCCGTCGGGTTGGTCGATGCCGCCCCCGTGCCGGCCGATGCGGCCGTGGTGCCGGCCGGCAGCAGGCCGGTGGTGGAGTTCTGGGTGGGTGTCGTAGCGATCGTCATTCGATTCCCCTTACGAACCCAGCTGCAGGGCCTTCTGCAGCAGGCTCTTGGCGGTGTTCATCACGTCGACGTTGGTCTGGTAGCCGCGCGACGCCGAGATCATGTTGACCATCTCCTCGACCACGTTGACGTTGGGCAGGGTGACGTAACCCTCCGAGTCCGCGGCCGGGTTCTGCGGGTCGTGGACCTTGCGCGGCGCCGAGTTGTCCTCGACCACCTGCGCGACGCGCACGCCCGCCGACGCCGGATCGGCGCCGAACATCTGGGTCTGGAACACGACCTCGCGCGCCTTGTAGGGCTTGCCGTCGGGGCCGGCGACCGATTCGGCGTTCGCGAGGTTGCTCGCGACCACGTTCAGGCGCTGGCTCTGCGCCGATACGGCCGAGCTCGCGACGTCGAAGATCTTGAACAGGGACATGTCGTGCCTTCCTTCCGTGCTACCGGCCGCGCTCCGTGCCGCGGCCCCTATTGCCCATTGATGGCGCTCATCAACAGCCTGATCTGGCCGTTGAGGAAGCGAAGCGTGGCCTCGTAGCGCACCGAGTTCTCGGCGAAGCCCGCGCGCTCGACGTCGAGGTCGACCGTGTTGCCGTCGACCGCGGCCTGCAGCGGCGCCCGGTACTGCAGGGTCTCGCCGGCCGGGGCGGAGCCGGCGGCGCCACCGAGGTGGGCCGGATCGGTCAGCGCCGGCGCGACCGGCTGCGGCGCGGCGCCGGTGGTCTGCGCGGTCGCCGCCGCCATGGCCTGGCGGAAGTCGAAGTCGCGCGCCTTGTAGTTGGGCGTGTCGGCGTTGGCGATGTTCGATGCCAGGACGCGGCCGCGTTCGGCCCGCAGCGCGAGCGCGGTGGCCTGAAAATCGAGCGTTTGCGTCAGCCGTTCCAGAGGCATTGCCGGCCCTAAAGTCTTGTTCCCTGATGCCGATTATTCGTGCGAGGGGCCTTATCGATCGACCGATAAGCTCTGAATGCGCGCGCCTTCTTTGCGTATCGGCACGGTTGGCGCCGCTTACGCTTGCGGTCATGCATCGTTGGCTCCTCATCTTCTTTCTTCTCGCCGGCCTGGGCGCCGCAATGAGCGCACGCACGCTCGCGGCACCGCAGGCGCAGGCCGAGCAGGTGCGCGATCCCGTGCGCGATCCGGTGCGGCGGCTGGTCGAGTCCGAACTCGCCGGCACCGCGCCGCATGCGCGCGCGGAAATCGAGGTGGGTTCGATCGACCCGCGCCTGCAGCTGGCGCCGTGCGCTCGCGCCGAGCCGTTCCTGCGCAGCACCACGCGCCTGTGGGGACGGACCTTCGTCGGGCTGCGCTGCATGCAGGGGGCGACCTGGTCGGTCTCGATCCCGGTGACGATTCACCTCTTCGGGCCCGCGGTGGTCGCGAAGCGCCCGCTGCCGCCCATGCAGCCGATCTCCGAGCGCGACGTCGGGGTCGAGCAGATCGAATTGACGCGCGAGCCGCAAGGCGTGGTCGAGGATGCCGCCCAGCTCGAGGGCCGCGTGCCGACCCGCATGATCGAGGCCGGCACGCCGATCCCGCAGAATGCGTTGCGCACCCTGCCGGTGGTCGGCCAGGGCGAGCCGGTCAAGCTGATCGGCTCCGGCCATGGCTTCTCGATCGTGACCGAAGCGGTGGCGCTCGGGGCGGCCGCGGAAGGCCAACCGGTGCGGGTGCGGACCGAATCCGGCCGCGTCTTGAGCGGCATCGCGCGCAGCGGCCGGGTGGTGGAGGTTTCCTTCTGATGCGCCGGCCGCTAACATGTCCCCGGATCATCACGTTTATCGGGATCGGCGTCCCGGATCCCGCCTCGCGGCCTAAAGTTCCGGCTGGCGGCGCCGATTCGATGTCAAGATGCGGCTCTTGCCCGCGGAGGCATCATCATGAAGATCAGTAGCACGTCCCAGTCCTTGCGGCCTGCCTCGACCACGGCGGCCGGTGGACAGGCGCGGGCATCCGGAACCGGACAGTCGCCGGCTGCGCCGGCGGCAGGCAAGGTGCAGATCTCGGACCTGTCGGCCCAACTGAGCCAGCTCTCGCAGTCGGATTTCGACGCTGCGAAGGTCGGCGCGGTCAGCAGCGCGATCGCGCAGGGGCACTACCAGGTCGACGCCGGCGTCATCGCCGACAAGATGCTCGCCGGCCTCGCGGGTTTCGCCGGCAAGAAGTCCTGATCATGTCCGGGTTGCCGCCGCGACCGCCGCAGGGGCACCCGTTCGACGCGCTGGTGGCCGAGTTGTGCGGCTGCCTGGGCGATGAGAGCTGGGCCCTGGCCGCCGGCGACCACGACAAGCTTGCCGCCGCGGCCGAGCGCAAGGAAGCGCTGATCGGCCGGCTGGGCGCGCACCTGCAATCAGCCGGTCGCGAGCCCCAGCGCAGTGCCGGATTGGTCGCCGCGCTCCAGCGTGCGCGCGACCTGAATCGGCAAAACGGCGCGCTGCTGGCGCCGCGCCTGACGATGAATCGTGCACGGCTCCAGGCCTTGACGGCGGCCGCCCAGGGCGGCGGCGTCTATGGCGCCGACGGCAGTCCGATCGGACTGCAGAATGCGGCCGCAGTGCGGCCGGGTACGCGCGCTTAGATCGGCCGCGCCGCGGCGCACTCCGGTCAGTCGATTCCCGTCGTGAGGCGTCATCCTCGGGCGCAGTCCCGGGGATCCACGCCTGCCCGCAGGGGCCTGCCCCGCGGGTCGGCGTGAAACGCGAACGCTTCGTTGCGCACCGACCCCCGGGTCAAGCCCGGGGGCAGGCTTACGGATGGCCGGGACAAGCCCGGCCATGACGATGCTATTGGCGTCCTCCGTAACCGGCGTCATCCCCGGGCGCAGTCCCGGTGATCCACGTCGACGTGTGACGCGGACGGTTTCGTCCTGCACCGACGTGGACGGCCGGGACAAGCCCGGCCATGACGATGCTATTGGCGTCCTCCGTAACCGGCGTCAATCCCGGGTGCAGTCCCGGGGATCGACGGCTGCCCCGAGGGTCGGCGTGAAACGCGCACGCTTCGTTGCGCACCGACGTGGATGGCCGGGACAAGCCCGGCCATGACGATGCTATTGGCGTCCTCCGTAACCGGCGTCATCCCCGGGCCCAGTCCCGGGGATCCACGTCGGTGTGGGCCTGAAGCGCGTCTACTTAGACCGGACGCGGATAGCCGGGACGAGCCCGGCCACGACGATGCGATTCGCGCCCCTTTAGCAGGGACTGCTCAGAACTCCTGCCAGTCGTCCGCTGCCGGCTTGCCGGCAGGCCTGGCTGGCGGCGCCGGTGGGGTCGGCTGAGCCGCAGGAGCCGGCCGAACGGGGGGCTGTGCGGCGGCCCTGGGTGCCGCGGCGGGCTTCGCAGCCGCCGGCGCCGGTTCAGCCTTCGTCGTGAACTGCGCCTTGGCGCTCGCCTGCGCATGCGCGATGGCCTTGCGCGTCTCCTGCTGGCCGAGCTTGAACATCGCCACGGCCTGCGCGAGCTGCGCCGCCTGGTCCTTCAAGCTCGTGGCCGCGGCCGCGCTCTGCTCGACCAGCGCCGCATTCTGCTGCGTCATCTGATCGAGCTGGGTCACCGCCTGGTTGACCTGCGCGATGCCCGAGTTCTGTTCCAGCGTGGCCGACGCGATCTCGCCGATCAGGTCGGTGACGCGCTTGACCTGCTCCACGATGTCGCGCATCGTCTTGCCGGCCTCGGCCACCTGGCGCGAGCCGCTTTCGACCTTGTCGACCGAGTTCGAGATCAGGCTCTTGATCTCGCGCGCGGCCTGCGCGCTGCGCTGCGCCAGGTTCCTGACCTCGCCGGCGACCACCGCGAATCCGCGCCCCTGCTCGCCCGCGCGGGCGGCTTCGACCGCGGCGTTGAGCGCCAGGATGTTGGTCTGGAATGCGATGCCGTCGATCACCGCGATGATCTCGGCCATCTTGCGGCTCGAGGCGGTGATCTCGTCCATCGTCGTCACGACCTGTCCGACCGCCTGGCCGCCGCGCCCGGCCACCTCGGAGGCGGCCGCGGCGAGCTGGTTGGCCTGGCGCGCGGCGTCGGAATTCTGCTTGACCGTGCCCGACAGCTGCTCCATCGAGGACGCGGCCTGCTGCAGGTTGCTTGCCTGCTGCTCGGTGCGGCCCGACAGATCCTGGTTCCCGTTCGCGATCTCGCCCGACGCCGTCGCCACGGCATCGACCCCGACCCGGACGGTCTCGACCACCTTGCGCAGGTTCACAACCATGCGCTCGAGCGCTTGCTGCAGCTGCGCCAGTTCGTCGGTGCCGGCCGCGGCCACTTCGATCGTCAGGTCGCCGCGGGCCACCGCGTCGGCCACCGCGACGGCGTTCGCGAGCGGGCGCGTGATCGAGCGCGCGGCCACGAACCCGAACAGGACCGCGACCGCGACGCCGGCGAGCGTCAGCGAGATCTCGATCATGCGGGTCGATGCGTAGACGGCGCTCATTTCGTCCGCGCTGTCCTTGGCGCTCGAGGTGCTCCATTCGACCAGGGCATGCAGGGACGTGTTGACCGGGCCGATCGCATCGCTGAACTCGCCGAAGAGCAGCGCCGAGACGTTGCGGTTGTCCCCGGGAGGCGCGTGTTCGATGACGCCGACGATGTGGTTCAGCGCCTTGTCGTAGTCGGCGAAAGCGAGCGTGGCGACCGTCGACAGGCCCTTCGCCTGCTCGGAATTCGCGAGCGTGCCGACCCGGTCGACGTTCGTCTTGACGTCGTCGCGGCGCCGGCGCGCGTCGGCCAGGAACTCGCCGCGCGCCTTCTCGTCGGCCGCGAGCATGGCGCTGCGCACCGCGCGGTCCGAGTAGACGACGGCCGCCTCGGCCGCCGCCGAATACTTCAGCCGCAGCAGGTCGCTCTGGTACATCTGTTCGGCACGCTGGTTCATTCTCGAGGTGCCGAAGATGCCGACGGCGCCGACCGCACCACCGATCAGCGCGACCAGCACGAACGAGACGATGAGCCGCGTTCCGACCTTGATGTTCGCCAACCAGGACATAGCTTCCCCCAGGACGTTTTCCGGTGTCGCGGCCGTCCGCCGCTCAACCCGCGATCTGATTCATCAAGCCCATTTCGGGGCTGGCCATCAGCTTCTCGATGTCGATCAGGATCAGCAGGCGCTGCGAATCGCCGCTGCCTACCGAGCCGAGCCCGGTGATGTAGCCCGCTTCGAGCATCGAGTTGAACTCGGGTGCCGGCCGGATCTGCTCGGCGTTGAGCTCCAGCACGTCGCTGACCGAGTCGACCACCGCGCCGACCACGCGTCCGGCGACGTTGAGGATGATCACGACCGTGAACGCGTCGTAGCGCGCCTCGCCCAGCTCGAACTTCAGGCGCAGGTCGACGATCGGCACGATCACGCCGCGCAGGTTGATCACCCCCTTGATGAACGCAGGCGCGTTGGCGATCCGCGTCACCGCGTCGTAGCCGCGGATCTCCTGCACCTTCAGGATGTCGATCCCGTACTCCTCGCCTCCCAGCCTGAACGTCAGGTACTCGTGCACACGAGTCAGGGTTGCGGTGTCGAACTGCTCCATTACGCCCATTGATTCTCTCCGTCGTGCGGCATCGATGCGCGCGCCGGCCGGGATGTCCCGGCCGCGCGGATGACCACAGCGATTTTGGCGGTTGCGATCATCCGTCCAGTCGTTCGAAAAACACGGTATTTGGCTCGGTCACGGCGCTCAAGCCGGTCGCGGCGGCGCTCAGAACAGGTAGCCCAGGCGAAGGCCCCCCCAGTGGCGGCCGCGGACATGGATCGGCGCCGAAAGGTCCTTCATCAGGCGGAACTGGCCGCCCCCCATGTCGCGCCGGTACGTCTGCAGCAGGAACCGCTGCGTGTTGCGCCCGGCCGCGAGCCCGGTGCGGTCGTCGAAGATGCGCCGGTTGCGGCAGTTGGCGGCGTTCCAGACGGGGTCGAGGCCCTGCGGGCGCGAGAACTTGTTGTTGTGGGTCGGCAGGTAGCCGTTGCGGTCCACGGCGGCGCAGAACACGATCTTGTCGGAGAACGCGAGCATCGGCTCCTGCAACGGCGGCAGCACCTGGTCGGTGAACCGGGTGAAGCGGGTCAGGACCTGCTGCGGATTGCTGCCCGACACCGGGACGTAGACGCCGTCGAACAGATCGTCGAGCCCCAGCTCGCCGGCCTCGATCGCCTGCTCGAAGCGCCGTCCGATCGCCTGGGCGACTTCGACGACCCTGGCGATGAACGGCGTGTCGTCCGTCTCGACCCCGCTGTCGGCGGTCAGCTTGATCAGCTCCTCGCTGTGGCCGAGGAACTTCTCGGCCTGGGAACAGGCGGTGGCGATGCCGGCCGTCGTCTGCTCGACCTCGCCGGTCAGCCGCTCGACCGAGGTGCGCGCGGACGCGCACGATTCGACGTTCGCGTCGGCCGCCGCGGCGACCTCGACGACCGCGCTCTCGACCCGGCCGAAGGCCTGGTGGAAGGTCCGCCGCCCGTCGCGTTCGCGCTCGTCGCGGATGTTGCGCGCCAGCTCGCCGATCCGCACGTCGAGCTGCTGCACGGTGGTCGTGATCAGCTTCGAGGACGCCTCGACCTTCTGCGCCAGGTCCTTGACCGCATCGGCGACGACCGAAAAGCCGCGCCCGGCCTCGCCGGCGCGCTTGGCCTCGACCGAGGCGTTGAACGCCACCAGCCGGGTCTGCAAGGCGATGCGCGTGATTTCGGCGGCCACGCTGGCAACGTCGCGCAGCGATTCGGCCGCGCCGGCGACGTCGCGCGCGACGCCCTCGACGGCGGCGCGTGCCTCGCGCGCGGCGTTCAGGCTGGCGCCCATCGACGAGCTGATCGAGCGGTTGGCGTCGATCATGCGCTCGACTTCGTCCGCGACCGCCTTGAAGGCGTCGGTCTGCCGCTTGGCGATCGTGCTGACGTCGGTGAGCACGCCACGCAGCTCGGCGGCCTCCTTGCCCATCGTCGATGCCGTGCGCGCCAGGCGGAGCACCACCGCCGTGTCGCCGCCCGATGCCGCCGCCAGCCGGCCGGTCTCGCCGTCCGAGGCTGCGTACGATCGGTCAGGCGCCGGCCGCGCGGGCTGCCTGCGGGCGAAACCGAGGACCATCAGCGTCTCCTGTGCGCGCCGCGCGCGCATCCAGTCATCACCAGCTCTTCAATTTCGCGCGCAGCCGCGACACAGCCTGGCTGTGCAGCTGGCACACGCGCGACTCCGTGACGCCCATCACGGCGCCGATCTCGCGCAGGTTCATGTCCTGCTCGTAGTACATGCTCATCAGCAGCTTCTCGCGCTCGGGCAGGTGCTCGATCGCTTCCACCAGCGCGCCGCGGAAGCGCTTGTCGCCCAGGATCTCGGACGGATCGCCGCCCGTGTCCGCGACGTGGCGTTCCAGGTAGTCCTCGTCGTCGCCGGCGCCGCCGAGGTCGTCGAAATAGACCAGCTGCGCGCCGCGCGCCTCGTTGAGCATCTCCTGGTATTCGGCCACCGGCAGGTCCATCTCGCGCGCGATTTCCGCTTCGGCCGGCGCCCGCTTCAGCTTCTGTTCCAGGCGGTGGATCGCGTTCTCGATCGTGCGCTGGCTCTTGCGCGCGGAGCGCGGCAGCCAGTCGCCGGCGCGCAGCTCGTCGAGCATCGAGCCGCGGATCCGGCTCGCCGCGTAGACCTCGAACTGGGTCCCCTGCGCCTCTTCGAAGCGGTTGACCGCGTCCATGAGCCCGATCATGCCGGCCTGGATCATGTCGTCGAGCTCGACGTTCGCCGGCAGCTTGGCGATCATCTGGTGCGCGATGCGGCGCACCAGCGGCGCGTACTGCCTGGCGTAGTCGTTCTGGCGCTCTACGGTGCCGCGCGCGTTGTAGACGAAGGCGTCGTTCATCAAGAGACAGTCTCCACGGCCGTGGCGCGCGCCCCCGCCGCGAGTTGGTCGACCGCGCGGGCCGGGCCGGGCCGGCATCCGCCGGCGAGGCCGGCCGCCAGCCGTGCCATCGAGCGCGCGTCCGGTACCGCGGCGCCGGCGCACAACGTGGCCCCGTACTGGCGCCGCGCCGCTGCCGCGATCCCTGTGAAAAGCGTAGCGGCGGCCGTTTCGTCCATAGCCAGGAAAAGAAGGTGGAAAGTGCCGATCTCCGCATCGGCCAGCGCCTGGCCGACCGCCGACAGGGCTGCCGCGCCTGCGTCCGGTCCGGGTCCGACAGCCATCCAGACCGCCGGCGCCTCCTGCGGACACCCCTGCGAGATCCCCTGCGAAATCCCCTGATGCACGGTCGTTTCGATCAGCCCGGCGCGAGCCGCGGGCAGCACCAGGATCACGCGTTCGACCCCGTGCGCGAGCGCGTTGACGCCGGCGGCGAACCTGCGCCGGTCTCCGTGCGGCGCACACGCAAGCTCGAGCGCGCGCGCGGCGGGAAGCACCCAGAGCGAATCGCCCGCCGCGGCACGCGCCGCATCCGGCGCGCAGTCGCCGCTGAACGCATGCTGCAGGTCGTAGCGCAGCCGCGTCCCGAGCGCGTCGGCGATCTGCGCCCGCGCGGCGTCGACCACCAGCGTGCGCTCCAGCCCGCCGGCGGCGAACGCCCTGGCGAGCTCGGCCAGCCAGGCAGCCAGCCCGGGAGCGAGGCCCCCGACAAACCCCGCGGCACGCCCATTGTCGCGACCGTGCCCCCGGGCGACCGGCACGAGCACCGGCATCCAGTGCGGCCGGGCCGGTTCGAACAGCCGCCGCAGCCCGGTGGCCTGGTCGTGCGCCGCTCGCGGAGCGGGCGGGCGCGGCCCCCGGTCAGGCATGGTTCGACACGGCCGACGCGCCGCCGGGAAGCGGCGACGACCATGCCACCGCCTCGTCGCCGTCGAGCGCGAACGCGGCCCCCGAGGGCTTGAGCGCGATATGCGCCAGCAGCTGCGGATTGCCCGCGTGCCAGTCCTCGGGTACGCGCTGGCCGTTGGTCAGCCCGAGCAGCGCGAAGCGCCACCGCAGCAGGCAGTCGAGGGCGCCGCCGATGCGCGCCGCCTCGTCGAGCTTGGTCAGGATCGCTCCGCCCGCCTCGGACGCCTGCCACGCCCGCGCGACCTCCTCGAGGGTCTCGGCATGCGACGCGGCGTTGAGCAGCAGTACCCGCTGCACCGGCTGGCCGCCGAAGCGCGCCGCCTCGAGCATTCCGAGCATCTCGCCCAGCCGCTCGTCGCGCTGCGAGATGCCGCAGGTGTCGATCAGCACCAGGCGCCTGCCCTGCAACGAGGCCAGCAATTCGCGCAGCGTCGCGCCGTCCTGGGCGATGTGCACCGGAACGCCGAGGATGCGGCCGTAACTGCGCAGCTGCTCGTGGGCGCCTATCCGGTAAGAGTCGAGCGTCACCAGGCCGAGCTGCGCGGCACCGTAGCGGACCGCGAAGCGCGCCGCCAGCTTGGCGATCGTGGTCGTCTTGCCGACGCCGGTCGGCCCGACCAGCGCGATCGCGCCCGGGCCGTGCAGCGGATTGCCGCTCGCAGGCGTGCAATCGATATTCGCCGCGACGACCTCGTGCAGCCATTGCTCTGCCATCATCGGGTCGGCGTTCGCGGGCGCGTGCTCGCCGATCCGGCGCGCCACCTCGGGCGAGAACCCGGACATCAGCAGGCGCGTCATGGTTCGGACCATGCCCGGCGAGCGCGCGCTCGGCGCCGCCGATGCCGCCGGCTGCGACGCGCCTGCGATCGTCGAGGCGAGCTTGGTTTCAAGCGTTTCGATCCGCTGCGCGAGCGCGCTGCGCAGCGAGTGCAGTTCGGCCATCACGCGCGCGTCGGGCATCGTCAGGATGGGCGCGGGCGGCGGGGCGGCGGCTGCGACGGCCGCCTGGGTTGCCGCGGTGGCGGTCGATGGAGCTGCCGTGGCGGCGCCCGGCGGGATTGCCGCCGCGGTTGCTGCAGCGATCGTCGCGCTGGCCGCGGGCGGGGCTGCCGGCGGCGCAATCGACAGGCCCGACGGGAGCGCTGACGGACCCGCAGCGGCGGCCGGCGCCTCAAGCGCGTGTTCCGCGTGCGAGGGAGCCACCGGCTGCGGATCGGCTGGCGGCGTCTCGGCGCCGACGTCGGGTTCCTCCAGGCGGGATGGGCGGCGCCTGAACACCGCCGGCGGCGCTTCGGGACGCAACGCCGCGCTCGTCTCGGCCGCGCGCCCGGCAATGCGGGCCGCCGGCGGCGGGGCCTCGACCGGCGCGCGCGCGACTTCGTGGTACATCGCGACGCCGCCCGGCGGGTCGTGCCGCGTGGCGGCGCCATTCTCGCCACCGGGCGCGCGCGGCGAAGCGGCGCTCTGGCGGCGGATGAATTCCTGGAACGATTCCGGCGCCGGACGCGACGCCGGGAACGCGCGCGCGTCGGCCGCGCGGGGTGCGCGGCGGGATGCCGGCTCGACCTCGTCGACCAGGGCCTGCATCGCGTCCGGGGCGGCCGCGATGATCTCGATGCGGCCAGGCCCGAGCTTCTTGTTCGACAGGATCACCGCCTCGTCGCCGAGCTCGCGGCGCACCCGATCCAACGCCTCGCGGGCGCTTGCTGCAGTGAATCGCTTGAAGCTCATTTCAAACTCCCTTTCCTGGCGCCGATACGACGCGAAGCCAACGCTTCATCAGCCGGCCGCGCCCAGCACCGTGCTGACGCGGATCGTGCTTGTTTCCGGAACCTCGGCATGCCCGAGTACGCGCAGCCGCGGCGCGGCGCGCTTGAGCAGGCGCGACAGCGGCACTCGCAGCCGGTCGGGCACCAGCAGCGTGGGCGCCAGGCCGACATCCTCCTGGCGCTTCGCGGCCGCGGCGGCGCTGCGCTGCAACAGGTCGACCAGGCCCGGCTCGAAGGCCGCCGCCTCTCCCGACCCGCCCAACGACTGCGACAGAACCTTCTCGAGATCCGGATCGAGCGCGATCACCGGCAGCTCGCGCGTGGACCCGAACAGGGTCTGCGCGATCGATGCCCGCAGCGCCGCGCGCACCTGCGCGGTCAGCTCGCCGGCGTCGGTGCTGCGGGTCGCGGCGTCGGAGAGCGTCTCGACGATCGTGCGCAGATCGCGGATGTGGATGCCTTCGTCGAGCAGGTTGGCCAGGACCTTCTGCAGCGTCGACAGCGGAATCAGTTTCGGCACCAGGTCGTCGATCAGCTTCGGATGGTGCTTGCCGAAATGGTCGACCAGCGCCTGCGTCTCGGTGCGGCCCAGCAGCTGGCCCGCGCTGCTCAGCAGCAGGTGGTTGACGTGGGTCGCCACGACGGTCGCGCAGTCGACCACCGTGTAGCCCAGCACCTGCGCCGACTCTCTCGTGCGCGCGTCCACCCAGATGGCCGGCAGGCCGAACGCGGGGTCGCGCGTCGCCGTGCCCGGTACGGTCTGCGTGATGCCGCCCGGGTTGATCGCGAGCCACATGCCGTTGAAAGCCTCGCCTTCGCCGATGCCGACGCCCTTGAGCAGCACCCGGTACTGGCTGGGCTTGAGCTCGAGGTTGTCCCGGATGTGCACCGACGGCGGAAGAAAGCCGATGTCCTGCGCGAACTTCTTGCGGATCGCCTTGATGCGCTTGAGCAGCTCGCCGTCGGCATTCGCGTCGACCAGCGGAATCAGCCGGTAGCCGACCTCGAGACCCAGCACGTCGACCGGCACGATGTCGTCCCAGGTGGCCTCCTGCGCCGGCGTCGGGGCCGGCGGCGGAACGGCCGCGGCAGCCAGCCGGGCGCGCTGCTCGCGCTGCACCTGCCACCAGGCCGCATAGCCGCAGCCCGCGGCGAGCAGGAGGAAGACGATCGACGGCATGCCGGGGATCACGCCCAGCAGGAACAGGATCGCCGCGGTGATGCCGAGCGCGCGCGGCGTGGCGAACACCTGCTGGATCAGCTGCGTGCCGATGTCGCCGTCATCCCGGCCGACGCGCGAGACGATCAGGCCGGCGGCGATCGAGATCACCAGTGCCGGGATCTGCGCCACCAGGCCGTCGCCGATGGTCAGCAGCACGTAGTTGTCGACCGCGGTGGAAAGGCCAAGGTCGTGCTGGAACACCCCGATCGCCAGCCCGCCGATCACGTTGATGAACAGCACCAGGATGCCGGCCACCGCGTCGCCGCGCACGAATTTGCTCGCGCCGTCCATCGCGCCGTAGAAGTCGGCCTCGAGCCCGACCTCGGCACGGCGGCGGCGCGCCTCCTTGTCGTCGATCAGCCCGGCGTTCATGTCGGCGTCGATCGCCATCTGCTTGCCGGGCATCGCATCGAGCGTGAAGCGTGCGGCGACCTCGGCGATCCGGCCGGCGCCTTTGGTGACGACGACGAAATTGATCACGACCAGGATCGCGAACACGATCAGTCCGACCGCGAAATTGCCGGCGATCACGAAGTGCCCGAACGATTCGATCACCTTGCCGGCGGCGGCGGGGCCGGTGTGCCCGGCCGTGAGGACGGCGCGGGTCGAAGCCACGTTCAGCGACAGCCGCAGCAGCGTCGTCAGCAGCAGCACGGTCGGGAAGGTGGCGAAATCGAGCGGCCGCTTCGTGTAGGCGGCGACCATGAGCACGATCAGCGCCAGAGCGATGTTGAACGTGAACAGCAGGTCGAGCAGGAACGGCGGCAGCGGCAGCACCATCATGGCCAGGACCATGAACACCACCAGCGGCACGGCGAGCGCGCGCCAGGGGACTGCCTGGATGAGGGGGTGCTTCAGCAGAGCGTCCATGAGGGGGCGTTGTGCGAGAGAAGCGTCATGGCCGGACCGCACTTGACAGATGCGCCGGCCATCCACGTCGGTGCGCCACGAAGCGCTTCAGACCCACGCCGACGTGGATCCCCGGGACAAGCCCGGGGATGACGACGACTACTGGAGCGCCGTTGGCACTTGTCATGGCCGGGCTTGTCCCGGCCATCCACGTCGGCGCAGGACGAAGCGCTTGCACCCCACACCGGCCCTCGGGGCAGGCCCCTGAGGGCAGGCGTGGATCCCCGGGACTTCGCCCGGGGATGACGGAGGTGGCGCAAACGCTCACGCCGTCGCCCTCGGTTCGAGCGGATCGAGGCCCTCGGGGATCTCGATCTGCGTCGGCATCACCGGCCGCGTCGCCTGGCCGGCGGCGTAGCGCTTGAGCTGGAAGACGTACGCGAGCACCTGCGCGACCGCCGTGTACAGCGCGGCGGGAATCTCGCCGCCGATCTCGACGTGCTTGTAGAGCGCGCGCGCCAGCGGCGGCGCCTCCAGCTGGGGAACGCCGTTTTCGCGCGCCAGTTCCCGGATCCTTTCGGCCACCGCGTCCATGCCCTTGGCGACGACCAGCGGCGCCCGGTGGCGGTCCTCGAGGTACTTGAGCGCAACGGCGAAGTGCGTCGGGTTGGTGACCACGACGTCGGCCTTCGGCACCGCGGCCATCATCCGGCGGCGCGCCATCTCGCGCTGGACGCTGCGCACCTTCTGCTTGAGCCGCGGGTCACCCTGCAGCTCGCGCTCTTCCTGGCGCGCTTCCTGAACCGTCATCTTCAGCCGGTTGCGGTAGCGCATGATCTGGTACGGGACATCGATCGCGGCCGCGGCTGCCAGCGTCGCGGCCAGAAGAGCGCCGGCGTTCAGCACCAGCGAAGAAAGCTCGGCGACCGCCGACGGCAGGTCGCCGGACGCGAGCGCGGCGAACCGGTCGAGACGGCCGACGATGTAGGTACCGCCGACCGTGGCCAGCAGGGCCGCCAGCAGGAGCACCTTGCCCACGTCCAGCAGCGCGGCGATCGAGAAGAATCGGCCGATCCCGGCGATCGGGTCGAGGCGGTCGAGCCGCGGCGCGATCGCCTTGGGCGCGAACACCCAGCCGCCGATCACGAGCGGCGCCGCCGCCGCGGCAACCATCATCACCGCCAGCACGGGCGCCACCGCCAGCACGCCGCCGAAGGTCAGCTCGCCGAGGCGTTCGGCCATTTTCGCCGGCTCGGTGGCGGTGATGACGTCGAAGCTCAGTCCCCGCTCGACCACGCGGCGGCAGGCGCTCGCCAGCGAACCGCCGGTCATCAGCAGCACGGCGGCGGAGGATCCGACCACGAACAGGTGCGCGAGGTCGCGTGACCTCGGCACCTGTCCTTCGCGCCGCGCGTCTTCCAGCCGTTTCGCGGATGGATCGAGCGTGCGGTCCTGGGCTTGTTCGGAATCGGCCATCGAAGCATGCAGGGCGCGCAAATGGCGCGCCTTTGACTGCGCAGCTTCGATTATTCGGGGACGGGACCCCGCCTAACCGTCAAATATCGGCACCGGACCGGCACACTTTAGCCTCGGGGCGCGATTGCCCGCTGCCGATCGGCCGCGGGACGCCGATCGTCCGAATTGGACGGCTTTTCCGGACAGGGCATCAAGTCGGCCGCGATTCGGCCGAAGCTCTCGGACGGAGGGCCCGCGCCAGCGGCGTCCTCGCTGGAGCCCTCATGACCCGCCTGGACCTCGTCAAGCAACTCGCGCAACAGTCGAACTCCACCGACGCGACTCCCGAACCGCCAAATGCCCCGGATGCCGAGCCCGGCGCCGGTCAGGGCAGCGACCTGTTCATCTGGTTCGAGGACACGTCGTCGCGCCGGCGCGACGGCCGGCGGGGAATCGCCGGGCTGCCCGAGTCGCTGCTTCCGTACGCGGCCGGCATGCGGGTGGTCGACCGGCGCTATTGCGACGGGCACGTCCATCTGCTTTCCGCCGTGCGCGTGCGCTGCCGCGAATTCATCGGCGAGCGCATCGCCGCGATCTACACCGCCGCCCTCTCGGTCGGCACCGTTGCCTGGATCGGGACCGGCAGCCACTACGATCAGGTGTGGCGCGACATGTATCCGGACGGGGCCTGCGGCCACGTGGGGACGGAGCTTCCGACCGGGCACTAACTTCATTCCCCTCTCCCGCCCTGCGGGAGAGGGGTAGGGGTGAGGGTTGGCAGCGGAGCTTCGAGCGCCCGCCCTCACCCCCGGCCCCTCTCCCGCGCACAGCGCGGGAGAGGGGAGTCTTACGCGGCGCGCACTCCGCCGCCGGCCTTCCGCTGCTCGGCGTCGATCCGGTTGACGTAGCGCTGCAGCATCATGCGGGCCTGCGGCGCCATGTCGACGAACTCGCAGCCGCAGCGTCGCCCCGACTCGTCGCGCGCCAGCCGGTCGACGTGCACGACCTTCAGGCCCACGGTGACGGTGCCGATGCCCGGCAGGTCGAGGAAGCATCCCTCGATCACGGTCTCGAACGGCAGCTCGAAATGGTGCGGATAGCTCAGGATCGCCAGGCCGCCGATGCTGATGTCGAGCACCCGCAGCGATTCGTATTTCGATGCGCCGCTTTCCTGCGGCACCAGGCAGGTCGCCGGCCGGGTCAGCGGGGTGCGGACGCGGAAGAACTCGCGCCGCTGCAGCCGCAGCATCTGCATGGGCAGCTCGATGCGGAAGGCCGGGCGGCCTTCGAACTCGATCGGCTGCGCGGCGGCCGCCGAGAACTGCAGCTTGACGCTGTCGATGAAGGCGACGAACACGAGATCGCGTGCCGCCAGGACGCGGCGCTGGGCGGCCGGGTCCGACGGCATGTCAAGCACGAGCTGGCCGGATTCCGCGTCGACCTGAAGCGCCACGGTGACCGCGAACTCGCCGTCGCGCCCGGCATAGACCGTCAGCAGCGTGCGTTCGCCGCACAGCCTGCCCAGCAGGGCGACGACCTCGGCGCGAGCGTACAGCATGTAGCGCTCGAGCTCGGCCGAATCGGGCTCGGGAAACGGGGTCGTATGCATCGGCGGCTAGTTCAGCACAAGCGCGCGGCGGATCAAGGCGCGAACTGGTCGGGAAAGCGTCGCCATTTCCGCGGGCCGCTCAGCGCCCTTTCGGCGCCGCGCGCCCGGCGCCGGCCTGCATCTCCAGGCGGTGGACCCATGCGAGAACCTCGGCCACCGCGACGTACAGCGCGGACGGGATGTGCGCGTCGAGGTCCACCTGCATCAGCAGCCCGACCAGCTCGCGCGATTCGTAGATCGGGACTCCGGACTCGCGCGCGCGCCGGATGATCGCGTCGGCGATCTCGCCGCCGCCCTTCGCCACGACGCGCGGCGCCGCGCCGGTACGGCGGTCGGAGGCGTCGTAGGTGAGCGCGGCCGCTCGCGCTGCCGGCCGGTTCATCGCGGCGCCTGCTCCATTTCGAGCGCGACGACCGTCAGTCCGCGCGCCGCCAGGCGCTCGCGCAGCTGGGGCAGAGCCGCGCGCAACGAAGGCGCGCTGGAGTCGAGGCTCAGCGCGAGCGTCGTCCCGGCGAGGCGGAAGCGAGCCTGCACGGGCCCGAGGTTTTCGAGCACGACCTGCAGTTCCGCGGCGACCACTCGAGTCGGTTCGGCGGTCGCCGGTGCGCGCGCGTCGTCGCTGCCGTCGCGGTCGCGCTCGCCGTCGCGCTCGCCCTCGCGCTGCCGCCGCTCGATCAGCAGCGCGAACGGCTGCCCGGCCCAGGCGTCGCCCGTGACGCCGACCGCCTGCTCCGAAAGCACCTGCAGTTGGGCCGCGATCCTCGGCGCGGGGTCGGCTTCCTGCGGGGCCGCCTGCAACTCGGTCCGCAACGAGGCCTCGGTGCGCCGGCCTTCGGCCCACTGCACGACGTGCGACTCATAGAACAGGCCGCTTGAGGCGACCGCGTGCTGCAGCCGCTGCGCCGCGGCCGGGACCGGGTCGGTTCTGGCTGCGACGTCGAGCAGAGGAATCCCGGTCGCGAGCAGCCGCGGCTTCGCGCCGGAAGGGGTCTGCGGCATCGGCGGCAAGGAGCTCAACGCGCGCGCATCCGGGGACAGGTGCACCTCCGAGGCGGCGTCCGCCCGGCCATCGCGCGGCGTCGCTCGCGACAGCGCCGCGAAGACCGCGGCCTGGACCTCGGGCGGCAGCGTGTACCGCGTGCCCTCGATCAGCACCGAGGCGGGCGCGCCGCCGGGTAGCGCGGCTCGCATCTCGACCCGGGGCTGCAGGGTCGTTTCGAGCGCCTGCGCGAGCGCCGTTGCCGGCGCGGTCGCGCGAACGACGGCGCGCAGGAGGTCGGTCGGAATCCAGTTGCGCCCGGGTCCCTGCGCGTCGCTCTCGTGGCCGGACGCCGTGCCGATCGGCGCAGCCCTGGCCATCGGTTGCAACGCGTCCACCTGCGCGCCTTCCGTTTACGGGCGCCGTCGCGACCCGGAACCCGGACTGCCGAGCATTCGCTCGAACTCGGAGAACCACGGCTCGGCGCGGTCCCGGATCTCGGCGTCCGCCGCCAGCATGTCGCGCAGGAATTCGAGCCGGCGGCGCTGACCGTCGAGGTCCAGCGAACTCCCTGCAGGGCGGCACTTCAATTCGTTGATCAGGGTCTCGCAGCGCGCGCTCCACAGCGCGACCGCGTCCCAGTTTGCGTCGCGCGCGGCGAGCAGCATCTGTTGCGTCGCCTGCGCGATCGCGGCGTAGTACTCGAGGCGCGTGCCCGCTCCGCAGCTCCCGATCGGAGCCCCGCCGTCCGGCGTCATGGATTCTCTCGCGGCCTCAGCCCCGGTACGCGGCCATCGCCGCCGGGACCTTCGGTGCGGTGCGCGCCGCGGGCTGTGCGGCCGACGCGGCCGCGATCGCGGCCGCCGCGCCCGCCTGCGCCGCGGCCTGGCCGCGGATCTCCATCCATGCGGATCGCAGCTGCCCGAGCAGCCGGCCGACCTCGGCGATCGCCTTGGGGTCGTTGCGCAGGTTGGCGTGCAGCAGGCGGATCGACATGTATTCGTACAGGGCCACCAGGTTGCGGCCGATCTCGCCGCCCGCCTGCGGGTCGACGCAGACGCGGAGCTGGTCGATGATCTGGCTCGCCTTGCCGATCGCGGCGCACTTCGGCGCGACGCGCCCCGCCTGCAGGTGGCCGCTCGCCTGGTTGAGCGCGGCGAGCGCGCCGTCGTACATCATCTGGATCAGCTGGTGCGGATCGCTTGCCGCGACGCCCGTCTCCGCGGCCACGTTCGAATATGCCTTCGCCCCGAAATTCGCCATGCCACCCCCCGCCTGTCCGCACCGGTCTCATGACTACTATCGACCACCGGGCCGCGCGGTTGAGGGCAAAAAGAGGGGATTACCGGTGGGCCGTCCGCGCATCGCGCCCGGTTCGCGAGCTTAGTTCGTCTTCACCGGCGAGGCCGACGCGAGCTCGTTGACGGTGAGCTGATTGAGCTCGCTGGCGAGCGAGGCGCTGATCTGCTGCATTTGCGCGAGCTGCGCGTTGAGCGCCGAGTATTGGGCCGTCAGCTGCTGCTGGATCGAATTGAGCCGCGTGTTCTCGTCGTTCTCGCGCTGCTTCAAGGCCGTGACCTGCGACTGCAGCGATTGGGTGTCGGACTGCACGATGCCGCTCGACGAGACGGCCTGGTCGGCGAAGCTCTGCAGCCGCAGGCCCAGCCCCTGCGATCCAGGTACGGTCGAGGCGTTCGTGAAGAATCGCTGCAGCTTGGCCGGGTTCGCCGCGGCGGCGTTGAACGTCGCGCTGTCCAAGGTCAGCGTGCCATCCTTCTGGACCTGGAGCCCGACCTGCGACAGGTACGTGATATCGCCGCTGCCGCCGGGCACGGAAGATCCGACCAGCGACTGGACCTGTTGCTGGAGCGACCGCATGGCGCTGTCGCCGTTGAGCACGGCGGCGGTCTGGCTGCTCGGGTCGTAGGCGGTCAGTGACTTGATGGTGCTGATGAGCCCGTTGTAGGCACTGGCGAAGTCGGATAGCGCCTTCTGCATCGAGGCCGTGTCGGGTGCCAGCGTCACCTGGTTGGTCGAATTCGCCTGCGAGAGATTCACGGTCACGCCGGCGATCACGCCGGTCACCTGGTTGGTCGGCGACGCCAGCGTGAGCCCGTTGACGCTGAACTGCGCGTCAGCCGCGGGGCGGGTCAGGGTCAGGTTGTGTGCCGTGCCGTCGTACTCCAGCTGCGACAGCGTGGTGCTGGTCGCCGGCGCGGTCGGCGCGATACCCACCGTGACCGTGTTGGCCGCGCCGCTGCTGTTCGCCACCAGCGTCAGCCGCACCTTCGAGCCGTCGTTGACGATCGCGGCCGAGACACCCGCGTTGGCCGCGTTGATCGCGTCGCGGATCCCCGCCAGCGTGTCGTTCGAGGAGTCGATCGTGATCGACGTTGCCGCGCCGGTGCCGACCTGCAAGGTCAGCGTGCCGTCGCCGACCACCGTCGACGACGAGGCAAACTGCCCCGAGGCGAGTGCCGCCGACGCCGCAAGGCTCGTGACGTTGATCGAATACTGTCCCGACGCCGCCTGCGTCGGGTCGGAAACCGCCGCCGTGATGCCGGTACCGCTGACGGTCGGCGCCAGGGCGTTCCAGGTCGATTTGTTGCCCAGCGCATCGGCGGCCGTCTGGAAGGTCGAGACCGCGCTCTGGACCTGGCCCAGCGCGGTGATCTGCGCGGTGACTCCCGCCTCCTGCTGCTGCAGCGCGACCAGCGGCTGACTTTCCACCTGCATCAGCTGGCTGACGATGGTTCCGACGTCGATCGGACCGACGCCGCCGCCGCTGCTGGACGAACTGCTCGAACCGACCGGCGATGTCGCCATTTCAATGCTCCGCTTGGACGTTACGCGTCGGCGCGCACCAGCACGCCGCTCTTCGCCTGCTCGGCGAGGGCGTGTGCGATCGCGACGACTTCCTTCGACGGCAGCTGGCGCATCACCTGCCCCGTTTGACCGTCGACCAGCCTATAGATCGAGTGGCCGAGTTGATCGTCGAATTCGATGCTCAATTCGATGCCGCTTTCGGCGAATTGACGGCTTGCTTCGCGCGCCGCGCGCGCCGCAGCCGCCGGATCCGGCGCAGCCGCGGGATCCTGGTTTCCGGCCGGCGGCGGAGGCGCGACAGCGACCGACCCGGCGGCGCCCGCACCGGGGACCGGATCGATGGCCGCCGCTGGCATGGCAGCCTGCACAACGTCGATGTTCATGGGACTTGCCGGATTCCTGGCCTTCCCACGGTTCTACGTCCGCGCGGGCGAAAACTTGAGGCCGGCCGGCATCCCAGCAAAAAGGGGCGCCCTTGTGGGGCGCCCCCTTTGCAAAACGATTGCCTGCGGCGGCTTGCTCAGCCCTTGAGCAGCGTCAGGACGCTGTTCGGGAGCGCGTTGGCCTGCGCGAGCATCGCCGTGCCGGCCTGCTGCAGGATCTGCGCGCGGGTCAGGTTGGCGGTCTCGGCCGCGAAGTCGGTGTCCGTGATGCGCGACTTCGCCGCGGTCAGGTTCTGGCCGGTCGTTTGCAGGTTCGCAACCGTCGACTGGAACCGGTTCTGGATGGCGCCGAGCTGGGCACGCTCGCTGTTGATCGCGGTCAGCGCGGCGTCGACCGAGGTCAGCGCGGCGTTGGCGCCGCTGATCGACGAGATGTCGGTATTGGCGATCGAGACACCGGACTGGCCCGCGTTCGTCGACGCGGCCATGGTGAGGCTGCCAGCGCCGCCGCCGGTTGCGATCGCGCCCGAGGTCGTGAGCGCCGTGCTGTTGGTCGACGTCACCGTAACCGTTGAATAGGTCGTGGCTGCCGTGATCCCGGTATCGGTTGCGCTCAGCGGCGTACCTCCAACACCGTACGCGACGGTGATGTTGCGACCGTCGACCGCGCTCAGCTTGATCTTGTTCGAACCCGCGTCGCTCGCCGTTACCCCGGTGGCTGCGCTGATGTTGTTGATGGCCGCCATGTAAGCGAGCTGGTCGGTCGCAGCGACGCCGGACGCGGCGGCGATCGTCGCCGTGGCGACACCGTTGATAACGATCGTGCCCGTGTCCCCTGCCGTGGCGTTGACGGCGGCGGCACCCGTGGTGGTCGTTGCCGTCGCGGTCGCCGAAACGCCGGAGATGCCGCGGTTGTTGATCGCATTGGCAAGCTGCTGGGCATCAGCCGCGATCGTCGTGCCCTGATAGATGTCGGTGCCGTTGATCACCACCTTGCCGGCCGTGCTCACGCTTGATCCGGCGACCACGGTAGCGGTCGTCGACGCCGTATAGCCCTGGCCGAGCGTCGCGGTGCGCGCGCTCGCCAGCGAGGAGATCGAGATCGTCTGACCCGAGTTCGCACCGACCTGGAACTGCTGGCTCGTGAACGTGCCGTCGAGCAGGTTCAACCCGTTGAACTGGGTCTGCGTCGCGACGCGGTCGATTTCCGAAGTCAGCTGCGACACTTCCTGCTGCAGCGCTGCCCGGTCCGACGAGCTGTTGGTCGAGTTCGCCGATTGCACCGCCAGTTGGCGGATCCGCTGCAAGTTATCGCTGATGGAGCTCAGCGCGCCGTCGGCGGTCTGCGCCAGCGAGACGCCGTCCTGCGCATTGCGAACCGCCTGGTTCACGCCGTTGATCTGCGCGAGCATCCGTTGAGAAATCGCCAGCCCGGCGGCATCGTCGGCCGCGCTATTGATGCGAAGGCCCGACGACAGGCGCTGGATGGCGGTCTGCAGCGAGTTTTGCGACGCGTTCAGGTTGTTCTGTGCCGTCAGCGACGCGATGTTGGTGTTGATGATTTGAGGCATTTGCGCTCCTTTCAGTTCTCTATGCAACCGCCCGATTCGAGGCCGGTTGACCCTTTACCAGGTGGCTGCCGCCCTTTTCGAGAGACCCCTACCGGTCGTTCCGCGCACCCGAAGGCGGTCGCGTTAGTTGGGTTATCGGTGGCTTGGGTCGACGACTTTAGGATTTGAGTCTCGATAAGAGGCGCCAAACCCTTGCAATTTAAAAAAAAGCGCGCCGGTGACTTTGGAGGTCAGCGCGGCGCGCAGGGCGGGGGAGGAAACTTTTCCGTTGCCTGCCGCGATCCCCACGGCCGTTCGGCAGGCGTACTACAGGCATCGGGATCGAAGCTCTCTTGCCTGCGAGATTCGCCGCCCGGCGTCCGCAGGCCTTCGCCGCTGCCCTACAGCCCCAGTTACGGCGCCTGCGCGCCAACCTTTAGTCCGAATCAGCCGGCTTTCAGGGCCAAATTCGCTTGTAGGGCAATTTCCTACAAGGCGGCGGCAGGTTCGCCGACACAGGAATTGGCGAGTCCCCGATACAGGGTATCCGGGCAGTGGCGTGAAATGGCGTCACTTCGCAACGCAATCCGGGCTTTCGCAGGCCCCAACCCTTCAGGAGTGGCAAATGACCAACGGCCCGGTGATCAACGAGCAACTGCTTCAGGAAGTGCGGGAAGTCAACCTTGCGTACCTGGTGCTGGCGCAGCACATGATCCGCGCCGACAAGGCGCAGGCGCTGTACCGCCTGGGAATCTCCGACGAAGTCGCCAGCATCGTCGACCAGCTCACGCCCGCGCAGCTGATGAAGATCGCCGGCAGCAACCAGCTGATCACGCGCTTCCGTTTCGACGACGACGTGGTCTGGAACCTGCTCACCAGCCACTCGCGCGCCAAGCTCGCTCCGGGCGCCGCGGTCGCCGGCCTTCACGCCAACATCGTGATGGCGGGCCAGTTCGCCGAAGCCAGCTGAGCCGGCAGGCCCCGAGGAGGTCGAGATGAGAATCAAAAGCATCGTCAGCGAAAGCAGGCAGATCCAGCGCGCGATCGCGCTGATCAAGCTCGGGGCCCGGCTGCAGGTCCTGGAGTCCGAGACCGATCTCTCGTACGAGCGCCTGCTGCGCCTCTATAAGGAAGTCCAGGGCGAATCGCCGGCGCGCGGCATGCTGCCGTTCTCGACCGACTGGTTCATGACCTGGCAGCCGAACATCCACTCGTCGCTGTTCCTGAACATCTACGAGTACCTGAACAAGACCACCGAGCTCGAAGAGATCGACGCCA
Source organism: uncultured Burkholderiaceae bacterium (assembly GCA_964512305.1). Taxonomy (GTDB): domain Bacteria; phylum Pseudomonadota; class Gammaproteobacteria; order Burkholderiales; family Burkholderiaceae_F; genus CAZEIW01. Next base: position 20,009 of record CAZEIW010000014.1, on the reverse strand, counting down.
TCATCAAGGCCTACGAGCTCTATATCGAGCAGGTGCGCGCGCAGGGCCTCGAGCCGCTGCTGTCGGTCACCCGGGCCTGGCGCCTGGTCAAGTTCGTCGACGCCGGGATGGTCACGCTGACGCCGTGCTGCAAGTGCGGCGGCAAGTTCGTCACCCACACCTACGAGCTGACCAAGAACTACGTGTGCGGCCTGTGCGAGCCCCCGGCGCGAGCCGGCAAGGGCCGCGGCAACGTCCGCACCGAAGAGGCCGCGACCGTCTGAGGCGCGCCCGAACCCGCCGACCCCTTTCCTCTTTCTCCTCCGACCTTTTACCCGGCTCGTCCGGGTATTTTTTTGCCCGCGCGGCGGCGTGGCGGACAGCGCCCCCTGGAAGCGCCGAACTGGGCGGTAAACGGCGGGCTGGGTTCAAGTTAGGCCGATCCCCTGCCGAAACAGGGTCAGCGCGACAAGAAACTGGGGCGGGCGGGCCACGGCATGACGCGCGTGCTGGGCCGCGCCCATAGGTTTAGGGGCGGACTTCATGTTCGTGATCGTCGGATTCCTGCTGGTCTTGGGCGCCGTCTTCGGCGGCTATGCCCTTGAAGGCGGCAGTTTCCACGTCCTGATCCAACCCATCGAGCTTCTGGTGATCGCCGGCGCCGCGCTGGGTGCCTTCGTGACGTCGAACTCGACCAAGGTCCTGGGGGCGACGCTCAAGGCGCTGCCGAAGCTGCTCAAGGGGTCGAAGTACACCAAGGCCCGCTACATGGCGCTGATGGCGCTGCTGTTCGACATCCTGACCAAGATCCGCAAGGAAGGGATGATGGCGATCGAGTCGGACGTCGACGAGCCGGCCAAGAGCGCCCTGTTCCAGAAGCATCCGATGGTTTCGGGCGACCACCACCTGGTGGAGTTCATCACCGACTACCTGCGCATGATGGTGTCCGGAAACATGAACCCGCTCGAGATCGAGAGCCTGATGGAACAGGAGATCGACACCCACCACCACGAGGCGATGCAGCCCTCGGTCGCGCTGCAGAAGTCCGGCGACGGCCTGCCGGCGTTCGGCATCGTCGCCGCGGTGATGGGCGTGGTCAAGACCATGGCGTCGGTCGGCAAGCCGCCCGCGGTGCTGGGCGAGATGATCGCCGCGGCGCTGGTCGGAACCTTTCTCGGCATCCTGCTCTCGTACGGCTTCGTCGGCCCTCTGGCGGCGCTGCTCGAGCAGAAGGTCGACGAGTCCACCAAGGAGCTCAACTGCGTCAAGGCGACGCTGCTCGCGAACCTGCAGGGCTACGCGCCCGCGGTCGCGGTCGAGTTCGGCCGCAAGATCCTGTACTCGACCGAGCGCCCGACCTTCATCGAGCTCGAGAAGCACGTCAAGCAGAAGCGCTAGCGGACAGGCGAGGCACACATGGCCGCAACGGGCAGCGAAAAGGCGAAATCGACGATCGTGATCAAGCGCGTCAAGCGCGGCGGCCACGCCGCGCACGGCGCCGCCTGGAAGATCGCGTACGCGGACTTCGTCACGGCGATGATGGCCTTCTTCCTGCTGATGTGGCTGCTGGGCTCGACCACCAAGGGCGATCTGAAGGGCATCGCGGAGTACTTCCAGTCGCCGCTGCAGGTGGCGATGTCGGGCGGCGAGGGCTCGGGCGACGCAACCTCGATCATCACCGGCGGGGGCGAGGACCTGACCAAGTCGGTCGGCCAGATCAAGCGCGGCGAGGTCAAGGTGCAGCAAAAGCGGCGGGCCGAGGTCGAGCGCGTCGAGAAGGCCCGCATGGAGGCGCTGAAGGAGCGCCTCGACCAGGCGATCCTGGGCAGCGAGAAGCTGAGCCAGTTCCGCAACCAGATCAAGATCGAGATCACGCCCGACGGCCTGCGGGTGCAGATCGTCGACGACTACAACCGGCCGATGTTCGATGTCGGCAGCGCCCGGGTCAAGGACTACATGCGCGACATCCTGCGCGAGATCGGCGGCGTGCTCAACGGCGTCGACAGCAAGGTGGGGCTGTCGGGCCACACCGATTCCCTGCAGTACGCGGCGGGCGACAAGGCCTATTCGAACTGGGAGCTGTCGGCCGACCGCGCGAACGCTTCGCGCCGCGAGCTGATCGCCGGCGGGATGGATCCGTCGAAGATCGTGCGCGTGGTCGGGCTCGCCGACGCCAGCCCGCTCGACCGGCAGGACCCGGGCAACCCGCTGAACCGCCGCATCTCGATCATCGTGCTCAACAAGCTCGCCGAGGAGCGCCTGCAGCGCGCCGGCGGCGAGGTCGAAGCGGGCGCGCCCGACGAGGTCGAGCACGCGCTGACTGGCGCATCCGGCTCCGCCCGATCCGCCGCCGGCCCGGGTGACCCCGGCGTCCCGAACCTGCCGATCACGGGATCGGCCGGCCTGCGCTAGCCGGGATTCGGGCGGCTTGCAACGGCTTTTCGCGCAATCGGCCACCGATGACGCAACCGAGAATCCGAATGACCGACCCGCTCGCGGCAACGCCGAGCGCGTCCCCTGCCGAGGTGGAAAAACGATGACCGCCGATCCCCGCTTCCTGATTGTCGACGACTTCTCGACGATGCGCCGCATCGTCCGCAACCTGCTCAAAGAGATCGGCTTCGGCAACGCCGAAGAGGCCGAGGACGGCGTGGCCGCTCTCGGCATGCTGAAGGCGAGCAAGTTCGACTTCGTCGTGTCCGACATCAACATGCCGAACATGGACGGTTTCGCGCTGTTGAAGAACATCCGCTCCGACGACGCCTTGAAGGCGATACCGGTGCTGATGGTGACCGCGGAGGCCAAGAAGGAGGACATCGTCGCCGCCGCCCAGGGAGGCGCCAACGGCTACATCGTGAAGCCGTTCACCAAGGCGACCCTGGAGGAGAAGGTGCAGAAGATCATGCAAAAGAACGCGGGCTGACCCGGGGAACGCGAAAATGGGCCACAGCGAAGCATCGGTATTCGAGGGCGCTGCCGCGCAGGAAGCGGCCGAGGCGATCCGGGTGTGGGGCGACACGTCCGCCGCCCCGCGGCTCGACGCCGCCGTCGCGCACGAAGGCGAGCAGGCCGGCGCCGGGGAAGACATCTACCACCGGATCGGGCACCTGACGCGCACGCTGCACGACGCGCTGCGCGAGCTCGGCTACGACCGCGAGCTCATGAACGCGCGCGACAACCTGCCGGACGCGCGCGACCGCCTGGCCTACATCGCGCGCGTCACCGGCGAGGCGGCCGAGAAGGTGCTCAACTCGGTCGATCGCGCGCGCACCGTGCAGGAGGAGATCACGCAGCAGGCCGAGAGCCTGCGTTCGCGCTGGCAGGCGGTCGCCGTCTATACCAGGAACGGCTCGAAGAACGACGTGCAGAACGGCGCCGGCGGGCGCGCAACGCCCGCGGGCGAGCACCTGATCGACGAAACCTGCGCGTTCTTCGCTTCCGTCGGCGGCCAGGCTGACCGCACCAACTCGATCCTGACCGACATCATGATGGCGCAGGATTTCCACGACCTCACCGGACAGGTGATCCGCAAGGTGGTCGTTCTCGCGCAGACGCTGGAGGAGCAGCTGGTGAAGCTGCTGATCGAGGCGACGCCGCCGGAGCAGCGCAAGAAGGTCGAGCCCGCCATGCTCGAAGGCCCGGTCGTCGATGCCGCCGGCCGTGACGACGTGGTCGCCGACCAGAAGGGCGTCGACGACCTGCTGGCCCAGCTCGGGTTTTAATCGGGTTTCAAAGCCGCCGCGGCGGCGGGCCGCGGGAGCAGGCGATGCGCTGTAACGTCCGACTGCGGCGTCTGATTGCGGCGTCAGACCGCGACGTCAGACCTGCATGTTCATGATCTGGTCGTAGGCCTGCACGAGCCGGTTGCGCACCTGGACCGCCGCCGAGAAGGCGAGCGCGGACTTGTTCATCGACACCATCGTCTGCTCGAGGCTCACGGTCGGATTCTCGAGCTGGAACTGCTTCTGCAGCTCTTCGGACTGTGCCTGGCTGCGGCTCACCGCCTGCAGCGCCGAATCGAGCGACGCGGCGAAATCGAAGCCCTTGGCGGCCGCACCTGAACCGGCAGCCGCGCCGGCCTTCGCGCCCGCAACCGCCGTCGCAAGCTGGGTATTGATCGACATCAGATCCATCGTGCGCCCCCGCGCGGATATCGAGACGGGATTGTTCCCCGGGGTCGAATCTAGTGCGCGGCGCCGCCGGGCACTCGCCGGAACTGGCGCCGATTCGCCGCGCTTTTCGTTCCGGGCGACGGCCGGCCGGCGGCGCGGGACCGCCGCCGGAGCCGCCTGCCGGCGCTCGCCTTAAACGGCGCGCAAAGGTTCGGCTTATCCGGGTATCCGGACCCTCAAGTGCCCGAATAATGCAAAAGCCGGTTCGTCACGCGATCACGTGATTCGATCACGCGAAGCTGGGTTCCGGCGCACCCGACATGGACAACTCCTCGAACCTCCCGACACCCTTGCAGGCTGCGCTCCCGGGCGCCGGCTTCGCGGCGAAGCTTTCGCCGCGCACGCGCGCGCTGCTGATGCTCGGCGCCGCCGCCCTGATCGCGGTCGTCGCCGCCGCGTGGCTGTGGAGCGCCTCGGCGCCCTACGGCGTGCTGTTCACCAACCTTTCCGACCGCGACGGCGGCGCGATCATCGCGCAGCTGTCGCAGATGAACATCCCCTACCGCAACGCCGACGGCGGCACGGTCCTGGTCCCGGCCGACAAGGTGCACGAGGCGCGCTTGAAGCTGGCCTCGCAGGGCCTGCCGCGCGGATCCGTGGTCGGCTTCGAGATCCTCGAGAACCCGAAGTTCGGGCAGACGCAGTTCCAGGAGCAGCTCAACTACCAGCGCGGCCTCGAGGGCGAACTGGCGCGCTCGATCCAGACGCTGGCTCCCGTGGCCGCGGCGCGGGTGCACCTGGCGCTGCCCAAGCCCTCGGGCTTCCTGCGCGACAGGCAGCCGCCGACCGCGTCGGTGCTGCTGCAGCTGCACCCGGGCAAGGCGCTCGACCGGGCCCAGGTGGCGGGGATCGTGCACCTGGTCGCGTCGTCGGTGCCGGAGCTCACGCCGAAGAACATCTCGGTCGTCGACCAGCACGGCGATTTGCTCGCCAGCCAGTCCGAATCGGCGGCCGGGCTCGACGGCGCCCAGCTCGACTACGTGTCCCAGATCGAGGCCTCGACGATCAAGCGCATCGAGGACATCCTCGAGCCGATCGCCGGGCGCGGCAACGTGCGCGCGCAGGTGACCGCCGATGTCGACTTCTCGAACGTCGAGCAGATGGACGAGACCTACAAGCCCAACCAGGCTGCCGACAAGGCAGCGGTTCGCTCGCAGTCGAGCACCGACAGCTCCCAGCCGGGCGCGGCCGGGGCGCAGGGCATTCCGGGCGCACTCTCGAACCAGCCGCCGGTGCCGGCGACCGCGCCGATCAACGGCCAGGCCGCGCCGCTGAACCCGCCCGCCGCCGCGGCGGCCGGCGCCAGCACGCATCGCGAGCAGACCACGAATTTCGAGGTCGACAAGAACGTGCGCCATACGCGCAACGCGAGCGGCGAGATCCGCCGCCTGAGCGCGGCGGTGGTCGTCAACAACAAGCCGGCGCCCGGCGGCCAGGGCGCGGGCACGCCATGGTCGGCCAAGGAGATCGAAGACCTGCAGGCGCTGGTGCGCCAGGCGATGGGATTCAATTCGCAGCGCGGCGACTCGCTCAACGTCGTCAATGCGGCCTTCAACCAGCCCGAGCTCGCGGCGGTCGAGCCCCTGCCGCTGTGGCAGCAGCCCGACGCGCTGGCGCTCGCCAAGGAGGGCGGCAAGGCGCTGCTGTTTCTGCTGCTGACGCTGATCGTCGTCTTCGGCGTCGTGCGGCCGGCGCTGAAGTCGATCGGCAGCGCGCCGCGCGTGGTCGAGGCACCGGCGGCGCCCGCGATCGCGGCGCCGACTTCGACCGCCGGTGCCCTGACCATGTCGCAGATCGACCACGTGCGCCAGATCGCGAAGAGCGACCCCGCCACCGTCGCCAACGTCGTCAAGGCATGGGTCGGGGACTCGAAGGCGTGACGGACATGGACGCGTCTTCGTTCGACATCACCGGCAGGGCGACCTGATGGACGACACCGGCCTCGAGAACGCGGCGATCCTGCTGATGACCGTCGGCGAGGAGGAAGCCGCCGAGGTCTTCAAATACCTGTCGCCGAAGGAAGTGCAGAAGCTCGGCGAGACGATGGCGCGCATGCGCACCGTGCCGCGCGAGAAGATCGACGACGTCGTCAAGCGCTTCCACGACACCAAGGAAGGCCAGTACTCCCTGGTCCGCGACACCGACGCCTTCATCAGCCAGGTGCTGAAGAGGGCGCTCGGCGAGGACAAGGCCGACATGCTGCTCGACCGCATCCTGCAGGGGCGCGACGTCTCGGGCATCGAAAGCCTGAAGTGGATGGACCCGGGCGCGATCGCCGAGCTGCTCAAGAACGAGCACCCGCAGATCATCGCCTCGATCCTGGTCCACCTGGAGCGCGACCACTCGTCGGAGGTCCTCAAGAGCCTGTCGGACCGGGTGCGCAACGACGTTCTGCTGCGCATCGCCACGCTGGACGGCATCCAGCCGCAGGCGCTGCAGGAGTTGAACGAGGTGCTGTCGAAGGTGCTGGCGGGCGGCGAAAAGCTGAAGAAGGCCACGCTCGGCGGCACAAAGACCGCGGCCGAGATCCTGAACTTCCTCGGCACCGCGGTCGAAACGGTCGCGATCGAGTCGATCCGCGAGCACGATGCCGACCTGGCGCAGAAGATCCTCGACCAGATGTTCACGTTCGAGAACCTCAACGACCTGGACGACCGGGCCGTGCAGACGCTGCTGCGCGAGGTGCAGTCGGACGCGCTGGTGGTCGCGCTCAAGGGTGCCGACCAGGCCCTGCGCGAGAAGATCTTCAAGAACATGTCGGCGCGCGCCGCCGAATCGCTGCGCGAGGACCTGGAATCGAAGGGTCCCGTGCGGCTGTCCGAAGTCGAGGCAGAGCAGCGCGAGATCCTCAAGATCGTGCGGCGCCTGGCCGACGAAGGCCAGCTCCAGCTCGGATCGGGCGGAGGCGACGATGAGTTTGTCTGAACGCGCGCCCGACGCCGTCCGCGGCCGTCCACGCCGCACAGGGAGCTGAGGTGGGCGCGTTCGACCACGTCTTCGCGCGCACGATCTCGAAGGACGAGATCGGCGCCACCGAGAGCTGGCAGCTCAAGCCGCTGGCGCAGACGTCCGCGGGGGGCCGCCCCTCGCCGATGTCGGCGCGCGCGGCCACCCCGGAGCGGGAGAGCAGCGCGTTCGAGCGCGGAAGGCGTCAGGGGTACGCCGAGGCGATGCAGATCGCGCAACAGGCGCGCGCTGCGGACATCGAGCGGCTCGACCGCTTGCTGGCCGCGCTGAACGCCCAGTTCGAGGAGCTGACCGCGGGCGCGGCCGACGCCGTCCTCGATCTCGCGCTCGAGATCGCGCGCCAGCTCGTGCGGCGCGAGATCGGCGGCCGGCGCGACGCCGCGCTGCCCGTCGTGCGCGAAGCGCTGGCCGCGATCGCCGATCACCACAATCATCCGCGCGTGCATCTCGCGCCCCAGGACTTCGAGCTGGTCCGCTCGGCGCTCGGGGCCGACGGGCTGTACCGCGGCTGCCACTTCGTCAGCGACGCCGGCGTCGAGCAGGGCGGCTGCCGCGTCGAATCCGAGAGCGGCGACGTCGACGCCACGCTGTCGACGCGCTGGGCGCGCACGCTGCGCACCCTGGGCGTCGAGACCGCGGCCGCGTTCTTCGGTACCGACGGCGATCCGGCGCCTGCGCCTGCGTCTGCGGAGGGCACCGTCCGGCGCAGCGGCGAGTCGGGCACGTGAGCAGCAATTGAGCCGCAACTGATCCCTCGATCCACGATGCAACCCGGCGCATACCGCCGCTTCCTGCAGGACTGCCGCGCGATCGCGGCCACGGCCGAGCCCATGCAGATGCGCGGGCGCCTGACGCGCGCCGCCGGGCTGGTGATGGAGGCGGTCGGGCTGAGGCTGCCGGTGGGCGCGCAGGTGCTGGTGCTGCAGGACGAGCAGCCGAAGCTCGACGCGGAAGTCGTGGGCTTTGCGGGCGACCGCCTGTTCCTCATGCCCACCACGGAGCCGCACGGCCTGCGCCCCGGCGCACTGGTCGTGGCGCAGGAGCCTGCGGCGGCGAGGCCGCGGCTGCACCGGCGCAATCACCCGCTGCGCCGCGCCGAGGATCGCACCCGCCGCCTGCCCATCGGCGACGCGCTGCTCGGGCGCGTTCTCGACCCCAACGGCACGCCGATCGACGGCGCCGGCGCGCTGGACCCGCATTTTGGCGGCGGATTCGAGCAGCAGCCGCTGCAGCGGCGGCCGATCAACGCGATGGAGCGCGAGCCGATCCGCACGCCGCTCGACGTCGGTGTGCGCGCGATCAACGCGCTGCTGACGGTCGGTCGCGGCCAGCGCATCGGCCTGTTCGCCGGTTCCGGGGTCGGCAAGAGCGTGCTGCTCGGCATGATGGCGCGCTACACCTCGGCCGACGTCACCGTGGTCGGACTGATCGGCGAGCGCGGGCGCGAGGTCAAGGAGTTCATCGAGGATATCCTCGGCGCCGACGGCCTGCGCCGCGCGATTGTGGTCGCCGCGCCCGCCGATACGCCGCCGCTGCTGCGGCTGCAGGGCGCCGCCTATGCAACCGCCATCGCCGAGCACTTCCGCGACCGCGGCCGCCATGTGCTGCTGCTGATGGACTCGCTCACACGCTACGCGATGGCGGCACGCGAGATCGCGCTCGCGATCGGCGAGCCGCCGGCGACCAAGGGCTATCCCCCTTCCGTCTTCGCCCGTCTGCCGCAACTGGTCGAGCGCGCCGGCAACGCGGCGCCGGGCGGCGGCTCGATCACCGGCTTCTACACCGTCCTCACCGAGGGCGACGACCCGCACGATCCGATCGCCGATGCGGCGCGCGCGATCCTCGACGGCCACGTCGTGCTGTCGCGGCGCCTGGCCGAGGCCGGGCACTACCCGGCGATCGACGTCGAAGGCTCCATCTCGCGCGTGATGCCCGCGGTCTGCACGCCCGACCAGATCGAATCGGCGCGCCGGTTCAAGGCCCTGTATTCCCGCTTCAACCGCAACCGCGACCTGCTGTCGGTCGGCGCCTACGTTGCCGGCAACGACACCGCGCTCGACGCCGCGATCGCCGCCCATCCGCAGATGGAGGCCTTCCTGCAGCAGCCGATGCAGGAGGCCTCTTCCCTGCCCGATGCGCGCGCAAGGCTGGGTGCGCTGGTGCGGCTGGTGCCGGAGGCCGCGGTCGCGGCCCGCTAGCGACTCGGACCAAGACACCCTGGAATCAGACGATGGACAACGCCAGCCTCAATACCCTGATGGAGATCGCGACCGCCGCCCGCGATGCGGCGATGGCGCGCCACGCCCAGATGGAGCGCCAGGCCGACCAGGCCCGGCGCAACCTCGCGGTGCTGCGGGGCTACGCCGGCGACTACGCGCAGCGGGGAAAGGCGCAACCGGGCGACGGCCTGGACCCGGCGGCTCAAGCCAACTGGCGCGCCTTCCTGGCGCGGCTGCAGCAGGCACAGGCAGCTCAGGCGGCCGAAGTCGAGCGGTGCGAACACGCCGCCGCGGCGGCGGGCGACGAATCGGCGCAGTGCCAGCGCAAGCTCAAGAGCCTTCAGGCGCTCGCGCGCCGGCGCGCCGAAGAGGCCGCGCGCATCGAGGCGCGGCGCGACCAGAAGCACACCGACGAGATCGCGCAGCGCGTCCAGGCGGTGCAGGCGGGAGGGGCCGGCGCGGGTCTCGACCGAGCGCTGGCAGGTGCGGCGAGGTCGGCATGAGCGCGGCGCTCAGAGTGCAATCCGCCGCCTCCGGGCCGGCCCCCGATCGGACCGCAGCGGCCGAGCCCGCGGACGCTGGCCCGAGCTTCGGATCCGTGATGCTCGATGTCGCCACGCAGCCTCCGGCGGCTTCGGACGGTGCCGCGCGCCCGGACGCCGGCGGCAACCCCGATGGGAACAAGGCAGACACGCCGGTTCCGGCGGCCGGCGGGCGTCGCTCACGGCCGGCCTCGAAGGACACAGCCGGCAAGTCGAATCCGGATGCGAGCAAGACGGACGCCACCGGCGCCGCGCTCGCGGCGGCGCTGCTCGCCGCGCAATCAGGGGCCGCCGGGCCGCTCGCGGCTGGCGCTGCGGAGGGCGAACCCGGCGCGACGCAAGAGGCGGGCGGCGTCGCTGCCGCCGGGAAAGATGAAGGCGGTGCGCGCCGCGCGGGGCGGGCCCCGGCGATCGACGACGCTGCTGCACAGGCACCGACCGCGGCCAGACGCACCCCTGCGGGCGCTGCGCACGCCGCGGCTTCACAAGGCGCCGACGCGCCAGACCACACACACGCCGACGCGCCAGACGCCGCGGGCTCGGCGGCCGCGAGCTTGCGGCCGGACGCGACCCGACGCGAAGAACCGCAATCCAGCCTGCCGCGGGTTGCCGCCGCGCTGTCGTCGGCGCTGCAGGCGACGCAAGGCGGCTCACCGGCTGCGCCATCGCCGCTGGCTCAAACCGGCGGCGCGGACGCGATGGCCGCGCCTGCGCCGGCATTCGGCCCCGCCGGCGGGCCGGTGGCGGCTTCGCCGCTGCAGGTGGCGATCCACACCGGTCCCGGCCAGGCCGGGTTCGCCGATCAGTTCTCGCAGCACGTCGCCATTTTGGCCAGGAACGGCGTGCACTCGGCCGAACTGTCGCTGCAGCCGGCAGATCTGGGACCGGTGAGCGTCTCGATCCGGATGCATGGACACGAGGCGACGCTGTCGATCGCGGCCACGCACGAGGCAACCCGCAGCGCGCTCGAAAACGCGCTTCCGCGCCTGCGCGAGATGTTCACCGCGAGCGGACTGCAGCTGACCGGGGCTTCCGTCGGCGACGGTTCCCGGCGCGGGTCGCAGCAGCCGGATCTTCGCGGCGGCGGTGCCGGCGCGCGGGAAATGCTGGCCCCGGTTTCCGCCGGTGCGGCGCCCGCAGACCCGGCGGCGCGCGTGATCGCGACGCGGCTGATCGACACGTTTGCCTAGGAAAAGCGCGTCCGAACAGCAACCAAAAGGCGACGGTATTCCCCGGATCGCCGCGGCGCGGAAATTCAATAATCCCCTCAAGGATGGGGGCGCGATGCCGATAGGCGCGCGCCGCCGACGGCCGGATACGGCAGCAAGAACGGCAGCAGACGATGGCGGGGAAAGCGATGGCGGAGAGCAAACCGGCGGCAGCAGCCCCGGCGGCGGCAGGCTCGGCGGCGGCCAAGCAGACGGCGCCCAAGAAGGGCAAGGCAAAGCTGTTCATCCTGATCGGGCTGGCGGCGGTGCTGCTGGCCGGCGGCGCGGGCGCCTTCCTCCTGCGTGGCAAGAGCGCCGCGGCCGACGCGAAGAAGGCCGAGGTCAGGAAACTGCCGTACTTCGTCGAGTTCGAGAACTTCACCGTCAACCTGCGCGACACCGACCGCTACCTGCAGATCCGGCTGAGCTTCGAGGTCAAGTCGGTCGATGCGGCCGAGGTGATCAAGGACCTGATGCCGGTCGTGCGCAGCGCGGTGATCCCGGTGCTCGGCTCGCAGGATTCGAACGAGCTGCTCCAGGCCGAGGGCAAGCAGAAGCTCTCCAAGGACATCGTCGTGGCGGCGAACAAGTCGCTCGAGCACACCGCGGCCGAGAACTCGGTCGACGCGGTGCTGATCACTCACATGATCATCCAGTAGCGCGCGATGGCCGAGCACTTCCTGTCGCAGGACGAGGTCGACGCTCTGCTGGAGGGCGTGACCGGCGAGTCGCAGAAGCTCGAGAAGACCGAGGGCGGCGGCGGGATCCGCTCCTACGACCTCGCGAGCCAGGAACGGATCGTCCGTGGGCGCATGCCCACGATGGAGATCATCAACGAGCGCTTCGCGCGCAACCTGCGCGTGGGCCTGTTCAACTTCATGCGCCGCAGCCCCGAGATCTCGATCGGGCCGGTGCGCGTGATCAAGTACTCGGCGTTCCTGCGCGACATCGCGGTGCCGACCAACATCAACATCGTCTCGATCGCGCCCCTGCGCGGCTCGGGGCTGGTGATCTTCGACCCGAACCTGGTGTTCTGCGCGATCGACACGCTGTTCGGCGGCAGCGGCAAGCTGCGGTTCCGGATCGAGGGCCGCGACTTCTCGCCGACCGAGCAGCGGATCATCCAGCGCATGATGGAAGTCGTGCTCGGCGAGTACGCGAAGGCCTGGGGCGGCCTGTTCCGCTTCAACTTCCAGCACCAGCGCTCGGAGATGCACACGCAGTTCGCCAACATCGCCTCGCCGTCGGAGATCGTGGTCGCGACCACGTTCAACCTGGAGATCGGCGAGACCGGCGGTGAGATCCACCTGTGTTTTCCGTACGCGTCGCTCGAGCCGATCCGCGACGTGCTGTATTCGTCGCTGCAGGGCGACGGCCAGGAACCCGACCGGCGCTGGGTGCGCCAGCTCACCGAGCAGGTCCAGTCGGCCGAGGTCGAGCTGACCGCGGAGCTCGCGCAAACGAAGATCACGATCGCGCAGCTGCTCAAGCTGCAGGTCGGCGACTTCGTCGCGCTGCCGATCCGCGACCTGATCCCCGTCAAGGTCGACTCGGTGCCCGTCATGGAATGCCGGTTCGGCGCCGTCAACGGGCACAGCGCGATCCGCATCGAGCGGATGCTCAAATATTCGCAGTTCACCGATGGCTGGGCCATCGAAGAGACCTAACGGAGACTCCAGATGAGCGACCCCGGTGATTTGAAAGGGGCCAGCGCCGAAGAGGACTGGTCGGCCGCGATCGCGGAGCAGTCCGCGTCCAAGATGCCCGCGGAGGCGCTCGCGCAGCCTGCCAACATCTTTCCGCGCCTGACCCCCGGCGCATCGGCCGAGGGGGCCAAGGACCTCGACCTGATCCTGGACATCCCCGTCAACCTGACGGTCGAGCTCGGGCGCACGCGCATCCCGATCAAGCACATCCTGCAGCTGGCGCAGGGCTCGGTGATCGAGCTCGATGCGCTGGCGGGCGAGCCGATGGACGTGCTCGTCAATGGCTGCCTGATCGCGCAGGGCGAGGTGGTGGTGGTCAACGAGAAGTTCGGCATCCGCCTGACCGACATCGTGACGCCGAGCGAGCGCGTCCGGCGCCTGCACAAGTAGCGCCCGATGCTCCTGAAGACGAGACCGATCGGACGGCTTTGCCTGCTGGCGGCCGCGGCGTGGGCGCCGCTGGCGCACGCGCAGGCAGGCGGCGCTGCGCACGGCATCGAAGGCCCTTCGCCGGCGCCGATGGCGGTGGCGCTGCTGATCGTGCTGGCGCTGATCGGCGTCGCGGCCTGGGTGTTCAAGCGCGCCGGGGTTGCGCCGCGCGCCGGCGCTGCCGGCATGCGCGTGGTTTCGCAGCTCGCCCTGGGCCCGCGCGAGCGCGTGGTGGTGGTCGAGATCGGCGAGCGCTGGTGGCTGCTGGGCGTGGGCACCGGCGGCATCACGCGGCTGGGAACCCTGCCGAAGGGCGACGCCGCGACACCCGCCGGCCCGATGCTGCCGCAGGCCGTGTCGTTCGCGTCCCTGCTCGGAAAGCTGCGCGGCGGCGTGAAATGATCGCGATGCGCCAGCCGAAGGATCCCGGTCGTCGGCGTCTGCCCGGCACGGCCCGCGCGCGCGGCCGCTTCGCCTGCGCGGTTGCGGCGCTGCTGCTGCTGGTCGCGGTACCGCTTCTGCTCCATCCGGCGTGGGCGCAGCAGAACCCGCTCGGCTTCACGGCGACGCCGGCGCCAGGCGGCGCCACGCAATACTCGGTGCCGGTCCAGACGCTGCTGTTCCTGACCGCGCTGAGCTTCCTGCCGGCGCTGCTGCTGCTCACCACGTCCTTCACCCGCATCGTGATCGTGCTGTCGCTGCTGCGCATGGCGCTGGGCACGCAGACGGCACCCCCGAACCAGGTGCTGATCGGGCTGTCGCTCTTCCTGACGCTGTTCGTGATGGGCCCGACCTTCGACCGCGTGTACGACCAGGCCTACCTGCCGTACAGCCAGCAGAAGATCACGTTCGAGCAGGCCGCTTCCGCCGCCGGCGTGCCCATGAAGGAATTCATGCTCAAGCACACGCGCGCCAACGACCTCGAACTGTTCGCGCGCATGGCCCGCGCCACCGAGCCGGCGCCGGCCGCGGGCGCCTCGGCTGTCGCGGCTGCCGCGCCGGCCGTCGAGAAGCCCGCCGACCTGCCGATACGGGTCGTGATCCCGGCGTTCGTCACCAGCGAGCTCAAGACCGCGTTCCAGATCGGCTTCATGGTCTTCATCCCGTTCCTGATCATCGACATGGTCGTGGCCAGCGTGCTGATGTCGATGGGCATGATGATGCTGTCGCCGGTGCTGGTGTCGCTGCCCTTCAAGCTGATGCTGTTCGTGCTCGCAGACGGCTGGAACCTGCTGATCGGCTCGCTGGTCGCGAGTTTTCAAACCTGAGCACGTTTACCGGGGATAGGGAGCCATGAGCCCACAAGGCGTGATCACGATGGCCCAGCAGGCGCTTTACGTCGCGCTGCTGCTCGCGGCGCCGCTGCTGCTGGCGTCGCTCGTGGTCGGACTGGTGGTCTCTGTCCTGCAGGCGGCGACCCAGATCAACGAGATGACGCTGTCGTTCATCCCCAAGATGCTGGCGATGATCGCGATGCTGGTGATCGCCGGCCCGTGGATGATCACGTTCTTCGTCGACTACCTGCGCCGGCTGTACGAATCCATTCCGAGCGCGATCGGATAACGGCCGGCGGGCCTCCCGATGCTCCAGTTCAGCAGCGCCCAGTTGGCGGCGTGGGCAGGCGCGCTCTTCTGGCCGCTGGTACGGGTGCTCGCGCTGGTAGGCACCGCGCCGCTGCTGTCGCACCGGGCGGTGCCGATGCTCGCCAAGGCCGCGCTCGGCGTCGCGATCGCGGCGCTGCTGGCGCCCGCGGTCGACTCGCCGCCGCTGGTCGACCCGCTCGGCGGACCATTCCTCCGGATACTCGCGATCAACCTGCTCGCCGGCGCCGCGCTGGGGTTCGCCGTGCGGCTGGTCTTCGCGGGCGTGGAGCTGGCCGGCGAGCTGATCGGGCTGCAGATCGGGATGTCCTTCGGCGGCTTCTTCAGCCCGGAAGCGAGCCAGACCGACAACCCGGTGGGGAACTTCGTCGCCCTGCTGGTCCTGATGATCTTCCTGTCGATCGACGGCCACCTGATGATGCTGAGCGCGCTGCGGCAGAGCTTCGACCTGATACCCGCCGACGCATCGGCGCCGCTGCCGCTCGGCTTCGACGCGATCGCGCGCGGCGGCGCGGAAATGTTCTCGATCGCGCTCAGCATCTCGCTGCCGATGCTGGCGGTGATGCTGCTGATCAACGTGGTGCTGGGCGTGATGGCGCGCGTGGCGCCGCAACTGAATCTGTTCGCCGTTGGCTTCCCGGTCACGCTGGCCGCGGGGCTGGGGGTGCTGTTCCTGTTCCTGCCGTACCTGGAAGCGCCGATTCGCACGGTGCTGGAGCGGGCGCTGGCGAACTGGCCGGGGTGAGGTTCTCGCGCGTTGTACCCATGCGCCGACGTGGATCCCCGGGACAAGCCCGGGGATGACGGCGACTTAGGGCAACGCAAGTAGCATCGTCATGGCCGGGCTTGTCCCGGCCATCCACGTCGGCGCATTGGCACCGCGGGAATCGCAGACCGCGACCCAACCGGCGCCCTGAAATGGAGCGCAACGGCCCGATGGCCGACGAACTGCACCGTGGAAGTGCAGTCCCCGCGCCTGCCGCTCAAAACTCCGCTTCCAACTCATCAATCTCATCCGGCTCCGCGCTTGCCGCCTCGATCCACTCCTGCATCGCCGGCAGCTCCATGATCGTCCGGCAATACCCCGCACAGCGCGACTCGAGCGCGACGTCGTAGGTGAGGAATCGCGTGACCACGGGCGCGAACATCGCGTCGGCGATGCACGGCCTGCTGCCGAACAGGTACGGGCCGCCATAGGTCTGCAGGCATTCGGTCCAGATGGCCACGATCCGGTCGACGTCGCTTCGCGCGCGCGACCAGAGCCGGAAGTGGGGAAAGCGGCCCTTGATGTTCATCGGCAGCGAGGAGCGAAGCGCGCTGAAGCCCGAATGCATTTCGCCGCAGATCGCCCGGCAGTGCGCACGGGCGGCGCGGTCGGCCGGGAGCAGACCGGCCTCGGGCCGGATCTCGTTCAGGTATTCGCCGATGGCGAGCGTGTCCCAGACGCTCACTCCTTCGTGCTCAAGCGCCGGGACGCGGATCGAGGACGAAAGCAGCAGTATTTCGGCCTTCATCTGCGGGTCGTCCGGCGGGATCACCCGCTCGGTGAACTCGAGGCCAGCGAGCCGGGCCATCAGCCATCCCCGAAGCGCCCAGGCCCCGTAGTTCTTGCTGCTGATGGTCAACACCGTTGCGGCCATCCCCGACGTCCCCGCTGCCTCCCGTTGCCTCGACTGCAGCAAGGGCCGTGCCACGCCGGCGCTCGAGCACGCAGGGGACGCTGGGCAGGGCTGGCCCGCAACTTGCGAGACATGACCGCACGATCGCGTGGAGGGCCGCCGTGCTCTACATGGCCTACGAACTGCAGTCCGATCTGTCGTCCCCGCTGCGCCTGCTGGGCCAGCAGCTGGGCGCCGCGCTGCGGATCGAGCGCGGTGAGCGCCCGGTGCTGCGCAGGCTGGCCGCCGCCTGCGAGGTCATCGCACGCCTGCGCCTGACGCACGTGCGCCCCGCGTTCGGCATCGACCACGTGATGGCCGGTTCGCGCCGCCTGGCCGTCACCGAAGAGAAGGTCCTCGACCTGCCATTCGGCGCCCTGCTTCACTTCCGCAAGGACGAGGCCCAGGCGCAGCCGCCGGTGCTGCTCGCCGCGCCGCTGTCGGGCCACTTCGCGACGCTGCTGCGCGAGACCGTGCGCACGCTGCTGCTGGACCACGACGTCTACATCACCGACTGGCGCAATGCGCGCGACGTCGCGCTGCGCCACGGCGAGTTCGGTCTCGAGGAATACATCGGCTACCTGATGCGATTCGTCGCCACGATCGGACCGGGCTGCCACTTGATCGCCGTCTGCCAGCCCTGCGTGGCCGCGCTGGCCGCCACCGCCCTCTTGGCCGAGGACAACCACCCGTCGCAGCCACGCAGCCTCACGCTGATGGCCGGGCCGGTGGACTGTCGGGTCAATCCGACAGCGGTCAACCATCTGGCCGCAAGCAAGCCGATCGGCTGGTTCGAGCGCAATCTCATCGAGCGCGTGCCGCCGCCCCACGCCGGCTTCCTTCGCCGCGTCTACCCCGGTTTCCTGCAGCTCGGCGCCTTCATGAGCATGAACCTGGAGCGCCACCGCCAGTCCTTCCTGCTGCTCTACGAGCACCTGTCGGAGGGCCGGACCGAGGAAGCGCGTGCCATTTCGGACTTCTACGACGAGTACCTTGCGGTTAACGACCTGCCGGCGGAGTTCTACCTGGAAACCGTGGAGAAGATCTTCCAGACCCACGACCTGGCCAGAGGCCGGCTGTCATGGGGAGGACGGACCGTCGACCCTGGCGCGATCCGGCGCACCGCATTGATGACGGTGGAGGGCGAGCGCGACGACATCTGCTCGGTCGGGCAGACGGTCGCGGCGCAGGACCTGTGCCGGAGCGTCCGGCCCTACCGGAAGACCCACCATATCCAGACCGGCGTCGGGCACTACGGCGTGTTCAGCGGGCGCAGATGGTCGCAGGAGATCTACCCGCGCGTTCGCGACGTCATCCACGCCAGCATGATCTGAGATCGCGCGGGCCGCGCGCCGCGGCCGGCGCCCAGACGGCGCCGGGATAAAATGCGCCATGACCGTCACCCGCACCGGCGCCCGCATTCTTGTCGATCAGCTGGCGGTCCAGGGCGTCAACCACGTGTTCTGCGTCCCCGGCGAAAGCTATCTCGCCGTGCTCGATGCGCTGCACGACAAACCCGCCATCCGGCTGATCGTCAATCGGCACGAGTCGGGCTCGACGTTCATGGCCGACGCGTATGCCCGGCTGACCGGTCAGCCCGGGGTGGCTTTCGTCACGCGCGGTCCCGGCGCGACCAATGCGTCGATCGGCATTCATACCGCGTTCCAGGACTCGACGCCGATGGTCGTGTTCGTCGGCCAGGTCGATTCGCGCTTCGCCGAACGCGAGGCGTTCCAGGAGATCGACTACCGGCGCATGATGGGCGGGATCACCAAGTGGGTGGCGCAGATCGACCGCGCCGACCGGATCCCCGAGTTCGTCGCGCGTGCGTTCCAGACCGCCACCAGCGGCCGGCCCGGGCCCGTGGTGCTGGCGCTGCCGGAAAACATGCTCGAGGACTCCGCCGAAGTCGGCGACGCGCACTGCCACGTGCCCGTGCAGGCTGCCCCGACCGACATCCAGATTGCCGCGCTGCGCCGCATGCTGGGCCAGTCGCAAAGGCCGATCGTCGTCGTGGGCGGCTCGGGCTGGACGACCGCAGCCTGCGACAACCTGCGCCGCTTCGCCGAGGTCAACCGGCTGCCGGTGGCCTGTGCGTTCCGCTTCCAGGACCTGTACGACAACCGGCTGCCGAACTACGCCGGCGACGTCGGGATCGGCATCAATCCGAAGCTGGCGGCGCGCATCCGCGGCGCCGATCTCGTGATCGCGATCGGGGCGCGCCTCGGCGAGGCCACCACTGGGGGCTATTCGCTGCTCGATTCGCCGGTGCCGCAGCAGGAGCTGGTGCACGTGCACGCGGGAGTCGAGGAGCTTGGCCGCGTGTACCAGGCGACGCTGATGATCAACTCCGGCATGCCCCAGCTCGCGTCGCGGCTGGCGATGATGATGCCGATCGACAGTCCGTGCTGGGAAGCCGAGCTGGCGCAGGCCCGCGCCGACTACGAGCTGTGGCAGCAGCGGCCGGCGACACTCGCGCAGCGCGAGCCGGCGCTCGACCCGTGGTACGTGGTGACCAGCCTGCGCGACAGCCTGCCCGCGGGCACGATCGTGGCCAACGGCGCCGGCAACTTCGCCGGCTGGCTGAATCGCTTCTACCGCTACACGAGCCCGCAGACGCAGCTGGCGCCGACCTCGGGCAGCATGGGCTACGGCGTGCCGGCCGCGATCGGCGCCAAGATCGCGGCGCCCGAGAGGACGGTGATCTGCGTCTCCGGCGACGGCGATTTCCTGATGACCGGGCAGGAGCTCGCGACCGCCTGCCAGTACCACGCCGGCGTGGTGTTCCTGGTGTTCAACAACCAGATGTACGGCACTATCCGGATGCACCAGGAGCGCAGCTATCCCGGCCGCGTGATCGGCACGGCGCTCGCGAATCCGGATTTCGCGATGCTGGCGCGCGCCTACGGCGGCAGCGGCGTGCGCGTCGAGCGCAGCGCGCAGTTCGCCCCCGCGCTCGCCGACGCGCTTGCCTATGCGCGCGACAAGAGGCTGCCCGCGCTGATCGAGCTCGCGTGCGACCCGGAGCTGATCAGCACCAGCGCGACGATCCAGTTGCTGCGGAGGGCGGCGGGGGCGGTGAGCGGCGCTGGTAAGGGTTGACGCGCTGTACCCAGGCGCCGACGTGGATGGCCGGGACAAGCCCGGCCATGACGGCGCTGTCAGCAAGCCCTAAGTCGGCGTCATCCCCGGGCTTGTCTCGGGGATCCACGTCGGCGCCCGGCCATGACGGCGCCGTCAACAAGCCCTAAGTCGGCGTCATCCCCGGGCTTGTCCCGGGGATCCACGTCGGCGCAAGGCACTCAGCCCGAGCCTTTGGCCGCCTCACGCACGATCGACACCGCGTCCCCCGCCGCGCCAAACCCCAGCGCTAGTGCGCGGTCCACCGCCAGCGTCGCCGGGCGCGCACGCAGCGCCGCCTGAAGGGCAGGATCGGGCTCGACCTTCATCGCGGCGAGTGCGCCCTCTCCCACGACCTCCCGCAGCGCGTCGAGCAGCTCCGACACGCTGGTCGCGACGCCGGGTGCG
>CAZEIW010000013.1:0-5452 GCA_964512305.1 uncultured Burkholderiaceae bacterium | reverse complement strand
GCCTGCGTGTCGGGATGGTATAGCGGGTTCCTGGGCGAGGACACCGTCGACAAGGAGACCGAGCGCTGCCGCGCGCACATGGAGAAGCTGCGCTACAACGGCGTGAAGGTCGTCGTCTACGGCGAATGCGCGGGAACGATCCAGGGCCGGATGGACAAGGCGCTGTCGCATCGGCCGCAGTTCCGCGGGGACGCGGAATGGGAGGCCTATGCCGGGCGCCTGAACGCGTTCGGGTCGCACCTGCAGCGGACCTACGGGATCACGCTCGCGTACCACCATCATACGGGCGCCTACGTCGAATCCCCCGGCGATGTCGACCGGCTGATGCAGCTCACCGACCCGGCCGCGGTCGGCCTGCTGTTCGATACGGGGCACGCGTACTTCGGCGGCGCGCACCATCCGGCCGAGCTGCTGAAGCGGCACGTCGGGCGCGTCGTGCACGTCCACTGCAAGGACGTGCGGGCGCCGCTGATCGAACAGGCGCGCAACGAGGACTGGAGCTTCCTGCGCGGCGTGCTGGCGGGCGTCTTCACGGTGCCCGGCGACGGCGCGATCGATTTCCACGCGGTGCTCGGCACGCTGCACGGCGCCGGCTACCGCGGCTGGCTGGTCGTCGAGGCCGAGCAGGACCCGGCGGTCGCTCCGAGCTACGCCTACGCGAGCAAGGGGTACCGGACGCTGCGGTCGATCGTTGACGCGCTCGACGGGAAGGCCGCCTGATGCCGAGCCCGCTGCTCGTCAAGGCCCGCCGTGCCGGGCGCGAGATCGTCGCGGTGACGCCCGAAAGCGCGGGCTGGACCTACGTCGGCTTCCGCGCGCTGCGCCTCGACCCCGGCGAGCTCGAGCGGGTCTCCACCGGCGGCCTCGAGCTGTGCGCCGTCGTCCTCACCGGGACCGTCGACCTCAGCGTCGGCGGCCGCACCTACGCGAACCTCGGTGTCCGCTCGAGCGTGTTCGAGGAGCACGGGCCCGGGGCCGTCTACGTTCCGCCCGGCCTCGACGTCGAGATCCGCGCGCGGACGCACGCGGAGGTCGCGCTGTGCACGGCGCCCGGGGACGCGCGCCACGCGACGGTGCGGGCGATCGACCCCGCGACGATGAAGCGCAGCGTGCGCGGCAAGGGCAGCAACACCCGCTACATCTGCGACATCCTCCCGCACAACGACTCCACTGCGGCGCACCTGCTGGTGGTCGAGGTGCTGACGCCCGCCGGGCACTCGTCGAGCTATCCCCCGCACAAGCACGACTCCGAGGCGCCGCCCGACGAGACTCAGCTGGAGGAGATCTACTACCACCGGCTCAACCCTCCGCAGGGGTTCGCGTTCCAGCGCGTGTACACCGACGACCGCAGCCTCGACGAAGCGTGCGCGGTCGAGGATCACGACGTCGTCATGGTGCCGCGCGGCTACCACCCGGTCGTCGCGCCCTACGGCTACGACCTGTACTACCTGAACGTGATGGCCGGGCCGAACCGCTTCTGGACGTTCCGCAACGACCCGGCGCACGAGTGGATGCTCTCGCGCTGACCGCGCACCACCACGCCCCTCTCCCGCGCGCCGCGCGGGAGAGGGGCCGGGGGTGAGGGTGGTCGCGCTGGCACGTCGTCGCTTTGCACGATCTGCATCTTGACGGCGGCGTGCGCGACGCGTTAGATAAGCGACCGGACGACAAGACAACACCGGAGAGATGGAGGAGGCAGGATGAACGGGAGACTTCTCGCGCTTGCGCTCGCCCTGGCGGCGGCCGCGGCGCGGGCCGACGGATTGCCGGACGGGCCACCGGTCTACGTCGATGTCCGCAACGATCAGATCTCCGGCGTTCCGGATACCGTCGAGAGCTATCCGAACGAGGGTGGTCTCCTATGGGTCCTCGTTCGCGACGGTTACGCTTTCCCCAAGGATTGCATCGTTGTCGACTCGAAGGGCAAGCACGCGTGCGAGCCGGTCGGCAACGGCATGAGCTGTCACTGCAAGAAGATCGGGCCCCACGAGAGCAACGCGAAGTACAAGTACACGATCAAAGTGGTGCCCGCTCAGGGGCAGCCGACGCCGCCGGCACAGGATCCGTGGATCCAGAACAAGTGATCCGCGCTCCCCTCTCTCACCTCGACGGGAGAGGGGAGTCTCCTTAGGCGCGCTTTGAGGCCAGCATCTCACTGACCCGCGCCAGGGCGAGGCCAAGCTCTGAATCGGGGCCTGCGCCGGCCTGGGTGGCGAGTTCGGTCGCTTCGCGGCGCGCGGCTTCGGCGGCGCGCGTGTCGCCGGCCAGCCATTCGCACTCGGCGCGGCCGCACAGCAGGATGCCCAGGCTCAGCGCATCGGCCGCTTCCCGCAGCAGCACCTGGCCGCGATCGAGGCATTCCCGTGCCTCGTCGATGGCCCGCTGACGGGCGTGCTCGACGCCGAGATAGCCCAGCACCTGGCCCTCGGTGTGCCGGTCGCCGATGCGCTGCGCCACCGCCAGCGCATCGGCGTAGGCCGACAACGCCAGCGCCGGGCGGTCCGTGGCGTCGTGCACCAGCCCGAGGTTGCACAGCACGATGCATTCGAGGCGCGCGTAGCCGAGCTCGCGCGCGAGTTCGAGCGCGGCCTCCAGCGCCCCGCGCGCGTCGTCGTGGCGGCGCTGGACGTGGTGCAGCATGCCCAGGTTGCACAGCGTGTTGCCCTCGCTCTTGCGGTCGTCGAGCTCGCGCGCGATCAGCAGCGATTGCTCCGAGTGCGCGCGCGCCTCGTCCATCCGCCCGACACTCGCGTGCAGGTTGCCGAGATTGCCCAGCAACCTGCCCTGCCAGCGGCGATCGCCACGGCCGCGTGCCAGCTTCAGCGCCGCCTCGTAGTGGACCTGCGCTTGATCCATGCGGCCGAGTCCGAACTCCACCGTGCCCAGGCCGTTGAGCGCGGCGCACTGTAGCGCGGCGTCGCCGGCTGCGCGCGCGAGCTCCAGCGCGCGCGCGTGCTCCGAGCGCGCCGCCTCGGGGTCGCCGGCGTCGGCATGCAGCGCCGCGAGGTTCACGGTCACGGCGGCCTCGCACGGCCGGTCGTTCGCCGCGCGCGCGTGCCGCAGTGCCGTTTCGTAGTGCTCCGCCGCCTGCGCCGGCATGCCCAAAGCCTCGGTCACGTGCCCGAGGACCGCGTGCGCGTGCGCCGCGGCGGCACCCTGAAGACCTGGCATCGCGCAAACCGCCTCGGCCAGATCGGCTGCGGCCTTGAAGGGTCCCTGCAGGTTCAGCGCAGCCCAGGCACCTTCCAGGGCGCCGGCCGCCGAAGCGGCGTTGCCCGCCGCGAGATTGCGCCGGCAGGCCGCGACGAGGTTGTGCAGATCGGCGCAGCGCGCCTCCATCGCACGCCCGGGTCCGAGCGCGGCGAACCACTCGCCGTGCCGCTGCCGCGCGGCCTGCAGCGCGGCAGCGCCGCTGCCGGGAAAGCGGCCTTCGGCCTGAAGATGCTCGGCGGCGTAGGCCTGCACGCTCACCAGCAGGTCGAACCGCCCGTCGCCGCAGGGACGCACGAAGGATTTGTGGACCAGCGATTGCATGACGTCGACCAGCCACGGTGCATCGGCGATCGACGACAGATCGACCACGGCCTCGGCCGCCTCGAGGTTGAAACCGCCCTCGAACACCGAGCACTGCGCGAGCGCGGCCTTGTCGGCAACCGATAGCAGGTCCCACGACCAGTCGAACGTCGCGCGAAGGGTCGCCTGCCGGTCGAGCCGGCCGCTGTTGGAGGTGAGCAGCCGGAACCGCTCGCTCATGCGCGCCAGCAGCGAGCGCAGCGTCAGCGTGAGCACCCTCGCCGCCGCCAGTTCGATGGCCAGCGGCAGTCCGTCGAGAAGCCGCACCAGCGGCCCGATCGCCGCACGGTCCTCCGGCGGCGGATCGAAGTCGAGCCGGGCCGCGGCGGCCCGGCGAAGGAACAGGTCCTCGGCGTCTGGTATGGGCAGTGGCGGCAGCGCCAACGCCTCCTCGCCCGCGATGCCCAGGACCTCGCGCGAGGTGACCAGGAAGCGTGCCTCGGCGGCGCGTTCGAGCCAGCGGCCGAGCGTTTCCTCGGCGTAACGTGCGACCTGCTCGAAGTTGTCCAGGATCACCAGGCATGCGCCGCGGGCGGCGATGGCCTGGCCGAGTTGCATCACCGCGTCTGCGCCGCCAAGGGGCACGCCCAGCCCCTGGGCAACGGCATGCAGCACCCCTTCGAAGGTTCGCGCCGGCGCGAGGTCGCAGAACCACACGCCGCCGGCCCATTCGCCGGCCTTTGCCCGGCCGAAGTGCAGCGCCAGACGGGTCTTCCCGCAGCCGCCGATGCCCAGCAGCGACACCAGCCGCGCGCTGCGATCGAAGCGCTGGCCGAGCTCGCTCAGCATGGTGCTGCGGCCGACGAACGCGTCGCGCTCGGCCGGCAGGTTGTGGCGCAGCTCGCGCGCCGCCCTGATCGGCGCGCGGTCGGGCGGGGCCGCGCCGGCGGCGCCGAGGCCGGCCTCATCGGGGAGGGGCTGCGAGACCCCGTCCGCGGGCGATTCCGGCCCGACCTCGCCGCCCGGTTCACCCTCCAAAACGCCCGTGAAGCGATAGCCGCGCCCCGGGATCGTCGCGATCGTCTGTGGGCCGAGCAGCTTGCGCAGGCTGCTGACCTGGACCTGCAGGTTGTTCTCCTCCACCACGACGCCGGGCCAGACCAGGTCGAACAACTCGGCCTTGGTCACCAGCCGATCGCGCCGCTCGATCAGCGCCAGCAGCAGGTCGAAGGCGCGCGCCCCCACGACGGTCGGCCGGCCCTTCACCAGCAGTTGCCGGGTGGACGGCCGGACTTCCGCGTTGCTGAAACGGATGGAGGCGCTCATGGGCTGCCGGTGCGGTCGGGAAGGCGGGCAACCCATTGAGTCTGAACGGGATCCCCGGCCGGGGCAAGGGTTGGGCCGCCCGCCTCGCACGGCCGCTCGCCGCGGGCCAGGGAGGGGCGGCTTTCTCACCGTCACGGCGCGGTTCAGAACGTTTCAGGAGGGATTCAGGGCGGGTAAAGGACTGAATCCGGTGCCCAAGCGCACAGTGCAGCCATCGACAACGCAGCACCGATCCAACCAAACCACCCCGAGGAGACCCGAATGAACCGCGCCTACAACCCCAATTCGAAGCTGGCCCGCTCGATCCTCGGCGTCGCCGCCGTCATCGCCACCACGCTGATCGCCACCTCGATCGACGGTCTGGCCAGGCACTACAGCGCGCCCGTGCAGGACGCCGGCGTGACGCGGATCGCGATCGTGATGCGCTGAGCCCTCAACCCCAGACACTGACCCAGCCGAAGGAGTCCACCATGTACCGCGAATTCCAAAAGACCGGCTCGAAGCTGATCCGTTCCGTCATCCTGGGCGCCGCCGCCGTGGCAACCACGCTGGTGCTCGGCTCGGTGCTCCTCCTGGCGGACCACTACAGCGCCGAATTCCAGGTCGCGTCGAC
>CAZEIW010000012.1:0-22839 GCA_964512305.1 uncultured Burkholderiaceae bacterium | reverse complement strand
GTGAACCCTTTGATGCCGATTCGCGAATATGCGGGCCTGGACGACGAGGCGATCCGCCGCGAGGTCATCGCGTCCGGGAAGCCCGCCGTGCTGCGCGGGCTGGCGGCCGCGTGGCCCGCGGTCGAGCGCGGGCGCAGCTCGGCATCCGCGCTGGTCGACTATCTGCGCCGCCTCGACAGCGGCAAACCCGTCGATGCACTGATGACTCCACCCGGCATCGACGGGCGCATTTTCTACAACGACGCGATGGACGGCTTCAACTACCTGCGCAACCGGCTGCCGCTGGCTGCTATCGCGGAACAGGCGTTGCGCTATGCGGCCTTCCCGCGCGCGCCCGCCGTCGTCGCCCAGAGCGCGCTGATCCGCGACTGCGTGCCGGGCTTCCTGGCGGACAACCGCCTCACGCTCCTCGACGAGTCCGTGTCGCCGCGCATCTGGCTCGGCAACCCGGTGACGACACCGACGCATCTCGACGAGTGGTGCAACATCGCCTGCGTCGTGGGCGGCCGGCGGCGCTTCACGCTCTTTCCCCCCGATCAGATCGCGAACCTGTACATCGGGCCGCTCGATTTCGCGCCCACCGGCGCGCCGGTCAGCCTCGTCCGCCTCGGCGACCCCGACTTCGAGCGCTTCCCGCGCTTCAGGGACGCCCTGGCCGCGGCGCAGACGGCCGATCTCGAGCCCGGAGACGCGATCTTCATCCCGCCGCTGTGGTGGCACAACGTCGAATCGCGCGATCCGTTCAACGTGGCGGTCAACTACTGGTGGCATGAGACGGTCGGCGCGCGGAGTCTGAGCGGATCCGGATTCGATTGTTTGCTGCTCGGGATCCTGGGCATCCGGAATCTTCCGCCCGAGACTCGAGGGGCGTGGCGCGCATTGTTCGAGCACTACGTGTTCGGGCCGACCGATACCGTAACTGGCCACATCCCAGCCGCCCGGCACGGCATTCTCGGGCCGCTTTCGCCCGAAGACGACGCCAGGCTGCGCGCGGACCTCGCGCGCCGGATCGACGCGGCGGGACGCTAGCTCCGCGTCGCAAAATATTTGCCCGGCCCATCCGTCAACCCGCATAGGACATCCATCCGAGCGTGAGGCTGCGACATGAAATCATTCGGCAGGAAGCCCGACGGCGCGCGGCTCGAACGCATCAGGGCCTCGCCGATTTGGAACGGCGAGCGGTTCGCCAACCTGCAGCCCGTCATTGCGGGGCTGCGGGACCCGAACGCGTCGATGCCGACGCTGGGCGAATTTCTCTGTGGCGGCGAGCGGCGCGTGCCGCGCGGGCCACTGCCGTCGATGAACCCGCTCGAGACTTGGACCCGGCCTCCGGCGAGCGGGCTGCGCGCAACCTGGCTCGGCCACTCCACCGTGCTGATCGAGATCGGCGGCGTGCGGGTGCTCACCGATCCAGTCTGGGGGCCGCGTGCGTCGCCGTCGCGGTTCGCCGGACCCAAGCGGTTCCAGCCGGTTCCGGTCCGCCTGCGCGCCATGCCGCCGCTCGATCTCGTGATCGTCTCGCACGATCACTACGATCATCTCGACTATCCGACCATCCGCGAGCTCGCCCGGCACGACGTGCCCTTCGTGACCTCGCTCGGGGTGGGGGCGCACCTCGAGGCCTGGGGCGTGCGCCCGGAGAGGATCGTCGAGCTCGATTGGTGGGAGTCGCACCGCCTGCCGCACGCGGACGTCACGGTGACGGCCGCACCCTCGCAGCACTTCTCGGGCCGCAGCCTGAAAGACCGCAATGCCACGCTGTGGTCCTCGATGATCGTCCGCTCGCAGGCCCACGCGGTGTTCTTCAGCGGCGACACCGGCCTGACGCCGGAATACCGGCGGATCGGTGAACGCCTCGGTCCGTTCGACCTCGTGATGCTCGAGGTGGGCGCGTTCCATCCGGCCTGGGGCGACATCCATCTCGGACCCGACAATGCGCTGAAGGCCCTGGGGCTGCTGGGCAGCGGCGCCCTGCTGCCCGTGCACTGGGGCACGTTCAGCCTCGCGATGCATGCCTGGGACCAGCCCGCTGAGGCCTTGCTCGAGCTGGCCCCGAAGACGGGCGCGAGACTCGTGATGCCGCATCTCGGCGAGCCGGTCGAGCCCGATCACGCGGAGGAGGTGACGCCGTGGTGGCGGGGCGTCGACACGCGAGCCCGGCAGCCCAGGCTGGACATCCCGTTGCCGGACAGGTTGCCGAAAGCGGTGCCCTGGCCCATCGACTAGCGCCGGCCGCAGCGGACTGAACTTTTCGACGCGTTCGAAGTCGCACCCGCGTTGGTCCGACCGAAGGGCAACCAGGAGCGGCGATGACCGAAGACGAGGTTCGCACCCGCGCGTTCGCAATGCCTCTCACCAGCCCGGCCTTTCCCCCGGGTCCGTACCGCTTCGTCAATCGCGAATTCTTCATCATCACGTATCGCACCGATCCGGACGCGCTCAGGGCCGTCATACCCGCGCCGCTCGAATTCACCGAGCCGCTGGTCAAGTACGAATTCATCCGGATGCCGGACTCGACCGGCTTCGGCGACTACACGGAAACCGGGCAGGTCATCCCGGTTCGATTCCAGGGCAAGGCCGGGGGGTACGTACACGCGATGTTCCTGGACGACGAGGCGCCCATCGCGGGCGGGCGCGAACTGTGGGGCTTCCCGAAGAAGCTCGCGTCGCCGAAGCTTTCCGTCGAGACCGATACCCTGCTCGGCGTCCTCAAGTACGGGCCGGTCACGATCGCGATCGCGACAATGGGTTACAAGCACCGCGCGCTCGATCCGGCGCCGGTGCACGCCGCGCTCACCGCGCCGAACTTCCTGCTGAAGATCGTTCCGCACGTGGACGGCACGCCGCGCGTGTGCGAACTGGTTCGCTACTTCTGCGAGGACGTCACGGTGAAGGGCGCGTGGACCGGTCCGGCGTCGCTCGAGCTTTTCCAGCATGCGCTCGCGCCGGTCGCCGCGCTGCCGGTGCGCGAAGTCGTCTCCGCCGTCCACATTCTCTCCGACCTGACGCTAGGGCTCGGCACCGTGGTCCACGACTACCTGGCGCGCTGAGCCGTCTGCCGGCGCATCCGTCCGTCCGTGTCCGATCTGGACGGCGAGCGGCAATTGACCTCCGCCTATCGTGAGGCCTTGAAGGAACGCACCCGCGAGCACGTGCCGCTGGACTGGGCGGCGACTCAGAACAACCTTGGAGATGCGCTTGTGACGCTCGGCGAGCGCGGCGGCGGCACCGCGCAGCTCGATGAGGCCGTCACCGCCCACCGCGAGGCCCTAAAGGAATTCACCCGTGAGCGCGTTCCGCTGGAATGGGCGACTACGCAGAACGGCCTGGGCAATGCGCTTCTGGGCCTCGGCGAGCGTGAACCCGGCACCGCGCAGCTCGACGAAGCCGTCACGGCCTTTCGCGCAGAGTTGACAGAATTCACGCGCGAACGAGTCCCACTCGAATGGGCGAGGACGCAGAACAACCTGGGCAATGCGCTTCTGAGGCTCGGCGAACGGAAGTCGGATTCGGCGCAACTCATCGACGCCGCAAAAGCATTCGAGCGTACCCTCGCTGTATACCGCGAGTCGAAGGTTGATTGGAGCCTTGAACAAATCGAGTCAAACCTCAAACGCGTTCGGAAACAAATCGACGAACTCGAGCGGGCGAAAGCACTCGCGCCGCCGCCGACCGTGGGCCAGCCCCGTTCCGCGAAGGCTGTAGCGCTGCCTTGATACTGGGTCGTCGAGGGACAACCGATTCGCAATGAGAGTCTCTTCTCAACCCATCGCTTAGTCTGTTGGTGAGCTGACCGAAAACGGGGCGCCGCAAAGCCGCTCCTGACTTCGGCCTCGAAGGGGTGTGGTCCCTGCCGGACCGCCGCCTACCGGCAGCCCGGTTCGTGACTCTCGGCGGTCCAGAACGTATAGACCTCGCAATCGTCGGCCGCAGGAGCACGGTCTGCCGGCACCTTGTTGCGGACCGGCGGCAGAAAGCGCAGGTACGCGATCAGCGAGCGCACATCCTCCTCGTCCCAGTTCGAGGCGTGGTCCCAGATCATTCCCTGCCAGTGCAGCTGGTACCCGTTGCGACTCACGCCGCTGCGAACCGCACGGGCGATTTCGGCATCGGACCACTTCCCGATCCCGCTGTCGGGATCGGGCGTGATGTTGCGCGTCCAAAGCGTCCCCATCGGCTTCCAGCTCACCTTCAAGCCGCCACGCCCGTTGTTGTAGTGGCACAGCGCGCAGGAGGCGACCGTAAAGAGATACCGGCCGCGCAGCGCGAGCGCGCGCTGCTCGGGACTCCCCGCTGCGTCGAGGCCGGGTTCCGGAATCCCCGCGGTGGCATTGGCGACGATCTTTTCGGGCGGGATCACGGTCAAGAACGGCAGCTGATAGAACACGTAGCCGACCAAGCCCAGCAACGCCAGACCAACCGTCCAGGCGGCTGCGCGCAGGCGGCTTCGCGGCAGCCAGGGCGCAAAGGCCAGTGCGATGATGCCGGCGACGAGCACGATCCGCTGCGCGTTCACGAGCCAGGTTTGCGGCCATTCGCGCGATGGCCCGTCGCTCTGGCCGAATTGCTGATCGGCGAACGTCAGCACGGTCGTCGGAAAGGCCGGCGGCTGGCGCCCGATCTTGCCGAGCCACGTCTCGACGACACCGTAGCGCAGCGGCCCTGGGATATGGTTATGCACCGCCGGCAGCGACTTCAGATACCGAGCGATCGCGGTCGCATCGGCGTCGCCCAGGCTGTGCAGGTAGATCCAGGGCATGTCAAACATGTTCAACACGCGGCCGCCGGACCGCCCGTCTCGCAGCGCGTCGACGATCTGACGCTCGCTCCACTTGCCTAGGCCGGTTTCGGGATCGGACGTCAGGTTCCGGCTCACTAGCACGCCGTGCGGATACGCTTCCACGCGCATGCCGCCCGCCAGGTAGCGGTCGTCCGCGCGGTAGATGCCGGTCCGGTCGATCATCGTGTGGCACAGTCCGCACATCTCGGCATGGACCAGGTACTCGCCGCGCCTCGCAAGGTCGGCCTGCTGGCCAGGTCCCTCGAGCTTTCCATCCGGGTCCCATGGCGCGGTGCGCGCGATCGAAAGCACGTAGTTGACCAGGTCCCAGCGCTGCGAGTCGGTCGCCGCGGTTGCGAACGAGGGCATGACGCCACCGCCCAGTCCCGTCGTGAGCCGCAGCCAGATCTGGTCCGGGTCGCTGCCGCCCCGGAATGTCCACGGCGCCGTCAGGTCGCGCGCGATGACCGGATAGCCCTTCGCGTCCGCCAGCCGCAGGCCGCCTCGCCCGTCCGCTCCGTGGCAGCCTTGGCAACCGAGTGTCATGAAAAGGCGCCCGCCGCGCGCGACGCTGTCAGGTGCTGCCGCGACGCGCCGCGGTATCGGAAGGCTGCGGGCGGGCGCCGCGTCGAAGGCTTTGGAGAAATGCTTGATGTACTCGACGACCGCCCGCAGGTCCGGCTCGGAAAGCAGGTCGTGGAAATAAGGCATCGCGCTGGCGTTCAGGCCGCGGACGACCGTACGCATCAGGTCGGCATCGCTCGGAGGCGAGTCGGGCGCGGTCGACTTGTATTTGAACTGCCCTGACGTGAAGTCGCGCGGCCGCGGGATGAGCGACGGCGCTGCCGGGCCGTTGCCGCGTCCGTCCGGTCCGTGGCACACGGCGCAACGTTGCGCGTAGACGGCTTGCCCGCGCGTGGCGTTGGACGGCAGGTCGGCGCCCGGCGGCCAGGCCATGTCCGCATAACGCTGCGGATCGGGCTGCCAGCGATCGACCGGACGGGCGTACCCGAAGTGGGCATAGAGCGACCGCCCGAGATCGAGCAGCGCAAGCGCCCCCAGCGTCACCAGCAACACCCGGCGGCGTGAAACAAGCAGAGTCCGCAATCGCATCATGGTGCCCCTTCGTGTCGAGTGCCGGACCCTGATGGTCAGGATCGTACCGCGCACCAGGTCTTGCCGTTCGGCGCGCGCCGGTCGAGCCGCTCGTGGTTTCGCCCCGTGCCGGGTGGCCCGCCGGCACCAGGGTCCCGCAAGACAGCAAGGGATTGATCGCGAAGCGGTACGATGCCCGCGACGGCAGCGCCTGGCTGCTGCGGCCCGACCAGCACGTCTGCGCCCGCTGGCGCGCCTTCGACGCCGGGCGGGTCCGGGCGACCCTGGCGCGCCACCTGCAATGCCTGAAGGGACGGGAAGACGACCATGGTCCTCGAGCTCAACCCGAACTTCCGCGAACCGGGCAAGCGCTATATTCGCGATTTCTCGCCCGGCGACGACTTCTACGAGCACCTGATCGAGGCGCACCGCGACCTCTCCGACGCGCAGAGCGCGCTGGTCAACGCCAAGCTGATCCTGCTGCTTGCCAACCACATCGGCGACATCGCGGTGCTGCGCGAGGCGCTCGCCGTCGCGCGCGAAGGCGTCTGAAGGAGGAAACGACCATGCTGGTCCGCAAGGTTCACCACGTCGCTTACCGCTGCATCGACGCCAAACAGACGGTCGAGTGGTACGGCAGGCACCTCGGCATGAAGTTCGTGCTGGCGATCGCCGAGGACGAGGTGCCGTCGACCAAGGAGCCCGATCCCTACATGCACGTCTTCCTGGACGCCGGCCAGGGCAATATCCTCGCGTTCTTCGAGCTGCCGACCCGGCCGCCGATGGACCGAGACCGCAACACGCCGACCTGGGTGCAGCACCTGGCGCTGGAAGTCGATTCGGTCGACACGCTGCTGGCGACCAAGGCCAGGCTCGAGGCGGCAGGCATCGAGGTATTGGGTCCGACCGACCACACGATCTTCAAATCGATCTACTTCTTCGACCCCAACGGTCACCGGCTCGAACTGGCGGCCAACACCGCGACCCCGGAGATGATGAGGAAGCTCGACGAGGTGAAGGTGGCGATGCTCGAGGAATGGTCGAGGACCAGGCGTGCGCCCAAGCACGCCGCGTGGATGCACGACGGCAGCACGGCCGGCAAGGCCGGCGCCTGAGGCGGATGCCGGCAGCGTGGTTTCCGGAGAACGCGCGATGACGCGCCTCAACGAAACGCACGACGCGGCACTCACGAGCTGGGTCGCCTCCGCGAACCAGGCGGGAAGCGATTTTCCGATCCAGAACCTCCCGTTCGGGGTGTTCCGCCGCCAGGGCGCCGGCGAGGCGTTCCGCGGCGGCGTGGCGATCGGCGAGATGATCGTCGACCTGGCGGCCGCGCACGCCGCGGGCGCTTTCGCGGGGGATGCAGCGCGCGCGGCATCGGCCTGCGCCGCGCCCCGGCTCAACGCGCTGATGGACATGGGTCCGCCGGCGTGGTCGGCGCTGCGGCTCGGGCTGTCGCGCGGCCTGCGCACGGGCTCACCGCTCGCCGAACGGCTGCGCCCCTGCCTGTTGTCGCAGGCGGCTGCGGAGTTTACGGTCGCGGCGACGATCGGCGACTACACGGACTTCTACAGCTCGATCCACCACGCGACGAGCGTCGGCCGCCTCTATCGCCCGGATCAGCCGCTCCTGCCCAACTACAAGTGGGTGCCGATCGGCTATCACGGCCGCGGGTCCTCGATCGGAGTCTCCGGCCAGCAGTTCCCTCGCCCCCTCGGGCAGACCATGCCGGCGGGCTCGCAATCGCCGGTCTTCGGTCCGAGCCGGCGCCTCGACTACGAAATGGAGATGGGCGTCTTCATCGGCGGGGGCAACACCATCGGCCGGCGGATCCCGATCACCGAGGCGGAGTCGCACATCTTCGGCCTGTGCCTGCTCAACGACTGGTCGGCCCGCGACGTGCAGGCTTGGGAGTATCAGCCGCTGGGGCCGTTCCTGTCGAAGAGCTTCGCCACCACGATTTCGCCGTGGGTGGTGACGCTCGAGGCGCTCGCGCCGTACCGCGTCGCGTGGACGCGTCCGGCCGCGGATCCCCAGCCGCTGCCCTACCTGGAGTCGGAAGAAAACCGTGCGCAGGGCGCGTTCGACATCCAGCTGGAGGTTCGAATCGAGACCGGCGCGATGCGCGAGCGCCGCGAACCCCCGGTCCGCCTGTCGCGCACGAGCTTCCGCCACGCCTACTGGACGATCGCGCAGATGGTCGCGCACCACACGGTGAACGGCTGCAACCTGTGCAGCGGCGACCTGCTCGGCACCGGCACCGAGTCCGGGCCGACGCACGAAGAGGCAGGATCGCTGCTCGAGCTCACCTACGGCGGCAAGGAACCGATCCGGCTGCCCGGCGGCGAGTCGCGCACCTTTCTCGAAGACGGCGACGCGGTGACCCTGAGCGGCTTCTGTGAAAAGCCGGGCGCTGCGCGGATCGGCTTCGGCGCGGCGGTCGGCCGCGTGCTCCCCGCCGTCTAACAAACGATGCCCAGGCTTCGGGTTCACTGTTTCGCCATCTCCGCCGACGGCTACGGCGCCGGGCCGGACCAGAGCCTGGACAATCCGCTCGGGGCCGGCGGCATGGCGCTGCACGAATGGGTTTTTGCGACGCGCACGTTTTGCCGGATGTTCGGAACCGAAGGCGGCGCGACCGGAGTCGATGACGATTTCGCGGCGCGCGGCTTCGAGGACATCGGCGCCTGGATCCTGGGGCGCAACATGTTCGGGCCCATCCGCGGCCCCTGGACCGACGATGCCTGGAAGGGCTGGTGGGGCGACGACCCCCCGTATCACACGCCCGTCTTCGTGCTGACGAACCACGCCCGCGAATCGATCCCGATGAGCGGCGGCACGACCTTTCATTTCGTCACGAACGGCATCGAGGCCGCGCTCGAGCGTGCGAACGAGGCCGCCGCAGGCCGGGACGTCCGCCTGGGTGGCGGTGTCGCCACGATCCGGCAATACCTGCGCGCGCGCCTCGTCGACGAGATGCACGTCGCCATCGCGCCGGTATTGCTCGGGCGCGGGGAGCATCTTTTCTCGGGCCTCGACATGGCCGGGCTCGGATACCGGTGCCGCGAGCACGTCGCCACCCCGGGCGCCACTCACCTCGTTCTGACCCGCAGCCCCTGAGCGGATCGGGCTCGACCGTGGCCGTCAGCGTCTTCGACCTCTTCAAGATCGGGATCGGCCCGTCGAGCTCGCACACGGTGGGTCCGATGCGGGCGGCCGGGCTGTTCACGCGATCGTTGCGGCACCAGGGATTGCTCCCCGCCGTTGTGCGCGTCCGGACCGAGCTCTACGGCTCGCTCGGTGCCACCGGCAAGGGTCACGGCAGCGACAAGGCCGTGCTTCTGGGGTTGAGCGGGCACGAGCCGGACACGGTCGACGTCGATCGGATCCCGGAGATGCTCGACGGCATCCGCGCGAGGCGGCGGATCGAACTGGGCGGCGCCCACGCGATCGATTTCGACGAGAAGCAGGACCTCGTCTTCTTCACGAGGGCCCTGCCGTTCCACCCGAACGGCATGCGCTTCGCCGCGTTCGACGCCCAGGGGCGGGCGGTCGCCGAGCGCAGCTACTACTCGGTCGGTGGCGGCTTCGTCGTCAGCGATACCGTCGCGAGCGACGGCTCGAAGCAGAAGGCCATTTTGCCCGACACCACCGCGCTGCCGCTGGCGTTTCGAACCGGCGACGAGCTTCTCGAGCTGACGGGCCGGCACGGAATATCGATCGCCGGGCTCATGCGGGCCAACGAGCGGCACTGGCGAACCGATGCCGAGATCGACGCCGGACTGCTCGCGATCTGGGGCGTGATGCAGGCCTGCGTGCAGCGCGGATGCCGCAGCGAAGGCGTGCTTCCGGGCGGCCTGAAGGTCAAGCGCAGGGCTCCCGAGCTCGCGCGCGCACTGGGCCCGTTCGACCCCAACCCGTCCGATCCGCTGCGGATCCTGGATTGGGTCAACCTGTTCGCGCTCGCGGTCAACGAGGAGAACGCCGCCGGCGGAAGGGTCGTGACCGCTCCTACCAACGGCGCGGCGGGCATCATTCCCGCGGTGTTGCACTACTACACGCTGGGGGTGCCCGGCGCGGACGAGCGCGGCGTGATCGACTTCCTGCTGACCGCCTCGGCAATCGGCATCCTGTACAAGGAGAACGCCTCGATCAGCGGGGCGGAGGTCGGCTGCCAGGGCGAAGTCGGCGTCGCGTGCTCGATGGCGGCCGGTGCGCTGTGCGGCGTGCTCGGCGGAAGCCCTGCCCAGGTCGAGAACGCCGCGGAGATCGGGATGGAGCATCACCTGGGCCTGACCTGCGATCCGGTCGGCGGACTGGTGCAGATTCCCTGCATCGAGCGCAACGCGATCGCCTCGGTCAAGGCGATCAACGCGGCTCGCATGGCGCTTCATGGCGACGGCTCGCATTACGTGAGCCTCGACAAGGTGATCAAGACCATGCGCGAGACCGGCGCCGACATGCTGACCAAGTACAAGGAGACCGCCCGCGGCGGGCTGGCGGTCAATATCGTGGAGTGCTGATGGCGGCCCGACCGGTCCGGATCCTGGCGATTTCCGGGAGCCTTCGCGCCGGCTCCTACAACACCGCGCTGCTGCGCGCGGCGGAGGCGATGGCCGGTCCGCGCGCGGTGATCGAGGTCGCCACCCTGCACGGCATTCCGCTCTACGACGGCGACGTCGAGCAGTCGGAAGGCGCACCGCGCGCCGTCGCCGAGCTGAAAGCGCGCGTGATCGCCAGCGACGGTCTCCTGCTGGGCACTCCGGAGTACAACAACGGCATTCCGGGCGTCTTCAAGAACGCGATCGACTGGCTGTCCCGGCCGTCCGTCGACATTCCGAAGGTGTTCGGCGGCCGGCCGGTCGCG
Source organism: uncultured Burkholderiaceae bacterium (assembly GCA_964512305.1). GTDB lineage: Bacteria > Pseudomonadota > Gammaproteobacteria > Burkholderiales > Burkholderiaceae_F > CAZEIW01. The sequence goes on along the minus strand of CAZEIW010000012.1, from coordinate 12,097 downwards.
TTGCTTGGCGCCTCTCCCGGCCGCTTCGGCACGGTCCTGTCGCAGAACGCGTGGCTGCCCGTGCTCCGGCTGCTGGGCGTGCGCCTGTGGACCGGCCGCCTGATGGTGTCGGCGGCGAATCGCGCGTTCGACGAGAACGGCGCGCTGACCGACGAGGCGGTGCGCAAGCAGCTGCTCGATTTCGTCAAAGGCTTCGTCGAGTTCGTCGAATCGGCCCGGGGCGGGTGAAAGTCTCTGCCTGTCGTTGTCCGGGGCCTGGGCCTTCGCTAGACTGAGTCGAACCCTGGAGGGCCGCTCCGGGAAGGACTGCAGGTGTTCGACAGAATCACCGATGCGTACGCCCTGGCCGCAGCGATCTCGCTGGGTGCCCTGGCCGTGCTGTATGGAGTGGCCTGGCGGACGCTGCGCAGCCGCTGGTGCATCGGGTTCGGCGCGAGCTTCCTGATTGCGGCGCTCATCTACGCGCTCGACCGGTTCACGCAGCCGGTGGGCGACCACCCGAATGCCTGGGCCGTCCTGCCCGCGATGGCGGCGGTTGCCTTTCAGATCGAGGGCGCGATCGATTTCCTGGCCTTCGGCCAGCGCTTCGCGCGGGCCCTGCGCGCGGGTCTGATCGGCGCTGCGCTGCTCGTGATCGTCGCGTTGGCTGCGGGCGCGCTGACCCGATTGGCCATTGCAACCGTGTTCGGGTTCTTCCTCGCGTGCATCGCGCTGGGGGCGCTCTGGACCGTGCGGCGCGAGCCGCGCAGCGGGCACGGCCTGGTGTTCGCGTCGATGCTGCTGATACCGGGACTGGTGATCGCGGCGTGGAGTGGGGTGTTTCCGGTGGCACTGATGCGATACGCACTGAGTGTGCCGCTTGTCGTCACCGGCATGACCGTGCTGACCGCCGGGCTGGTCCGTGCGCGGCGCGCGGCCGACGGCGAACTGCAACGCGCCGAGCAGGCCGAGGCGGCGGTGCGGGCGCTCAACGAGTCGCTCGAGCGACGCGTCGAACAACGCACGGCCGAACTGCACCAGCTGGTGATCGGGCTGGAAGGCTTCAACCGGCACGTCTCGCACGATCTGCGCGGGCCCCTGGGCGGCATCGCGGGCGCCGCGTACGTGGCCGGCGAGGCGCTCAAGCGCGGGGACACCGAGCTCGCCGCGCGGATGCTGGGCGCCATCGGGACATCCGCGGACTCCTCGGTGCGCCTGCTTGCCGCGCTGCTCGAGTTTGCGCGAGTCGGCGACGCTCCTTTCACGCCGAGGCGCGTGGCCCTCGAGGCCCTGGTACAGGACGCGTTGAGGCAGCTGCACAGGACCGACCCGAGCCTGGACGGCATTCCGGTCACCGTGGCAACGCCGCTGCCGGAGGTCGCGGCCGATCCGGACCTGCTGCGCCAGGTCTACGTCAATCTGGTGGGCAACGCGGTGAAGTTCTCGCGCCAGGGCGACGCGCCGAAGATCGAGGTGGGCGTCGTCGACAGGAACGGCGAACCCGCGTTCTACGTGCGCGACAACGGCGTGGGGTTCGACGCCGGAGGGGCGCAGAAGCTGTTCGAACCGTACCAGCGCCTCCACGGGTCGCGCTTCCCGGGCTACGGAATCGGCCTGAGCGTCGTCAAGAAGATCATCCAGCGCCACGGCGGGCGCGTATGGGCGGAAGCGTCGCCGGGGCATGGGGCGACGTTCTTCTTCACGCTGGGACGGGTCGAGGCGGCCTGACGCCCCGCGCCCTCACCCCCGGCCCCTCTCCCGCAAGCGGGAGAGGGGAGCTTTCAGCGGCCGCCGTGCCTCCCCTCTCCCGCTTGCGGGAGAGCCTCCAGCCGCTTCGGCGGCGGCACACGGACCATGAACCGCGTGCCAGCAAGAGTGACGCCCGTGAATGCCGCGGGGGGTGCTCGAGGGGGGGCGCAGCCACCCCTCGAAGCCGATCCTCCCGCTTTTCGGTTCCGAAGCTGCCTGCGCCAAACGTCCTGCTCCGCCGCCCTTCGGAGCTACGGTTCATGGAAAGGGGCCGGGGGTGAGGGTTAGCGCGCCGACGCCGCGCAAATGCGACTCGTTCCCGTCGCGTCCCCGGGCAATGCGCCTGCGCAAGCATTTGGCTCGACGGCCGCAACCATTTCGCTCGATAGGCCCGCGCGCGGGCCACCTACCATCGGCGAATGACCCTGCGCGCCAAAGCCTCGCTGCTATTCGCGGCACTGGTCGTCGGCGTCGTCGCCATCAACAGCGCGGTCCTGTTGCGCCTTCACGAGGACTCGCTGCGCCAGAGCATCCTGGCGGCGGCGCGCGCGACGGCCCAGTCTGCGTCGCTGACGGTTTCGAGCTTCCTGGACAACACGCTCCAGGAGACCCAGGCCATCGCGACCGAGATCCCTGTCGAGGCGCTGCGCGGCCGCGACCGGCAGGCGCTGGAGCGGAAGCTGCAGCGGGCGCTCGCGATGTTTCCCAAGTTCGAAAACGGCCTGTTCCTCCTCGACCGCGACGGGAAGTTCGTCACGGACTATCCGGTTCACCCCGACCTGGCGGGCACATCGTTCGCCTACCGCGAATACTTCCGCGCCACCCTCGCCGGCAACCGCGGCGTGGTCGGCGAACCCTATCGCTCGGCGCGAACCGGGCAACCGGTGCTCACCTTCACGGCGCCGATACGCGACGGCGACGGCCGCATCATCGGCGTGCTGGCGGCCTCCGTTCAGCTGCTGTCGGCGCGGGCGCTCGGCGGTGTGCGCATGCAGCGCCTGGGCGAGACCGGCTACGTGTACGTGTTCGATGCCACGCGGATGATGATCCTTCATCCAAGCGACGAACGCGTGCTCTCGCGCGACGTGAAGCCCGGCGCCAACCGCCTGTTCGACGCCGCGATCGACGGCTTCGAAGGCATTGGCGAGACCGTCAACAGCCTCGGCGTCCCCATGCTCGCGGCCGTCAAGCGGATTCCCGGCACGCGCTGGATACTCGTGAGCCAGCAGACCGCGAGCGAGGTTTTCGCTCCGGTGGTGCAAGCGCGGCAGAGGCTGATCGTCACGACCCTCGGATCGGTGCTGACCGTCGTGGCGCTGGGGCTGCTTGCCATCCGGCGCCTGACGCAGCCGCTGGTCCGGCTGAAGGCCGCCGCCGAAGAGGCGAGCGGAAGGCTGGCCGACGGCGGCGCGCCCGTGCACAGCGGCACGGTGCGCGAGATCGCCGTCTCGCGCGGCAACGACGAGATCGGCCTGCTCGCCGGCGCGTTCGAGACGCTCGCGAGCCGCCTCGACAGTGCGGTGGGCACGCTGCGCCAGTCGGCGCGCGACTGGCAGCTGACCTTCGATTCGGTGACCGACCTGGTATTCGTGACCGACGCCGGCGGGGTCATCGTGCGCGCCAACCAGACCGCGCGCAATCACGCCGGTCGCGCGCCAGAGGCGCTCGAGGGCGAGTCGCTGGCCGGGGTTCTCTTCGGCGCGTGGACCGGGAACCGGCCATCGCTCACGGAGGAGGGACATGGCGAGCTCGACGACCTGACGATCGACGGGCAGTACGAGTTCAAGGTGACCGCGCTCGCGCGCAGCGAACGCGACCAGCACCCCGGCTTCGTTTGCGTGCTGCACGACGTGACGGCCGCGCGCGCGGCCGCGCGTCTGGTGGAGGAGATGGCCTACTTCGACAGCCTGACCGCGCTGCCGAACCGGCGACTGGTGCTGGACCGGATGCGCCAGGCGTTCCGTTCCGCCGAGCGGCACGGCGCTGGCGTGGCCGTGATGTTCATCGATCTCGACCGCTTCAAGTCGATCAACGACACGCACGGCCACGCCGCCGGGGACCGGCTTCTGCGCGAGGTCGCGCGGCGCATCACCGGCTGTCTGCGCGCCAGCGACACGGTCGGCCGCTTCGGCGGCGACGAGTTCGTCATCGTGCTGGACGAGGTGCGGGGACGCGACGACGCGGCGACCGCCGCCGCGAAGATCGTCGCCGCCGTGCGGCCGGAGATCGATATCGAAGCGGGCAGGGTGACGATCTCGGTCAGCATCGGGATCGCGATCTACCCGGAACACGGCCGCGAACCCGATCAGGTCCTGGCCGCCGCCGACAAGGCGCTTTACGAGGTGAAGCAGGCCGGCCGCAACGGGTACCGGTTCAGCGGCGACCCGATCGGGGACCGAAGCGGGACTGCGCCGCGCTAGCCCTCCGTGTCGCCGGCGTGCGAGCGCTCGGCCGCGGGATGGGGATTCGTGATCGTGACCGCCTGACCCGGCGCCAGCCGCTCGGCGCCGCGGACGACGAGGCGATCGCCCGCCGAAACGCCGTTGCGGATCTCGACCAGGTCCTCGATCGCGCTGCCGGACTCGACCTCGCGCCGCTCGACCGTGCCGTCCCGGGTCACGCGCATCACGTACGAGCTTTTCTGCCGGATCACGATCGCGTCGCGCGGGACGACGACCGCGGTGCGGTCGGCACCCGTCGGCAGGCTCACCTCGACGGCGGTTCCGACCGGCCACCGCGCGTTGACCAGCGCGACCCGGATTTCGAACTGCCGGGAGCGGTCGTCGCCGACCGGCACGACGGCCCGCACCGTGCCGCGCCGTTCCTCCGTGCCGACGCGCAACGCGGCGCTCTGGCCCGGCCTGACGTTGCCGGCGAACGCGAGCGCGGCCGTTGCGCGCGCCTCGACGTCGGCGGTGTTGACCAGCCGGACGACTGCCGCGCCGACCTGCAGGTACTCGCCGCGCTGCGCGAAGCGTTCCGTGACGATGCCGGCGAAGGGGGCGTGGATCTCCGACTGATCGGTCTCGTACTCGGCCTGCTTGAGCTGCGCGGTGAGGTGGGCCACGTCGTGCCGCGCGAGGTCCAGCTGCACGCGCGCCTCGTCGAGCTGGCTGCCGGAGAAGAACTTCGTCGCGGCGAGGCTCTGATAGCGCTCGAGCTGCGTACGCGCCAGCTCCTCCTGCGACTGCGCGCGTCCGACCTGCGCCTGCAGGTCGGCGATCCGCAGCTTCGCCATCGTGTCGTCGAGGCGTGCGAGCGCGGCGCCCGCCGCGACCCGCTGCCCGACCTCCGCGATCCACAGCACGCGCCCGGCGACCGTCCCGGCGACGCGCGCGTCGTCCCGGCTGACGACCGATCCCGGTATCCATGCATGCGGCGCCACCCGAGCGGTGCGAGCCGTGGTGACCTCGACCGAAACCGGGGCCGGACCGCCCGTACCCTCGCCGATCGCCGCGGCCGGGACGGCGGCCGTCGCGGCGGCCGCGAGCCATGCACGGACGACCCGGGTCATCACGATGCCGCCGCCGCGCCGACCGCGTCCGGCAGCGCGCGCCGCGCGCCGAACAGGCGTATCAGCGCCGGGATCAGGATCAGGCTGAACACGAGACTCACGATCACGCCTCCGATGTTGACGGCGGCCAGGCCGCGATAGATGACGCTGCCGGGCCCGGGATTGATCGCCATCGGGAGCGCGCCGAGGGCGCCCGTCAGCGTGCTAGCGAGGATCGCGCGCAGGCGCTGGTTCAGCCCCTGGCGGATCGCTTCCTCGAGCGGGACCCCGGCGCCGCCGTGCGCCTGGGCATTGCGCACGGCCGCCACCAGCAGGATCGAATGGTTGACGACCACGCCGATCATCATCACGAAGCCGATCATCGACAGCAGGTCGAGGGGCTGGAATGCGACCAGGCCGAGCACCCGCAACCCCAGCATTCCGCCGGCGAGCGCCAGCGGGACGGTGAGCAGGACGACCGCGCTGTCGCGCACCGAGCGGAAGAGCGCGGTCATCAGCAGGAACAGCACGAACAGCGCGAGCCCGAACACACGCCCCATGGTCGCCAGCGTGCGGCTCAGGCTGTCGGCGCTGCCGGCCATCCGGATCGAGCCATCCGCCGGCATCTCGGCGCGAACCTTCGGCAGGACCTCCTCGTTGATCCGCCGCAGCGCCTCCTCCAGCGACATCGAGGCTGGGGGATCGACCGTCAGGGTCACGGTGCGGCGGTGATCGATGCGCCGGATGCCCGGCGGCCCGAGCGCGGTGGTGAGCTTCACCAGGTCGCCCAGCCGCACCTGACGGCCGGACGGCGTGAACAGCACCGTTTCCTCGAGGTCCTCGGGCGTCGTGCCTCCCGAGATGCGCAACATCACCGGCAGCCGCGCATGACCGTCGAAATACTCGCCGAGCCAAGCCCCCTGGCCCAAGGCGCGCACGATCGTTCCCAGCGTCTGGCGGTCCCAGCCGACCTCGGCGATGCGCCTGTCGTCCGGCACGGCACGCAACTCGAGCGCGGCGGACTCGGAATCCGGAAAGCTCTGAACGGCGGAGCCGGCGAAGGACTTTTCGAGCAGCGCCCGGCCCTTCGCGGCGACCCGGTTGAGCGTGGCCGAGTCCTCGCTTTGAAGATGGATGCCGATCGAGCGTGCCGAACCGCCGATGCCTTCGAAGAGCTCGCCCTCGTAGGCGAACGTGCGCGTGTCGGGCATGTCCGCGATGATGCGGTCCCGCACCAGCGTCTCGAGCTCGCCGATGCGCTTCTCGTCGCGCACCCGGGCGCCCATGGTGCCGCCGCCGGGCCAGGTCAGGATGTACCAGTTCTTGAGCTGCGGCTGCGCGGCTCCATCCATGTACGGCTTCATCCGACTCAGCAGCAGCGGGAGCAACTCGCGATTGACGGTCTCGGGGCTCATCCCGGGCGGGAAGGCGAAGAACGCATCGATCGCGGCCCGCTTGACCGGCGGCAGATAGTCCAGCGGAGGCAGCAGCCACGCGGCACCGGCCAGCGGCACGACCAGCAGCGCGACGATCCATCCGAGCTGCCGGCTGCGCGAGGCGGTCGCCGCCAGGATCCAATCGGTCAGGCGCGGCCAGCCGTGGCCATAACCCGACGCGCGGCCCGGGCCCTTGAGCAGCGTCACCGCCGCCGACGGCAGAAGCGTCAACGCGAGCACGATCGAGATCGCGACGGCGATCGAGATCGTCAGCGCCAGGTCGCCGAACAGCTGCCCCTCGACGTCCTTCAGGAACAACACCGGCACGAAGACGGCGATCGTCGTCGCCGTCGATGCGAACAGGGCGCCGGCGACCTGGCGCGCCCCTTCGTGCGCCGCCTGCGGCAGCGCGAGCCCCGTCTCTCGAAGGCGGATGATGTTGCCGGACACGACGATGGCGCCTTCGACGACCATGCCGACGGCGAACGCGAGTCCCGCCAGCGAGATCACGTTCAGGCTGCGGCCGAGCAGCGCCAGCGTGATGAAGGTCCCGAACAGGCAGAGCGGGATCGACGCGGCGATGAGCCCGGTGACGCGCAGCTCGCGCATGAACCACCAGACCACGCCCAGGGCGAGCAGCGTGCCGATGACCAGGTTCTCGGTCAGCAGGCTCACGGCGCGCCGGATGAAGAGCGACGAATCGAAGGACTGCTCGATGCCCAGGCCCCGCGCCTTGAGCGGCCCCTCGCGCAGCTCGGCCACGGCCGCCTTGACGGCGTCGAGCGTCGCCAGCACGTTGGCGCCGTTGGCACGGCGTACCTGGATGCCGATCGCCGGGTTGCCGTTCTGGTAGGCGAAGAACAGGCGGGTCGGCGGGCCGACTTCGACGCTGGCGATATCGGCCAGGCGCACGGGCCGGCCGTCGCGCCAGGACAGCACGAGGTCGCCGAGTTGCTGCGGATCGAAGCGGCCCGTGAAGCGAAGCGCGTACTGGCGGCGGCCGACGTCGAGCTGCCCGCCCGAGACGTTGTTGGCGCTAGCCGCGCGGTCGGCGACTTCCGGAAGCCCCACCCCGAGCGCGGCGGCACGCGCGGGGTCGACCGTGATGTGGACTTCGTCCGGGGGTCCGCCATTGACGGTGACCGAAGCGACCCCGGGAATCGATTCGAGCCGCGGGCGGACCGTGTCCTCGATGAAGCGGCGATGGTTCGCGATCGGACCCGGGGAGCCGGGAAGGAGCTGGACGAAGAACCAGGACAAGGTGTCGTTGGCGGTGTCGTCGCCGCCGAGCGTCACCACCGGCCGGTCCGAATCGCGCGGCAGCGGCTGCAGGCGATTCATCCGGCTCAGCACCTCGATCAGCGCGTTGCGCATGTCGGTGCCGATCGAGAAGCGCAGCGTGATCTCGGCTTCGCCCGGATTGGCGTTGCCCTGCAGCTCCTCGACGCCGGGCAGGCCCTGCAGCACCTTTTCGAGCGGCTCGAGGATTTCGGATTCGACCTCTTCGGGCGAAGCCGTCGACCAGCCCGCCTTGATCGTGATCTGCGGGCGGTCGATGTCCGGGAACAGTTGCAGCGGCAGGCGGCTGAGGCTCAACAGCCCCAGCAAGGCGACGAAGATCACCAGGACCACCATCGCGACCGGGTTGCGCGTCGACCAGCTCAGGGAATCCATGAGACGATTCTGGGATTACCGCGTCCGCAGGCAATCGCGAATCCTATCCTGTCGCCTGTGCGCGCAAAGCGTGCATCGGACGAAGTGCCGCCGGTTGCGACGAATCGGCCGTGCATCCGACGAAGCGGGCTGCCGCCGTGCCGGGAGGGTAAGAACGCGCGAACGGTTGCGACCAACGGCGATCGATACGGCATGTCGAGCGCCGGCCGCGAGCGGGAGGGGAAGACGTGTCCAGCGAAAGCACGGTTTCATCGGCGCCTGCAGATGCGGCGCAGCAATCCGTTCCGGGACTGCCTGGCCAGGTGGTGCTCGTCCTGCAGGGGGGCGGTGCGCTCGGGGCCTATCAGGTCGGCGTGTACCAGGCACTGCACGAATCCGGCATCGAGCCGCACTGGGTGATCGGCACGTCGATCGGCGCGATCAATGCGGCACTGATCGCGGGCAATCGACCGGAGGACAGGCTCGCCTGCCTGCGCACGTTCTGGCAGCGGATCGAGCGCTCCGCGCCCGGCGCGGCGCTGGGCGCGTGGCCCGCGTTCGGCGAGCTGTTCGGGAAGTATCTGACCGTGACCCAGGGCATCGCGGGCTTCTTCAAGCCCAACCCGTTGTCGTGGCAGGGGCTGCACGCAAGCGTCGGGGTCGAGTCGGCCTCGTACTACAGCACGGCGCCGCTGCGCCGCACGCTTGCCGAGCTCGTCGATTTCGACTTCCTCGCCGGCGGGCCGACGCGGCTGACCGTGGGGGCGGTCAACGTCCGCACCGGTGCGATGCACTATTTCGACAGCCGCGACATGCGCCTGGGCGCCGAGCACGTGATGGCGTCGGGCGCCCTGCCCCCTGCGTTTCCCGCGGTCCGGGTCGACGGCGAGCCGTACTGGGACGGCGGGATCTACTCGAACACGCCGATCGAGGCGGTGCTCGACGACAAGCCCCGGCGCGATTCGCTGATCTTCATGGTCAGCGTCTGGCAGCCCGCGGGACCCGAGCCGGAGTCGATCTGGCAGGCGATGACGCGGCAGAAGGACATCCAGTTCGCGAGCAAGGCCGACAGTCACATCGCCAGGCAGAAGCAGCTCCACCATCTGCGGCACGTGATCCGCGAACTGGCTAGGCGCCTGCCCCAGGGACACGACGACCCCGGCTTGCAGAAGCTGGCGTCCTGGGGGTGCCACACGACGATGCACATCGTGCGACTGCTCGCGCCGCGCCTCGATGCCGAGGATCAGACGAAGGACATCGATTTCGCCCCGGCGGCCGTGCGTGCGCGCTGGGAGGCCGGTTTTGCGCACGCCTCGCGCGCTCTCGAGCGGGCACCCTGGAAGGCGCCGGTCGACCCGATCGAAGGCGTCGTGGTGCACGACACGGCGAGCTGAGGTCGCATCGGGAGCGCCCCAAGCCGCGCCGAACGCGGCGGCGGTGCCTCACAGCTTCGCGGGGTCGAAGCCGGTTGCCTGGTAGATCGACTCGACCAGACCGCGGCCGATGCGGTCCTCCATCTGGCGGTGCACCGGCAGCATCGCTTTCTTCAGCGCGCGCCGCTCGTCCGGCGTCAGTTCGATGACCTGCGTCCTGCCGCTTTTCCGGATCGCCTCGATCGCGTCGTCGTTGTCCCGCTGCGAGATCTCGTCGACGTAGCGGGTCGCATCGGCGAGCGCCTGCTCGAGGATGGCCCGGATGTCGGGCGGCAGCGACTGCCAGAAGGCGGCGTTGACCACAACCACGTAGCCGTCGTAGCCGTGGTGGGTCAGGGTCAGGAACTTCTGCACCTCGTGCATCTTCTGCGTCAGGATGTTGGTGGGCGTGTTCTCGGCGCCGTCGACCACGCCCGTTTCCAGCGCCTGGTAGACCTCCGAGAACGCCATCACCTGCGGGACCGCGCCGACCGCGCGCATCTGCGCTTCGAGCACCTTGGACGATTTGATCCGGAACTTCAGTCCCTTGAAGTCTTCCGGGCGGCGCAGCGGCCTGTTGGCGGTGAACTCCTTGAAGCCGTTGTCCCAGAACGCCAGTCCGACGAAACCGTGAGCGTGCAGGCGCTTGAACATCGACTGCCCGATCGGGCCCCGCGCCACCTTGTGCAGCGAGTCGTAATCGTCGAACAGATAGGGCAGGTCGAAGGCCTCGAACTCCTTGACGCCCATCGGGCCGAATTTCGACACCGATGGGGCGAGCATCTGCACCGACCCGAGCTGCAAGGCTTCGAGCTCTTCCTTGTCCTTGAAGAGCGTGCTGTTCGGATAGACCTCGACCCTGACGCGGCCGTGCGCGCGCTCCTCGACCAGCTTCCTGAAGTACTCCGCACCCTTGCCCTTGGGCGCGTCGGCCGCGACGACGTGGCTGAACTTGATGACGATCGGCTCGTGCTGCGCGTGCGCGCCGCCGCTCAGGCCCCACCACAGGCCCAGGCCCGCGAGCACGGCGCGGAAGGGCGCGCTCATGCCGGGATCGCCGCCCGGGCAACGGCGGCGGCGTCAGGCAGCCTCTCGACGTTCCAGCACGCGTCGATCAGGCTCCGGACCTGCGGCGCGGGCAGGATGCCGTCGGCGAGGTCGCGGAACTTCGCCTCCAGTGCAGCGTCGCTCATCGGCGCTTCGACACTGCCGATCGCGTGCTCGATGCGCCTGTGCAGGCGGCGGCCGTCCTTGAGCGTGATCTCGAGCTCGACCTGTTCGGGCTTGATGGCCGGATCGGCGACGGGCACGACACGCTCGCGAAGCGCGAGGACCACCGCCTCATGGACGGCACGGTGGCTGAACTGTTTCTCGCCCGCCGCACCCTCGACGATCGCGACCGCGACCGCGTGGTAGACGCTGAACTTTCCTTCCAGTCCTTCCTGAGGCGTCTTCTTGCCGGTCAGCTCGAGCACCAGCGGATTGACACGCAGGCCGACGCGCTCGATCCGGTCGGCCTCGAGCGCGTACTGGTTGCGAAGCTGGATCGCGGCGTCGATCGCGGGGTGCAGCACGATGCCGCAGGCGAACGGTTTGTACGTGTTGAGGGTGGTCTCGAAGCGGGTGCCGAGGCCGTCGGTGATCTCGCGGTAGTCCTGCTTGGTGGAGATGGTGTTGGCCCACCCGCGCTTTGCCTCGATCATCGAATCCGAGCTCGTGTAGTTCCGGGCCGCGAGAATGGCGGCGAACATCCCGCCGGCGGCGGCGCGGCCGGGATTGAAGCTCTTGTTCATCGACCCGAACGACTCCCGCAAGCCGACCGGCTGCGAGGCGGCGAGCCCGAGGGCCCAGCCCATCTGCCGCTCCGTCAGACCGAGCAGCTTTCCGGTGGCGGCGGCGGCGCCGAACACGCCCGCCGTGCCGGTGATGTGCCAGCCCCGGTCGTAGTGGTCCGGATACACCGCGCTGCCGATCCGGCATTCGGTCTCGATGCCCAGGACCAGCGCGTTGAGGAATTCCGTGCCCGACACCGGGCGGTACTCGGAAAGGGCGAGGATCGCCGACACGACCGGCCCCCCCGGATGAATGATGGTCTTCAGGTGCGTGTCGTCGTAGTCGAAGACGTGGGAGCTGACGCCGTTGACGAACGCGGCGTTCATGACGTCGAAGCGCTCCTTGCGTCCGAGGATGCCGGCCTGGGGTGGACCGGAGAAGGGTGCCAGCGCGGACACCGCGATGTCGATCGTCTCGTGGTGCGATCCCCCGACTGCGACGCCGACCCAGTTCAGAAGCGTGCGCACGGCCTCCTTGCGGACGGCCGGGGGGAGATGCTCATAGCGCGCCTGCACGATGTACCGGGCCAGCGTTCGGGTCAC
>CAZEIW010000011.1:0-29652 GCA_964512305.1 uncultured Burkholderiaceae bacterium | reverse complement strand
GTTTGACGCAGGTCCACGCACGAAACCGTCGCCGGACGCTAAGATTTCGCCGTTCGATGGCTTCGTCGACCCTGAGAGCCGGGTATTTCGGGCAAGACTCCATGAACGGGGTGGCAGCAAGAATGACGCTTGCGAATGCCGCGGGGGGTGCTCGAGGGGGGGCGCAGCCACCCCTCGAAGCCGATCCTCCCGCCTTTCGGTCCCGAAGCTGCCGGCGCCAAACGTCCAACTCCGCCGCCTTTCGAAGCCGAGGAATATGAAAAGATGAATGCGCCGGACGACAGGATCTCACGCCGTTCCAACCTCGATGCGAGCCTGGTGGACCGCACGGCACCGCTGCCCGTGTCCTGCTACCTGGACCCGGCCTGGTACGAGCGCGAGATGCTGCTGCTGTTCGGGCGCGGGCCGAACTATGTCGGCCACGAGAAAATGGTGCCCGAGGCCGGCGACTACATGGTGCTGCCGTGGACCGAGGACGGCAAGGTGCTGGTCCGCGGCGACAGCGGCGTGAGCCTGCTCTCCAACGTCTGCCGGCACCGGCAGGCCAGGATCCTCGACGGACGCGGCCAGGTGCCGGGCGGAAACATCGTCTGCCCGCTGCACCGCTGGACCTACGATCTCGACGGACGGCTGCTCGGCGCGCCGGATTTCGAGCGCACGCCGCCGCAGTGCTCGCTGCCCAGCACGCCGCTGACGAACTGGCGCGGGCTGCTGTTCGCCGGACCGCGCGACCCGGGCCGGGACCTCGCGGACTTTCCGCTCGCCCCCGAGTACGACTGGTCCGGCTACGTGTTCGACCGCTGCATCGTCGAGGAGTGCCGCTTCAACTGGAAGACGTTCCTCGAGATCTTCCTCGAGCTCTATCACGTCGAGGCCACGCATCCGGGCCTGCAGAAATGGGTCGATGCCGGCAACTACGAGTGGGGCTTCGGCGAGCGCTGGAGCTACCAGATTCTCGGCGTCAACAACGGGCTCGAGTCGCAGACCTCGCCGAACTACCTGAGGTACCGCGACACCATCATGCGCTTCTCGGGCGGCAAGGTCCCCAAGTTCGGCACGATCTGGTCGATCCTGTATCCGAACGTGATGCTCGAGTGGTATCCGTATTCGCTGGTCGTCAGCACGCTGATACCGCGCGGCCCCGACCGCACGACCAACATCGTCGAGTTCTACTACCCGGAGGAGATCCACGCCTTCGAGCGCGACATCGTCGAGGCGCATCAAGCGGCGTACGCGGAGTCCGCAGCCGAGGACGCGCACATCTGCGAGCGCATGCAGCAGGGGCGGCGCGCGCTGTGGCTGGCGGGCGAGGACGACGTCGGGCCGTTCCACACGCCGCACGAGGACGGCATGATCCACTTCCACGACTGGATCAGGCGGGAGATGGGTCAGCGCCGGACGGTGGGCTGACCGTCGCGCGTCCCGGCCGGCGCGGGGCGGCCGATCGTCCGTATCAAAACAAACCCGGCCACCTTGCGGTGGCCGGGTCGGCGCGGGTCGAAAGGTCGACTGCCGGGTGATTCAACGCAATTACCGGTAAACCATTACCGGGATGTCGCTATGCGTCAGCACTTTTTGCGTTTCGCTCCCGAGCAGTACCGCGCTCAAACCCTTGCGTCCGTGCGACGCCATCACGATCGCATCGCAGCCCCGCCGTTTCGCGGTGTCGATGATCGCCTCGAACGGCGAGAACGTCCGCGCGACGGTGCACTCCACTTCCACATTACCCTTCTTGGCGAGCGTTTCAATCGCGGCCAGGCGTTCGCGCGCGGTGGCTTCGGCGCGCTGCTCGTAGTCGGCGATCGATTCCGGCCGGTATTCCGACAGGCTCGCGTAGGCATAGGGCTCGACGACCGTCAGCCCGACGATGCGCGCCCCCAGCCGGCGCGCCAGCTCGACGGCACCCTGAACCGCCTTGAGCGACAGTTCCGAGCCGTCGCTGGGGACCAGTATCTTGGTGAACATCTCCAACTCCCGCGGCGGCCGCCCGTTGCGCTGCGAAGACGCCGCCGATGACCCATGCTAGGACGGCGCCCGCGGCCGGCCTTGACAGCGATCAAGCGGTCAGTATCCAGTCCAGCGCGCGCGCGGCGGCCGCAAACCCCAGCGGCGCCGTCACCACGACGGTCGACCCGTAGCCGGCGCACGCCAGCGGCGCGCCCGCGATCCTCTCCGCAGGGGCGCAGGTGGCCGCCGGGTCGGCTGCGGCCTGGGCGGGGCGCGGCCGCTCGTCCGAGAACACCGCCGGCACGCCGAAGCGCGGCGGCCGCGGCGCCGATCCGCCACGCGACCCGCCCGCCGGCGCGCGCGGGAACCGGTAATCCCGCCGCAACCGGTAGCGCACTTTCGACAGCAGCGGGTCGCCGAGCGCGCGCGCAAGGTCGTCGCAGCGGATCCGCGTCGGGTCGACGCGGCCGCCCGCGGCACCGCAGGTCACGGCGGCGATGCCCAGCCCGCGCGCGTGCGCGATCAGTGCCGCCTTGGCGGAGACCTGATCGATGCAGTCGATCACGACGTCGACGTCGCGCAGCAGCGCCTGCACGTTGTCCGGCGTGACGAACTCCTCGACGCAGAGGGTGCGGGCCGACGGATTGATCAGGGCGATGCGCTCGGCCATCGCGAGCACCTTCGCCTTGCCGAATTCGTCGCCGAGCGCGTGGATCTGGCGGTTGGCGTTGCTCTCGGCGATATGATCGAGGTCGATCAGCGTGATGCTGCCCACGCCGCTGCGCGCGAGCGCCTCGGCGGCCCAGGAACCGACGCCGCCGAGACCCGCCACCGCGACGCGGGCGCGGCGCAGCTTCTCGTAGCCGGCGGCGCCGTACAGGCGAGAGACCCCGCCGAAGCGGCGCTCGAGGTCCGGCGCAGGTGCATCCTCTCCCGCGGCGCAGAATGCGGTGCTGCCGCAGGTGAGTTGCTCGCTGCCGGTGCTGCTCGCGTCGGAGGCCACGGCCGATTCTAGCCGCCGGGCATTGACGCCGATCAGGCCGCGAGCCGCCGGTCCCGATAAGCTGCCCGGAGGGTCGAAGACATGAAGATACTTGTCCCTGTCGACGGCAGCCGCTTCGGCCGTGCCGCGATCGCGTTCGTCGCTTCCCGCTCGACCCTGATCGGCGCCGATCCGCAGGTCGAGCTGCTCAACGTGCAACCGCCGGTGCCCGTGCGCGCGGCCCACGCGGTCGACCGCGACGTGCTCGATGCGTACTACGAAACCGAATCCGGGCGCGTGCTCAAGAGCGCGCAGGCGGCGCTGACGCGCGCCGGCGTGACGGCAAATGCAAGCTGCGTCGTCGGCAAGCCAGGCGAGGAAATCGCGGCGGCGGCCGCCAAGCGGCACGCCGACCTGATCGTGATGGCTTCGCACGGACACTCGGTGCTGCGCGGCCTGCTGCTGGGGTCGGTGACGCGCGAGACGCTGGCGCGCACGGCGCGGCCGATGCTGATCGTGCGCAGCGAGCAGGCGCCACCGGCCGACTCGCTGAAGGTCGGGATCGCGATCGACGGCAGCCGCTTCGGTCGCGCCGCGGTCCGCTACGTGCTGCGGCACCAGGACCTGTTCGGCGCCACGCCGCGCTTCATCCTGATCCACGTCGCGCCGGACTTCCTCGGCGCCATGATGCCCGACGTCGCCGGCGTCGCGCTGCCCATGCTGAGCGCGGAGGAGATCGAGAAGCTGCAGACGCAGTCGATGCAGGCGGCCATGGCGCAGGTGCGCACCCTGATGGAGCGCGCCGAGGTCGAGGCCGAACGCGTGTGCCTGAGCGGCGAGCCGGGCGAGCAGATCGCGGCGTTCGCGAAGAAGCGCCGCCTGGACCTGCTCGTGATGGGATCTCACGGTTATGGGCGCCTGAAGACGGCCACGCTCGGGTCGGTGGCGATCCGGGTGGCGGCGCGGTGCACGACTCCACTGCTGCTGATCCGGCGCGCCTGATGGCCGCGCGCGCCGCGGCCCGGGCCGCCGCCCGCGCTCCGCGCTGCAGCGGCGGCCGTCCGAAGGCCTTCGGAAACGCCTGTCAGGCACAATATCCACGCGCCACCGCACCCCCAGCGCCATGAGCACCGCTCCCTGCCACCCCGCCGATCGCGCGGCCCGCCTGACGCCGGTCCCTCTGACCGACGCGCAGCTGGCCGCTTCCCGCGACGCCGTGCTCGCCGGCTGGAACGGGCGCGAGCCACGGTGGGTATTCGCGTACGGCTCGCTGATCTGGGATCCGGAAATGGAGTTCGACCAGCGTGTCCTGGCGCGGGTGCACGGCTACCATCGCCGCCTGTGCCTGCGGTCGGTGCAGTACCGCGGCACGCCCGATCGCCCGGGCCTGGTCGCCGGGCTCGACCGCGGCGGATGCTGCGCCGGCGTGGCATACCGGATCCCGGCGCGCGGCCTGACGGATCAGTTCGAGCGGCTGTGGCGGCGCGAGATGCTGCTCGGGGCCTACGAGCCGCGCTGGCTGCACTGCCGGCGCCTGGACCACCGCGGCGGGCTGGTCGCGCTCGGGTTCGTCGTGCGGCGCGACTCCAATCACTTCTGCGCCCGCCTCGGAGACTCCGAGCTGATCGAGATCCTGACCGGCGCGCGCGGACACCGGGGCTCAAACCTCGACTACCTGCTGCGTACGACCGAGGCGCTACGCGTCGCCGGCGTGCCCGACCGTCACCTGGAACGCCTCGTGCGCAAGGCGCGCGCGGCGCTCGGCGCAAACGCCAACCCATCCGAACCCGGCCCACAGGCCGGAACCGAAACCGATGTCCATCGCCCATCTGCGCACTGAATTCGCCGGCGGCGAACTGACCGAGAGCGCCGCCGGTGCCGACCCGATCGAGCTGTTCCGCCGCTGGTTCGACGACGCGGTCGCCGCGGGACTGCGTGAACCCAACGCAATGGCGCTCGCGACCACCGACGCGGCCGGCCGCCCCTGCGCTCGCATCGTGTTGTTGAAGGGTTTCGACGCCGCGGGCTTTGTCTTCTTCACCAACTACGCAAGCCGCAAGGGACGGGAGCTCGGCGGCAATCCGCATGCCTGCGCCCTGTTCTACTGGGCCGAGCTCGAGCGGCAGGTACGCATAGAGGGCCCCGCCGCGCAGGTCGCCTCGGAGGAGTCTGATGCCTACTTCAGGCAGCGGCCCAGGCCCGCACGACTGGGAGCCTGGGCCTCTCCGCAGAGCGAGCCGATCGCGGATCGCGCCGCACTCGAAACGCGCCTTGCCGAGGTCGAACGGCGCTTCTCCGATCCGGAAGGTCCGCCGCGGCCGCCGCACTGGGGCGGCTACCGGATCGAGCCCCAGGCGATCGAATTCTGGCAGGGGCGGCCGTCCCGGCTGCACGACCGTCTGCTTTACACGCGCCGGCCTTCCGGCTGGCGGCGCGAGCGGCTCGCGCCCTGATCCTGCAGCCGCCGCCGTGCCTCCGGCCCGGTTCGCCGCGCCCGGCCAAGGCTCGGCCGAACAGCTTAACCTGCCTCCCCAAAGGCGCGTCGCCTTCGCGGCATAGGATTATGATAGAAGTCTCCCGCGAGCCGAGACCCCTGCGACATGACCACCGACCAGATTTCGATCATCATCGTTGAGGACGAGCCGGAATTCCGCCGCCGCTTCGCGCAGATCATCGATAACGAGCCGACGATGCGGCTGGTCGGGGTGGCCGCGAACAAGCGCGAGGCGCAAGTCCTGATCGATCGCGAGGATTTCGACGTGATGCTGATCGACCTGGGGCTGCCCGACGGCACCGGCATCGACCTCATCCGCAGCGTCAGCCAGAGGAAGCCCGACGTCGACATCATGGTGGTCACCGTTTTCGGCGACGAGCAGCACGTGGTCTCGTCGATCGAGGCCGGCGCGACCGGCTACATCCTGAAGGATTCGACGCCGGCGGACGTGATCTCGTGCATCCGCCTGCTGCGGGCCGGCGGCTCGCCGGTTAGCCCGGTGGTCGCCCGCAGCGTGCTGCGCGCGATCCGTTCGCGCATGGGCGGCACCGGCCCGAGCGCGCCCGCGCGCGCTGCCAGCGCGGAGAACAACCCGCTGTCGGCGCGCGAGACAGAGATCCTGCAGCTGCTCGCAAAGGGCATGAGCTTCAATGAGATCGGAGAGATCCTGGGCATCTCGCCGCACACGGTGACGGCGCACATCAAGAAGATCTACCGCAAGCTCGCGGTGCACTCGCGCGGCGAAGCCGTGTACGAAGCCAGCCAGATGGGGCTGCTGAAGACCTGAGCGCACCGGAATCGTCCGCCCCGGGCCGGCGCCCGGCCGGCGGGCCTTCAGCCGCAGGCCGGCCTTCGGGCGGCCCGGCGCATCGTCCCGTGGCCGGATCGGCCGGCCGGACGGCGTGCGGCGATGATCAAGGGTTGAGCATGCATGACAGGACCGCGGCGATCGGGACCAGCAGCACGGGCATCCGCGCGGGCATCCGCGCAGGCATCCGCGCCAGCATCCGCGCGCACGCCCGCGCGTTCGCGCTGCTGGGCGCGGCACTGCTTGCGGCGGCGGTCGCCGCCGGGCCGGCGCAGGCGCTGACGATCCGGCGCCTCGAGTGGACACCGACGCCGGTCGGAGGGATGCCGGCGCCCAACGCGCAATGGACTTCGTTCGAGCTGCCGCTGCGTTGGGCGACCGACGAGGGTTCCCCGCTGCGCGCGGTCGCGCTGCGGATGCATTTCGACCTCGCCGACGTGCCGTCGGAAAACTGGGCGCTGCTTCTGTCGCAGGCCACCGACGGCGGGCGCGTCAGCGTCAACGGTCACTTCGTCGGCATGATCCCGACCCCCGACGCGCAGACCCATGTGCGCTGGCTGCGGCCGCACCTGCTCGCGATCGATCCCTCGCAGCTGGTCGCCGGCGACAACGAGGTGACGATCCAGACTTCGTATCGCGCCGGTACCCACACGTTCTCGGGCATCGAGATCGGACCGCTGTCCGACATGTGGGGCGGGTACGAGACCCGGTTCTTCCTCGGCTACACGGCCAACTGGATCGGCGCCACGCTGGCGGCGGTGATCGCGCTGATCTTCGGGGTGCTGTGGCTCAGGCGGGGCGAGACGCTGTCGAAACTGCTGACCCTCGGCGCGCTGATCTGGGTCGCGCAGAGCGCGACCTCCATGTTCGAGTCGATGCCGATCGGCCTGCGCTTCCCGCTGCAACTGCTGTCGTACGCGTCGATCGGCGCGTTCGCGGCCGTGATGACGGTCACGCTGCTGCAGATGTCGGCGCTGCGCAGCCGGCGCCAGGGATGGACGATCCTCGCCTACGCGGCGATCGGGCCGGTGATGCTGGCGGTCACGTCGCAGATAGCGGCGCCATACCTGGACCGGCTCTGGCTGCCGGGGCTGATCCTGATGGTGGCGGCGGCCACCGCGCTGGGACTTTACCGGCGAACCCGCGGCCTCGAGGCGCCGCAGCCGCTGGTCCTGATCGCGGCGGTGGTGATGATCCTCGCGGCGACGCTCGACCTCGGCACTCTTTACGGCTGGTGGAACCCGTTCGACGGCCAGCGCGCGCTCAACGTGGCCGCGCCCCTGCTGCTGGCGGCGCTCGCGACGCCGCTGGTCGACGGCTTCGTCAAGATCCTGCGCGAAGCCGAGACCGCGCGCGCCGAGCTGGAGACGCGGGTGCGCGAGCGCGAGCAGCTGCTCAAGCGCAATTTCGAACGCCTGCGCGAGAGCGAGCGCGTCAAGGCGGAGGCGCAGGAGCGCCAGCGCATCATGCAGGACATGCACGACGGGCTGGGCTCGCAGCTGATGTCGTCGCTGATGCTGGTCGAGCGCGGCGCGGTCAGCAACGACCAGGTGGCGCAGATCCTGCGCGAATCGATCGACGACATGCGCCTGGCGATCGACGCGCTCGCGGCCGAGGACGCGGACCTCGGATCCGCGCTCGGCAACCTGCGGTTCCGGATGGAGCCCAGGATGCGCGCCGCGGGAATGGAGCTGCTGTGGGACGCCCGCAACCTGCCCGAGGAGATCGGCCTGCACCCGGACGCGGTGCTTCCGATCCTGCGCATCGTCCAGGAAGCGCTGACCAATGCGCTCAAGCACAGCCGGGCGCGCGCCGTGCGCGTGACGCTGGCCGCTCAGAACGCCGGGGATTCGCAATGGCTCGACATCCGGGTCACCGACAACGGCCGCGGAATCGCCGAGGAGCGTGTCGGCGGGCGCGGCCTGCTGAACATGCGCAACCGGGCCCAGCGCATCGGCGCCCAGCTCAAGCTGGAGACGGTGCCCGGCGCCGGCACGATGGTGCACCTGCGCACCAAGCTCGAACCGATGGCGGGCCCGACGACCCGCTCGCGCGAGCAAACCGCCCTGAACACGCAAGCCGTGATCGAGCGCGCCCGCCAGCAGTAGGTGCCCGCGACCGCATGGCGGTGGCGAACGCGTTCTTCGGCCCGCCGGTATCCGCCTGCCGAACATGACCCCTTCGCGATCCGGGCGCGAACCCGCGCTGTTCGACCCGCCGTTCGACGATCCCTCGGCGGCGCAGGCGGACGCGCCGGCGGGGACGGTCCTGGCGGCCGAGTTCGACCCGGAACTCGTCCGTCTCGGCCGCCGCCTGCCGCCGGGCATCCACCTGGGCGCCGCGTCGTGGAACCATCCCGGCTGGCGCGGCCTGGTCTACGGCGGGCACTATGGCGAGGCGCAGCTTCTGCACGCCGGCCTGCCCGCGTACTGCCGGCATCCGCTGCTGCGCTCGGCCGGCCTCGACCGCGCAGCCCATCGCGGAACTGCCGCCGCCGATCTCCAGCAGGATCTGTCGCACTACGCGCAGCAGGTGCCGGACGATTTCCGGTTCGTCCTGCGGGCGCCGCCGCAGATCACCGACGCCCGGATCCACGGTTCCGGCGGCGGGATCAATCCGCACTTCCTCGATGCGGCGCTCGCCGCCGAGCAGTTCGTGCTGCCGGCCGCGGAAGGGCTGGGCGGCAGGACCGGCCCGGTGGTGCTGCAGCTCGCGCCGCTGCCCACGCCGCTCGCCCGCGCCTCGCACGAACTGATCGACCGCATCGGCGCCTTTCTGGGCGAGCTGCCGCGCAGGCACGAGGGCGTCGAAGTCACCTACGCGGTCGAAGTGCGCGACCCCGAGCTGCTGACGCCGCGCTTCGTGCACATGCTGCGCGACGCCGGGGCGCGCCTGTGCATCGGCATCCATCCGCGCCTTCCGCCGGCGACGCGCCAGGCGGCGGCGCTGCGCGCGATGGACGGGCTGCCGCCGGAAGGCGACAACTGGATGCTCAAAGGGCCGCTTGTCGTGCGCTGGAGCCTGCACTCGGGCGTCGGCGACGAGCAGGCACGCAGCCGCTACGCGCCGTTCGACCGGCTCGTCGATTCCGACATCGTGACGCGCGGCACGCTGGCGCACCTGATCCACATCGCTGCGCGCAGCGGGCAGAGCGCGTTCGTGATCGTCGACAACAAGGCGGAGGGTTGCGCGCCGCTCACGTGCGTCGAGCTGGCGCGCGCGCTGGCGCGGGACGAACCGGCGCGCTGAGCTTGCGCGCCGGTCCGGATCAGGCGGTCGCCGGGCGGCGCCGCTTCTGCGCGAACGCGCGCCGGAATTTCTCGACCTTGGGCCCGACGACGAACATGCAATAGCCCTGGGCCGGGTTGTGCCTGAAGTATTCCTGGTGATAGTCCTCGGCGCGGAAATAGCCCGCCGCGGGCAGCAGTTGCGTGACGATGTCGTCGTCGTAGTGGCGCTGCGCGCCGCGCAGGAATTCCTCGGCGGCCATCTTCTGGGCGTCGGAGTGATGGAAGATCGCCGAGCGGTACTGGGTGCCGACGTCGTTGCCCTGGCGGTTCAACGTGGTCGGGTCGTGCACCGCGAAGAAGACCTCGAGCAGCTCCCGATAGCTCACCCGCGCGGGGTCGAACTCGATGCGCACCACCTCGGCATGCCCGGTACCGCCCTCGCAGACCTGCCGGTAGCTCGGCCGGTCAACGGTGCCGCCGGCGTAGCCGGACTCGACGTCGACCACGCCTTCCAGTTCCTCGAACACGGCCTCCAGACACCAGAAACAGCCGCCGCCCAGCGTCGCGAACTCGTTGCCCGGGCGGGGAGATGGTCCTAGCGGTTGGCGGATCGACATTCACCTGGCTCCTTCTCGAATGCGAATTCAGCTTACGCCGCCGCTCGAGGCGCGCACAGGGTCCCGCCGGACGATGTCTCGCGCAAAAGGGGTAGCTCGCACGCCGAACCGGCGAGTCATTCGCGCGTCATCGCCATCGCGGGCGCATGCCGCCCGGTCGCGAGTCACTCTCGCAGGACGACCGGATCGTCGGGCAGCTCGTTGCTGCGGGCCTCGCCCGCCTGCAGCGGAAAATTCGCGGCCAGCTTGGCGCCGATCTGCCGCACCGCGTCCGCCACACCGTCTTCGAACCGGCCGGCGCGGAAGCGTTCCCGTACGTGATGACAGACGGCCTGCCAGTCGGCCTTGGGAACGCGCTGCGCGATGCCGCGGTCGACCACGATCTCGACCGCGCGATCCGCGAGCTCGACGTACAGCAGCACGCCGTTGTTGTGCTCCGTGTCCCAGACCCGCAGCTTCGAGAAGACCATCCACGCACGATCGCGCGCGTGCAGGTTGCGCCGCAGATAGGACCACGGCAGCGCGGCCTCCACCGCGAACCGGATCTCACCGCTGTGCCCGGCCTCCGCCGCTGCAATCGCGGCACCGAGCCGGTGCAGCATCGCCGGCGGGAAGGTGCGCCGCAACAACAGCGGTGGCGTCAGCCAGTGACGAATCCATCGCCGCAGTCGGATCCATGCTCTCACGCTACCAGCCTCCCGAAGCTCCGCCGCCGGAGAAATCGCCACCACCACCGCTGCTCCAACCGCCCCCGCCCCCGCCGCCGAAACCACCACCTCCGAAACCGCCGCCGCCGAAGCCGCCCCAGGGACCGCGTCCGAATCCGCCGAATCCGCCGCGGCCGCCGAGCGCGGCGCCCGCAAAGCCGGACCCGAACAGCAGCGCCAGCAGGAAGACCGCGACGGCCGCAAACGCGCCCAGCAGAAGCGAGGAGAGCAGCAGACCGGCCAGCAGGCCGGCTCCGCCTCCCGCCACGACCGCTCCCGGCACGCCGAAGATGCGCCGCAGCAAAGCTGCCACCATCACCCCGACGAACAGGTAGGGCAGCAGGTTGCCGATCACCGCCTGGCCGCCTGCCGCCGGACGCTCGGACCGCTGGGCGGGTGCCGGAAGCTGCTCGCCCTCGATCAGGCCGAACAGCCGGTCCAACCCCGCCGACAGGCCGCCCGCGTAGTCGCCGGCGGCGAACCTCGGTGCGATCGTCTCGCGGATCACGCGCTTGGCCAGCACGTCGGGAATCGCGCCCTCGAGCGAGCGCGCGACATCGATGCGAACGCGCCGGTCGGCGGTCGCGACCACCAGCAGCAAGCCGTCGCCGACTCCGGCGCGGCCGATCTTCCAGGCCGAGCCGACGCGGTTCGCGAAGTCCTCGATCGGCTCGGGCTGCGTGCTCGGGACGATGACGATCGCGATCTGCGACCCGTGCGCGGTCTCGAACCCGGCCAGCTTCGCGTCCAGCGCGGCGCGGTCGGCGGCCGACAGCACGCCGGCGGTGTCGGTCACGCGCGCCAGGGGCGGGACCGCAACCAGTCCCTCGGCGGTGCGGGGCGCCTGCGCCGCGACCGGCCAGGCCAGCGCCGCGGCCAGCGCCAGTGCCGCGACCGCGCACAGGATCCGCCACACCTGCCGCATGCCGGCCGCCCTTACTTGGAGTTGCCGAAATCGACCTTCGGCGGCTGCTTGACCTCGGCCTCGTTTTCGACGGCGAACTGCGGCTTCTCCTTGTATCCGAAGACCATCGCGGTCAGGTTCTGCGGCAGTTGGCGCAGATAGACGTTGTAGTCCTGGACCGCCTTGATGTACCGGTTGCGCGCGATCGCGATCCGGTTCTCGGTGCCCTCGAGTTGCGCGCGCAGGTCCTGGAACCCCTGGTTCGCGCGCAAGTTGGGGTAGTTCTCGCTCACGACGAGCAGGCGCGACAGCGCCGACGACAGCTCGCCCTGCGCCTGCTGGAATTTCTGCAGCGCGGCCGGGTCGTTGGCGAGCTCGGGCGTGACCTGGATCGACGTCGCCTTGGCGCGCGCCTCGATCACCCGGGTCAGGGTCTGCTGCTCGAAGTTCGCCTCGCCCTTGACCGTGTTGACCAGATTCGGCACCAGGTCGGCACGACGCTGGTACTGCGACAGCACCTCGGCCCAGGCCGCCTTGACCGCTTCGTCGCGGCCCTGGATCTCGTTGTACCCGCAGCCGGCCAGCAGGGTCAGCCCTGAGGCGAGGATTGCCACGCGCACGCTTCGGTTCATCGTTCTTCTCCGGGGAAAAATCGCGTCATCGCGGATCTGGGGGCGGCGGGGACATTTGCAAGCGGCCGGCGCCGGGCGAGCCTGCCCTGCCCTGTCTCGTCCCCCCGCTCCGGTTCGCGCGGTCCAGTCGGGCTCGCACCAGGTGGGCATTACGGGCCACTAGAATGCGCCGGTCGCCGCGTCATCGAGCGAAGCGGCGGCCGGCGCGGGGATGCGCGCCGCGGGCGCCGCGCCCGCGGGCGACCGTCGCGACGGGCACCGGGAGACGACATGACGTTCATCAAGCAGTACCTGATCCGGCTGTCGCATTGCGATCCGACCGGGCATGTCTTCTATCCGAACTACTTCCATATCTTCAACGCCCTGGTCGAGGACTGGTTCTACGAGGCGATCGAGGTGCCGTTCGACCAGCTCCTGATGGAGCGGCGCCTGTCGCTGCCGACCGTGCGGATGGAGACCACGTTCACGAAGCCGACGCGGATGGGCGAGACGGTCGATTTCTGGCTGACGCTGACCCATGTGGGCCGCAGTTCCATGCGCTTCACGATGGGCGTCGACAAGGAAGGCGAGCAGCGCGTGCGCATGAACCGGATCACGGTGTGCACCAGCCAGGACACCGGCGCGGCGGTGGAGATCCCGCCCGACGTCCGCGAGAAGATGCTCGAATTCATGCGTGGCTAGGCCGCTATCGCGAGCGGCCTTTCAGGCGCGCGATCTCGGCCTCGTAGGCCTTCGCGAACGCGCGCTTGAACGCGTCCTGCAGGCCCGCGCCGTCGGCGCGAAGCGCGCGCTGGGTGCGGACGAACTGGTCCCATAGCTGCGCCTTGCGCCACAGCGGCAGCAGCTCGTCCCGTATCGGCGAAGGGGGGCGCCGCTTCTCGATCGCTCCCGTTTCCAGCGGCGCCAGCACCTGATCGGCCGCGGCCTTCGTTGCCGCCGCGCAGGCGGTCACGTGCGCGACCGCTTCCTCGATCGCTTCCGTGACCGCCTCGGGACCGGACATGAACCCGGCGCCGGGGGACTTCAGCAGCGCGCTGAATGCGCGCGCGTCGTCGGTGGCGACCCGCAGCGCGTTGTTGCTGCTCGACTTCAGCGGCGTCTTCTTGCCGTCGGCCTCGCCGCGCGCGCGCGCCGCGAGCAGGCGGCGCACGCCGGCGACCGCGGCGCGCAGCGTCGCACCGGCGCTCTGGAGCATCTCGCGCTGCGCCGCCAGCGGCGCCTCCATCTTCAGCTGCGCTCCCTGGAGGAACGCGCGCCACAGCAGATCGGGCGGCACCTGGCTCGCCGCCGCGGCCGCGAATGCGCGGCTGTCCCGATCGAGCACCTGGGTCGCCGGAAAGTCGGGGTCGTCGAACTCGACCGCGATGATGTAGTGGCCGATGCGGATCCGGTCGCCCGGGCGCAGCTGGCTGCGCTGCCCCGGCACCAGCGCCTTGCCGTTGACTTCCGCCGCGTTGGCGCTGCCCATCTCCTCCAGGAAATAGGTGTCGCCTTCGCAGCTGACGTGCGCGTGGAAACGCGAGATGACGCGCGCCGCGTCGGGCAGCGACAGGTGCGCCGACTCGGCGCGGCCGATCAGGCCGCCTTCGGCGTCGAAGCGCGCGACGATATCCGGCTTGTCCCCGTTCGGGCCTTCGATGACCCGCAGCACCAGTTCCATGGTCGTTCCCCGGGCGTGGGCGCGAGTCTACCGCGTGTGCGTATCATGCCCGCATGCGGGGACCGAAGCCGGCAGCGCGCCGGGGAACGCCCCCCGCCGGCCACGGAAAGGAGCCCGTCCGCGATGGAACAGGCACTGATCTGCGACGCGATCCGCACTCCGTTCGGCCGCTATGGCGGCGCGCTCTCCGGCGTGCGGACCGACGATCTCGCGGCGGTCCCGATCAAGGCGCTGGTCCAGCGCAACCCGCGAGTCGACTGGGGCGCGCTCGACGACGTCGTCTACGGCTGCGCCAACCAGGCCGGAGAGGACAATCGCAACGTGGCGCGCATGGCGCTGCTGCTGGCCGGCCTGCCGACCGCCGTGCCGGGCGCGACGGTCAACCGGCTGTGCGGGTCGAGTCTCGACGCGGTCGCGGTCGCGGCGCGCGCGATCCGCTCGGGCGAGATGCAACTGGTGGTCGCCGGGGGCGTCGAGAGCATGTCCCGCGCGCCGTTCGTTCTCGGCAAGGCGGACTCGGCGTTCTCGCGCAGCATGCGGGTCGAGGACACGACGATCGGCTGGCGTTTCGTCAATCCGCAGATGAAAGCGGCCTACGGGACCGATTCGATGCCCGAGACCGCCGAGAACGTCGCCGCCCAGTTTCGCATCTCGCGCGCCGACCAGGACGCCTTCGCGCTGCGCAGCCAGCAGCGCGCGGTCGCGGCGATCGCGGCCGGCCGCCTGGCCGAGGAGATTGTCGGGGTGCCGGTGGCCCAGAAGAAGGGCGAACCGGTTCCCGTGACGGTCGACGAGCATCCGCGCGCCGACACCACCCTCGAGGCGCTCGGCCGCCTCAAGGGGGTCGTGCGCCCGGACGGCACCGTGACCGCCGGCAATTCGTCGGGCGTCAACGACGGCGCCTGCGCGATCCTGCTCGCGGCCGAGCCGGCGGCCCGCCGCTTCGGCCTGCAGCCGCGCGCGCGGGTGGTCGCGGCGGCGGTGGCCGGCGTCGAGCCGCGCATCAAGGGGAGGGGTCCGGCGCCGGCGATGCGCAAGGTGCTCGCGCTCGCCGGCATCAAGCTTTCGCAGATCGACGTCATCGAGCTCAACGAGGCGTTCGCCGCGCAGGCGCTGGGCGTGCTGCGCGACCAGGGCATCGCCGACGATGCCGTGCACGTGAACCCGAACGGCGGCGCGATCGCGCTCGGGCACCCGCTGGGGGCCAGCGGCGCGCGGCTGGTCACGACCGCGGTGCGCCAGCTGCAGCGCTCCGGCGGACGGTATGCCTTGTGCACGATGTGCATCGGCGTCGGCCAGGGGATCGCGATGATCCTCGAGCGTTTGTGAGCGCGGGCCCGATGACCGCGCACACGGCCGAGCTCGACGTTCGCGGACTCGAGCCGCCCGAGCCGCTCGTCCTGGTGATGACGGCGCTCGAGACCCTGCCCGCCGGCGGCTCGCTGCTGCTGAAGATCGACTGCCGGCCGTTTCCTCTCTACCGCCTGCTCGATCGCAACGGTTACGGCTACGAGGAGCGCCCCGGCCGCGAAACGCTGCTCGAGATCACGATTCGCGCGCGGCCGGGCACGGGCTCGCCGGCGGCCGCGATTCAGGATGATGGCAGCCGGGCGGGCAGGCCAGGGGGCGAGGCCGCAGCGCCGCCGGTGGCACCGGGCCCGATGCCGCCGAATCGCGAATAGAAGCTCTCCGCCGCCGCCGGCAGCGGGCCGTCGGCGGTCTCGAGCACCGCCATCAGGTGCTCCTCCGTCCCTCGCTGGCACAGGCGGTAGATGTCGCGGCACAGAGCGCGGGCCGCGTCGCCGGGCCAGTCGGCCGGCAGCAGCTGGCGCGGCAGCTGGGGATCGCGCAGCTGCACGCGGCGGAATTCGTGCATCAGCAGGGTGCGGATCACGAAACATTGCTCGGGATCGAGCGCCGCCGTCCCGCGCAGCACCCGCGCGACCGGCCTGAAGCGCACGGTGAAGCTGCGGTACCCGCCGGCGACCTGTTCCAGGTTCCAGCATTCCCCGACCAGCTCCCTGAGCGGCCGT
The DNA here is from genome assembly GCA_964512305.1 of uncultured Burkholderiaceae bacterium. Lineage (GTDB taxonomy): Bacteria > Pseudomonadota > Gammaproteobacteria > Burkholderiales > Burkholderiaceae_F > CAZEIW01. The sequence continues at coordinate 13,638 of CAZEIW010000011.1, read as the reverse complement.
CCGGACAGCGCGCCCAGCGTGCGCGCGTGCAGCACCACGATCCGGTCGTGCGTGCCCGTGCCCTGGAGGATGTCGAACAGCGAGTCGCCCGGCGCCGATGGATGCGCCATGATCCCGGGGGCGATCGCGGCGAATCCCTCCCACTGCAGCTCCTTGCGCAACACCTCGCGGACGCCCGGCGCGAGACCGTCGCCCGGCATCATCACCAGTTGCCACTCGCCCTGCCAGGCGATGCGCGGGTCGTCGTAGATGCGGCGGAACGCGTGCTCGAAGCGGCGGCGGCCGGTTGCGGTGAGGCTGTAGTAGCTGCGGCGGCCGATCTGCTCCGACACCAGCCATTTTTCCTTCGACAGGCGGAAGACGCTGGTGCGGACCATGCGCGGGTTCAGTCCCAGCGGCCCGACCAGCCTGATCAGGCTGCCGAGCCAGACCGTGCCGCCGTGCGGGGCGATCATGTCGCCGTAGACGGTGATGACCCCCGAGTTCGCGCGCAGCGGATGTTGCGCCAGCTGCCCGGCGATCCACCGGCTCAGGACGCGGTTTTTCATGGGCAGCCGGAGTCGATGGCCGGGAAGCGTGCCGCGGCGCCGGCGCCGCGCTATTTCGGACGCTTGTCGATCACGCGCCTGGCCTTGCCGACCAGCGTGCGCTCGATCCTGTCCGTCTCGACCACGTGCATCTCCGCGGTCACGCCGATCAGCGCCTTGATGTGCTGGGCGACGTCGCGGCCGATGCGCTCGCGCTCGGCGGCGTCGACGCGATCGGACAGCTCCGGTTTCACCTCGACATAGACGTCGAGCTGGTCGAGATGGCCTTCGCGCGACAGCTGAAGCTGGTACTGCGCGCACAGCTTCGGGTTCCTGAGCAGGATCTCCTCGATCTGGGTCGGGAACACGTTGACGCCGCGGATGATCAGCATGTCGTCCGAACGCCCCGTCACCTTGGCCATGCGCCGCATCACGCGGGCGGTTCCCGGCAGCAGCCGGGTCAGATCGCGGGTGCGGTACCGGATCACGGGCAGCGCTTCCTTGGTCAGGGACGTGAAGACCAGCTCGCCGTCGGCGCCGTCCGGCAGCACGCCGCCCGTGTCCGGATCGATGATCTCGGGATAGAAGTGGTCCTCCCAGATGTGCGGACCGTCCTTGGTTTCGACGCACTCGCAGGCGACCCCGGGCCCGATGACCTCCGACAGGCCGTAGATGTCGACCGCGTCGATGCCAAGCCGCGCCTCGACCTCCAGGCGCATCTCGTTGGTCCAGGGTTCGGCGCCGAACAGGCCGACGCGCAGCGAGGTCCCGCCGGGCTTCACGCCCTGGCGCTGCAGCTCGTCGGCGATCGTCAGCGCGTACGACGGCGTGCACAGCAGCACCGTGGGAGTGAGCTCGCGGATCAGCTGGACCTGCTTCTCCGTCTGCCCGCCGGACATCGGGATCACGGTCGCACCGAGGCATTCGCCCCCGTGGTGCGCGCCCAGCCCCCCGGTGAACAGGCCGTAGCCGTAGGAATTGAGGATGATGTCGTCCGGCGTCACCCCGGCCGCGCGAAGCGAGCGGGCCATCACGCCGGCCCACATCGCGATGTCGTTCCTGGTGTAGCCGACCACGGTCGGGCGCCCGGTGGTCCCGGACGAGGCGTGCACGCGCACGACGTCGCGCATCGGCACGGCGAACAGCCCGTAGGGATAGGTCTCCCGCAGGTCCGCCTTGGTCGTGAACGGGAACCTGGCAAGGTCCGACAGCTGCCTGAGATCGCCCGGATGCACGCCGGCGGCATCGAATTTGGCGCGGTAGCGCGGGACGTTGTCGTACGCGTGCCGCAGCGACCATTGCAGGCGCTGCAGCTGCAGGGCCTGCAATTCGTCCCGGCTCGCGGTCTCGATCGGCTCGAGGCCAGGAAGCGGTGTCTCCATCCTCATAGTGTCCTCCTTTCGGTGAACCGTAGCTCCGAAACGCGGCAGAGCTCGACGTTTAGCGCCGGCAGCGCTGTTGAATGAAACCGCGGTTCTCGTCGACCCTCGCCTGGATGTGCTGCACCTGTTCGGCCGTCAGGTGGCGGAAGCGCCCCATCGCCTTCAGGTAGTCGGTGACGGGCAGCGGGTCGTCCACCGGATGCGTGAAGCGCAGTCCGGCCGCGGGCTCGTATTCGAACAGCATCACGAAATTGGTCTGCACGGCCTTGCGCGCGACCTCGATGTTCTTCTCGCTCGGGAAGCGCCACCCCGTGGTGCAGGGCGAATAGACGTGCAGGTATGCGAAGCCGGTCCGCGCCGCGGCGATCGCCCTGTCGAGCTTGGCGTAGAAGTCCTCCATGAACGCGGTCGAGGCCGTCGCGACGTAGGCGCAGCGGTGGTCGACCATCAGGAGCGGCAGATTCTTGGCGTCCTGCGTCTTGCCGTGACCGCGGCTGCCGACCGGGGTCGTCGACGTCCAGGCGCCGTACGGCGTGCAGCTCGAGCGCTGCATGCCGGTGTTCATGTAACCCTCGTTGTCGACGACCAGGAAGAGGATCTGCTCGCCGCGCTCGGCGGCGCCGGACAGCGACTGGAAGCCGACGTCGGATGCGCCGCCGTCGCCGGCGATGGCGAGCGCCGTCACCTCGCGGCCGGCGCGCTTGAGCTGGCGCTTGATGCCGGTGAGCATCGATGCCGTGTTGGTCAGCAGCGGATGGAACACCGGCACCTTCGTGCCCGCCAGGCCGTTGTAGCCGACCGAGCCCATGCCGGGCACGCAGCCGGGCGGCGTCGCCAGCACGGTGTCGGGGCCGACGCGGCGCAGCGTGTGGCGCATCAGAAGCTCGGTGTTGCATCCCTGGCAGCCGGCCAGGCCGGGCGCGAACAGGTCTTCCCAATCGCCGACCTCGTTGTAGATCCTCGCGGTCGTCACGTGCCGCAGCGCCCCGCGGTCGCATGCCGCCACGCAGGCGGGGTCGCCGCCGCACATGTCGCACTTGACGACGCGGCCCTCGGCCGCATCGAGCGCGATGCCGGCGTAGGCGCAACCGAGGGTGCACAGCAGGCAGTCGACGCACTTCGAGCCGTCCCAGGCAACGACGCCGCCGTCGGGGTCCTTTGCGAGCGCCCCCGCCGGGCAGACCGCGACGCATCGCGGGTCGGCGCACTGGCGGCACAGGGCGAGCTCGTGACCGTTCCCGGCCGGCATCACCTGGATGCGCGCGCGCGCCCGGTCTTCGGTGCCGGTCTTGGTCAGCGCGCAGGCCCGCATGCATTCGCCGCAGCCGTCGCAGGCGGCGGCGTCGAAGGCGATCGTGCTGAAAGCTCGTCCCACGTCTACCTCCACAGGCGCGACATGAGCTCGCGCCCGGTGGCGAGCGGCTCGGCGACCAGCCGCTCGATGCTGGCGGACATGTCGACGCGGCGCCGGATCAGCTGCCACATCACGCCGCCGTCGAAGAACTCCCCGACGCCGAAGATCCCCTGCAGGCGCCCCTGCCTGAATACCGCGCGCAAGTAGCGGCCCGCCTCCTCGTCGACGCGCAGCCTTTCTTCGGCACCGTCCGCAAGCCGGCCCTGGCCGACCGAGATCGCGTGGCGTCCAAAGAACCGGTACGTGTTCAAGGGAACGCCGCCGTCGTAGCGCCTTGGCGCGGGGTCGCCGGCCATCGCCATGCCGGCGATGCGCCCCTGCTCGGCGGCGTCCGGCAGGATCGGGTTCAGGACGGCGGCGTCGCTGAAGAAATCCCTTGCCTGCGCGCAGTCGCCCGCCGCCCATACGCTCGCGTGGCTGGTGCGCATCGCATCGTCGACCAGGACGCCGTCGGCGTGCTCGATGCCGCTGCCGGCCAGGTAGTCCAACTGCGGCCTGACGCCGGCGGCGATCAGCAGCAGGTCGGCGTCGAGGTGTTCGCCGTCTTCGAGACGCACCCGGGTCGCGCCCGCGGCGCGCGCGAGGCCGGCCACGCGCCGCCCGGTCAGGATGCGCGCGCCGTTGGCCGCGAACTCCCGTTCGATGATCCCGGCCGCGCGCCGGTCGAAGTAGCCGCCGAGCACCTGCGGTTGCACCTCGACCACGGTGACCTCGGCGCCGGCCTCGACCAGATGCTCGGCCGCGTGCATGCCGACCAACCCTGCGCCGACGACCACGGCGCGCCGCGAACCGCCGACGGCCGCCTTCAGTGTCAGCGCATCGTCGAGCGTGCGCAGCACGTGGTAGCCGACCTCGTCGATGCCGGCGATCGGCGGGATCACGGGCGCCGCGCCGGTGGCGAGCAGCACCTTGTCGTAGCGGATCTCGGCGCCGTCGGCGAGCACCGCCGCGCCCCGCTCCGGCCGCAGCCCCGCCAGCGTCCGCCCTGGCAGATACCGCACCTTGCGGTCGGCGAAGTAGCGCTCGTCGCGCAGCCACGCGCGCTGCGGCGCGGATCGGCCCGACACGACATAGGGCAGCAGCGTCGGCGAATACGGAAGGTGGGGGTCGCGCGTCAACAGCGTCAGGCTGCCGTCCGCGTCGTGCATGCGGATGGCGGCGACCGCTTCGAGTGCCGCGTGGCTGCTGCCGACAACCAGGTATTGCGTCTGCATCGCTGTCTCGGTGGTTCCCGTCCGGTCGCTTGCGCGCGGTCGCGCTCCCGTGTTTTCAGTCGTTCTCGTTCAGCCAGATCGGCTCGGTCGGTGCAAAGCCTTCGAGCAGGGTGCCGGTCTGCTCGATCACGCGATGGAAGTGCTCGACCGTGATATCGGCGCCGGCGAGGCCGCCGATGAAGCTCGCCGTGGGCACCAGCCGCCCCAGCCTGTACAGCGCCCCGAGAGTCTCCTGGTACATCGGCCCGCAGTTCCAGCGGAAGCCGACCGAGCGGTCGACCACGCCGACGGCCTCGACGCGCGCAAGCGCCTGCACGAGCGCGTCGACCGGGAACGGGCTGAAGGTCTTGAGCTTGACGATGCCGACCCGGTTGCCGGCCGCGCGCGCATCGTCCACCGCATCCTTGGCGGCGCCGCTCATGCTGCCCAGGGTCATCAGCGCGATCCGCGCGTCCTCCATCCGGTACTGCTCGACCAGCGGCGCGTAACGGCGCCCGAAGCGCTGGCCGAACTCCTCGTGGACGTCGCCGATGACGCGCAGCGCGTTCTGCATGCCGCGGCACTGGCCCTTGCGGTAGCGCACGAACGTGGCGGGTCCCTTGCCGCCGGGGCCGCCGGTGAGCGGGTCCACCGCCATCGGCCGCAGCGGATCAAGGGCGACGTGCCAGTTCACGTCCTTCGCGCCGAGGAAGGCGTCGACCTCGGCCTGCTCCGGCAGCTCGACCCGCGCCGCGCCGTAGGACAGGTAGTTGCCGTCGAGGCAGACGTTCACCGGCAGCATCACGTCGCGGTGCTCGGCGATCTTGAAGGCCATTATGGTCGTGTCGAGGACCTCCTGCACCGACTCGCAGTACACCTGCACCCAGCCGACCTCGCGCACCGTCATCGCGTCCTGGTGGCCGCCCCATACCGACTGCGGGGTGATGCCGTCGCGCGTCACGATCGACATCACGATCGGCAGCCGCATGCCCGGCGTGCGGAAGTAGGGCTCGAACATGAACGCCAGCCCCGGCCCGCAGGTGGCGGTGAAGGTGCGGCCGCCCGCCAGCGCTGCGCCCTGCAGCACGGAAAGCACCGAGTGCTCGCCTTCGGCGTCGACGATCTCGGCGTCCATCCGGCCGTCGGCGATCAGCTTCGCGACGTGCTCGACCAGGCTCGACTGCGGCGTGATCGGGTAGACCGACACCATGTCGGGCCGCGCCAGCGCCACCGCGAGAGCGGCGGCCTCGTTGCCTTCGCAGACGGCGATCTTCGGTTTCGCGGCACGGACCTGCGTCGCGGCACTCATGCGCCTGCCTCCTGGACCATCGAAATCGCCCGCTGCGGGCACTCGTTGGCGCAGATGCCGCAGCCCTTGCAGGTTCGCAGGTCGACGTCGAACCACGCCGGCCGCTCGACGACGCACTGCACCGGGCAGTACAGCCAGCAGACGGCGCACTTCACGCACTTGTCGCGATCGACCACCGGGCGCAGGCTGCGCCAGTCGCCCGGCAGCATCGGGTTGATGTCGGTGGCGATCGGGCACAGGTCGTTCGGGACCGGCACCTGCTCCCGCGCCGGGTCGAACATCGGGTAGGCACGATGGCGCGTCATGCCGCGGCCCTGCGCTCGAGGCGGTGAACCACGGTCTCGGCGTAGCCGCGCCGCAGGGCCTGGCGGTTCTGCTCCAGGCCGGCGTCGCGGAATTCCGAATCCTCCAGCGCCCGTTCCAGCGCGTCGAGGTCGACGATTCCCGTGGTGCGGGCCAACGCGCCCAGCATCGCGGTGTTGGTGATCGGACGCCCGAAGATCTCGATCGCGATGCGAACCGCGTCGCACAGCCCGACGGTGCCGACCGTGGCGGGGACTCGCATCTCGGCGAGCGCCTTGCCGGTGGCCTGGACCAGCGTGCCGCCGGGTTTCAAGCCGGCGTAGATATCGACCGAGTGCGGGACGGTGGGGTCGATGCAGACGACGCAGTCCGGGCGCGTGATGTTGGTCATGCGCCGGATCTCGCGCTCGTCGGTGCGCAGGCAGGCCGCCACCGGCGCGCCGCGCCGCTCGAAGCCGAACGACGGGATGGCCACTGCGTACCTGCCCTGCCCGACCAGTCCGCTCGCCAGGATGCCCGCGGCAAGCACCGCGCCCTGGCCACCCCGTCCGTGCAGGCGGATTTCGTACATCGTCTCGTCTCCTGCCGGGCGACGGCGTCCTCGCGAACCGCCGTCATCGGCCGTCTTCCTGTCCTCATCGAACCCCGGGCGCCAGACCTTCCGCGCCGCCGCGCACCGGAAGCTTCGGCAGCACGAATCCCTGCGTGAAGCCTGCCCGGCACACGAGCGTGACCTTGAACCATGCGCCCGCCGCCGCCGCGACCGCGCCTCCGGCTGCGGCCAGCACCGGCAGGCCGGCCCCCACACCCACGACCGCCAGCACAACGGCGAGCGCGTTGCCGACCCACACGAATCGGCGATCGATCGCACCGAGCGTCCGGAGCGCGCCGGCGGGTGCGCCGTCGCGCCCCAGCGCGGCGAGATAGCGCCGCCAGACGACGATGCGCAGCAGCGCGAGTGCCGCGAGCAGCAGCGCCGGCGGCACATAGCGCGTGGAATCTCCGGCACCGGACGCGGCGACGAGGGTCAGCAGGCCCGCTCCTTCCGCGAGCCCGGTGACGGCGACCAAAGGCAGGCAGCGGGGGTGACGCCATGCCGGTATCCCCCTGTCGGCCACGAGCATGCGTGCCTGGCTGTAGACAAAGGCCAGGCCGAGCAGGCCGGCGGCCCAGAGGGCGGCGCCCTTCGAGCCGTCCCACAGCGCCAGCAGGCCGGACGCGAACAGCAGGGGCGCAATCACCGCTTCCCTCGTCATCCACGACGACGCGGCATGCCGGAACACGTTCAGCGCCCGCCAGGGACGGCCGATCTCGAACCAGACGCAGGTGAGGCCGAAGCCGACCAGCAGCAGGGCGAGACCGGTGGAGACCCTCGCCAGCGCGTCGCCACCGGCCGGGGACGCGCATGCCGCCCACAGCAGCAGGCCGCCGCCCGCTCCTCCGCAGATGAAATTGGCGGCGGCGCGCCAGTCCCAATTGCGCTGCGGACGGGGACCGAGGCGATCGACGCGGAAGCCGGCAGCTCTCATTGGCGCTCCTGGCGGTCCCAGACGTAGTACACAGAGGGCTGCGTCCCGAGCTCCTCGTGCATCCTGAAGTGCGCGGTCTGCGCGAGCAGGCGCGACACCTCGCTGCCGGCGTCGGCGAGGTCGCCGAAATGCATCGCGCCCGAAATGCAGGCATTGACGCAGGCGGGGGTCACCTCGGGGTCGATGCCCGGCACCTGCCCGGTCTCCGTAGCGAGATCGAGGCGGTCCTTGCAGAATGTGCACTTGGTCGCCACCCCGAGCCGCGCCGGGTCGCTGCGCTTGGCCTCCGAGGCGATCGGCCGCCCGCCGTACGCGTAGCGCGGCTCGCGCACGATGCTGCGCGCCTCGTACGGGCAGGCCATCACGCAGTTGGCGCAGCCGATGCACAGGTCGTAGTCGATCGTGACCACGCCGTCGGCCCGCTTGCGGGTGGCCGTCGTGGGGCACACGTCCTCGCAGGGGGGCTCGGCGCAGTGCATGCACGACACCGGCACGAAGCTGCGCCGCACGTCCGGAAACTCGCCGGTCTCGATATCGAGCACGCGGCGCCATTGCACGCCGGGCGGCGTCGCGTTGGCGGTCTTGCATGCCGCCGTGCAGGTCTGGCAGCCGACACAGCGCCGCAGGTCGATCACCATCGCATAGCGCGTCATCGCGCCCGCTCCTGCACGCAGCGCACCGCCACGCGCACGATGTCCGAGCCCGAGCCGGTGGCGTCGGTCAGCTCGAGCGACATCGGCGCGATCGTGTTGAGGCTGGGCTGTTCGAGGTCCTTGGCGAAGGGAGTGGCCCAGTGATCGAACTGCCCCGTGATCACCAGCGTATCCGGGCGCACCCCTTGCACCAGCGCCGCCCGGCCATATGTGGCGCCGATATGCGAGCGGACCTCGACCCGGTCGCCCTCGGCGATGCCGAGGCGGGCGGCGGTTCGCGCGTTGATGATGACGCCGGTATGCCCGTGCAGATTCGCCGCCACCTCGTGCATCAACGCGATGGCCGCATTGCCGCCGGCGTGGTACTGCATGCTCTTCGTGGCGAGCAGCCAGAACGGGAAGTCCTCCGCCTTCGCTCCCGCCGACTCGACGCTGCGTTCCCAGCGCCCCGGCACGTCGTGCCACTCGGGCAGCGCGGCGTATTCGGCGAGCTGCCGGTCCCACCAGGACATCCCGTTCTCGTGCAGCCGGTTCGCGAGCTCGCGCCCGATTCGCAGCAGGCGCTCCTGGTAGGGGAGCTCGTAGCGCAGTCCCTGCTTCTCCAGCGTCGGCGTCAGGTACCACTCGAGGCGAGAGACGGGAACCGCGTAGAAGCCGTGTTGCTTGAACCATTCCAGGTCGTGCTGCTCGGTGCCGCCCGAAAGCGCGAACGTGGCGGCGCGGCACGCCGCGTCCCATATCTGCTCGGGTTCCGGTTCGCGCTGCGGATCGAGGCGGCAGTCGTAGCCCTCGCCCTTGAGCGGCACGACGCCCGAGACGCCGCGGTTGATCGCCCCGACGTATTCCTTCAGCAGGCCCGTGCGGCGCGCCAGCTCGGTGCTGATCCAGCTGAAGTCGCGCGCGTCGCCCTGCGCCGCGACCGCCGCCTGCCGCAGCACGACGCCCTTGTGGTCCCAGAACTGCTCCATGTACTTGGTGCCGCCCATCCGGATCAACTGGGTCGACTCCAGGTCGGTCGCCTCGGGCAGGAGCAGGTCCGCCATGTAGTTGGTCTCGTCCACCGTGTAGGCGAAGCAGACCATGAACGGGAAGCGCGCGACGATCTCCGACAACCGCTTCGTGTCCCAGAACGAAATGACGGGATTCGAGCGGTAGACGAACCACAGCTCCGGCAGTGTCGGGACCGGCATGTTCCAGTCCGCGGGCCGCTCCTGCTGGAACATCCAGGCGAGTTGCGTCGGACCGAGTGCCTGGCTCCAGGCGCCGTTGTTGCCGACGATCGGCACCAGCGTCGTGTGGGCGGTCCGGCTGGTCGGTCTGGGAACCCAGTGCTCCCGATCGGTGGGATTGAAGTGATGCTGCATGAAGCCGTCTTCGCCCGGCTTGACGCTCAAATGGCGGTTGTCCTGCGGGCGGTTCAGGCGGACCGTCGTGCCCAGCGTCCCGCCCGGGTTCTCGAGCGCGCCGACCAGCACCGCGAGCACCGTGCGCGCCCAGCAGCATTCGTAGGCGCCCCACCCGTTGTTGACCGACTTGCCGAGCGTGACCGCCACCGGGCGCAAGGGCAGCGTCGTGCCGTCGATCTCGACCGTCGCGCCGATGCTCGCGGCGCGCAGATACTCGCCGGCGATGCGCCGGATCGTCGGCGCCGGCACGTCGCACACGCCCGCCGCCCATTCGGGCGTGTAGCGCGCCATGTGCGAGCACAGCATCTCGTAAGCGGTCGCACCCTCGACGTCCGTCAGTTCCCGGCCGGCTTGGTCGGCGTCGACGACGCGCGCCCGCTCGACGCGGTAGCGCCCTGCGACCGCAGGCCGCGCCCCGGGCGTGTCGAACGCGACCGCACGCGCCGCCGCCTCGTCCCAGACCAGGGGCTTGCCGCTGCCTGGATCGCGCAGGTAGAGACCGTCGGGACCCACGAGGTAGGGCGACGAGGTCCGGTCGCGCAGGAACGCGATGTCGAGGCTTGCGAGGCCCTGCTCGCGCACGAGCACGTGGATCAGCGCGAACAGGAACGCCGCGTCGGTCTTGGGCTTGATCGGCACCCACTCCGCGGAACAGGCGCCCGTCACCGTCAGGTGCGGCTCGACCTGCACGCGCTTGTAGCCGCGCACGCGCGCGTCCGCGTGGCGGATCACCGCGCACGGCCCTCCCGTGACGTCGACGTTGGCGCCGACGGCGATCACGTAGCGCGCATTGGGCGTATCGGCGGCGACCGTGAACGCGCGGTGCCAGAACTCGCCGTACAGGTGCTCGGAATGGACGCACTTCACGCCCTGGCCCGAGCCGAAGCTGTAGTCGATGGCGCCCCACGCCGACAGGAAGGCGGGAAAGGTGCCCATGTAGTTCGCGGGTGTCCCGCCGTGCCCGAAGCTCGCCGCGACGCGCGGCAGCCCCGCCTCGTCGAGCAGCCCGGCAGCGCGGATCGCGTTGAGCTTCGCGGCGATCGTGTCCAGCGCCTCATCCCAGGAAATCGGCACGAACCCCGGGTCCTCGCCGCGCCCCTTGTTCGGATTGGTGCGCCGCATCGGGGTCAGCACGCGGTTCGGGTTGTAGGTCTTCTCGACCAGCCCGTAGGCCTTGACGCAGACGCGGCCGCGCCCCGGATGAATGCGCTCGGCGTCGAAGTTGGGCGCGACCTCGGTGGCGACGCCGTCCTCGACCGTGACCTTCATCAGGTCCGGCCCGGACACGCAGTTGTAGCAGTACGTCGGTACGTGCTGGATCTGCTTCGCCCGGGGATCGGCCATGCGTTCCTGCCGTTAGATGTGATACAGAGACATAGTAGCGTGTCGTGAAGTCTGTATCACCTCATGCGGGCCGGTTTGATCTAGCGCAAGAGGGTCGGTGCCTCGGCCCCCCGCTTTCCCCTGTATCGTTCATGCGGGGGCTTTTGCGGTGCAACAGCGGTCGTGATACAGGATTGATGCACTGCACACCGCTCCGGGTGACTTTTCCGCCGCGCGACCGGCTCGAAACGAAGGACTTGCGATGAAGAACACCGTGACTGCGGGACTGACCGCGACGCGCCGCATCGAGATCGACACGCCGCGCACGATCGCCTTCCTGGGCGAGTCCCTGCGCGTCTACGCGACGCCCGAGCTGGTTCGCGACTTCGAGATCGCGTGCCGCGAACTGCTGCTCGGCCAGCTGGATCCCGGGGAGGATTCGGTCGGAACGGGCATCAGCGTCTCGCACGCCGGCGCGACCCTGCGCGGCATGTCGGTGGACGTCACCGTGACGGTGAGCAAGGTCGAGGGCCGTCTCGTCACGTTCGATCTGCTGGCGAAGGACGCGATCGAGGAGATCAGCCGCGGCAGCCACAGCCGCTTCGTCGTCGACGTGGAAAAGCTCCGCGCCAAGGTCGCGGCGAAAGCGGCGAAGGCCGGCAAGGCGTAAGCGGGGCGCTTATAGCGCCGGAGCTCCTTCGCGCGTTTCCTTCCGACCGGAGTGCGGGCGATGAAACCATTGAAGCACGAGGCGGAGCTTTTCAAAGGGGCCATGGTCGCCGGCGTCAAATACGCCGAAGGCAGGGGTGTCGTGAAGTTCGAAGCGGCGGACTCCGCCAGCGAGAAGCTTCTGTACATCTACAGGCTTCTGGTCCACGACAAAGTGATCCAACCGCTGCCGGAGGACCAGGTCTCGGAAAAGGCGCTCAGACACAAGCTTGCCCTTTGGTACGCGAAGCAGCTTCCGGCGGACCACCCCCTCCTGCAGAAGTAGCTGGGGGCGAAGGCCGCGATCGAATCAAGCCTTCGGCGGCGTCGTCCGGTCGGAAACCTACCGCACCGCGAGCGTGTACCCCGTGCCCGCCTTGGGCCTGTCGTAGACGCCAAAATCGCAGCTGAAGACAGCCCAGGCGCTGGTCGCGTCGGCGGCGTCCGTGGTCGAGGTCCAGTAATACTGGAACGTCATGAAGTTGGCGAATACGGGCGGCTGGGAGTCGATGCCAGCCTTGCCGCTGACGAATGACTCGTTGAAGTAGTCCGCCAGGTTGTTCTGTGCGCGGTCGGCCAGACTCTGCATTTCCTTGCGATTGGGCATCCGCCAGCTGCCCGCCGCTGAACCGTCGGCCAGGCCGCACTGGCCGCTTGCGAGCGACTTGACGGCCGCAACGGCCGCTGCCCAGGGCTGGTTGATGCAGTCGGCCTGCTTCATCCAGACCAGGCCGGTGACCGTGTCGGTGACCGTGCCATTGCCGTTGTCGCGCATGCGCGGCGAGGGAAGGGGCGCCCCGCTTTGCACGCTGCCATCGTCGCCGCTGGCGTAGTAGACATAGAAGCCCGTTGCCTGCAGCTGGATCGAGCCGCCGCCCGTGCCCTTGACCGCCCAAACGCCGTTCCTGGAAGTGGCAACGAGATTGTTGCTCGAGTCGTTGATGTAGCGGCCGTCGCTCAGGCGCACCGCCCACGCATTCGTCGAGCCTCCCTCGCCGCCGTAGTAGGCGGTCGACGACCAGTAGATGCCGCTCGAAACGTTGCTGAACGGGTTGCCCGCCGTGACGGCCGGGTTGCTGGCCGATGCATCCACGAGGCTCTCGAGTTCGACGATATTGGGCAGGCGCCACTGGCCGGCCGTGGAGCCATCGGTCAGGCCGCAGGCACCGCTCGCCAGCTGATTCACGTCCTGCAGTGCGCTCGCCCACACAGCCGGTGCGAAGCAGCCGGCATCCTTCAACCAGACGAGCCCGGTGAGGCTGTCGGTCACGGTTCCGTCCTGGCCGTCCACGTAGCGGGATGCGGACCAGGCGACGCCCTGATGTTCTGCTGCGTCGTCGCCACTGGCATAGCTGACCGTCTGCCCGGTGCCCGCCAGGCTTACCAGCGGATTGGTGCCGTCGTATGCGTTGAAATCGGCGCCCGCGATCGAGCCGTTGACCACCGAGTTGAAGTTGACGACGTTGAACAGGATTCCCGAACCCCCATTCGGGTTGGTGAACGACCCGTTGTAGCCCTCGCGCGTGATGGCGGCGCCGGACCTTGCGCTCCAGCTTTGCGGTGGACTGTCCCACTGGTACATCGCGCGGCTGCCCGATGGATTGGCCGCCATGAAGGGATTGAACGCATAGCCGGATTTGGACGCGAAGAACTGATAGTTCACCGTGTAACTGCTCGTGGTGCCCAGACCGGAGAAACTGTAACTACCGCTCGCGTCGGTGGTCGCCGTGCCGAAGACGGTGTTGTTGTTCGTGCTGTAGGCGACGACCCTGGCGCCGGCCAAAGGCGCGCCGTTGAACAACACGGTGCCCGCCAGGGAGTTGGTCGGAGGTGGAACGCCCGGATCCGCATTGCCGTTGCCGCTGCTTCCGCCGCCGCCGCACGAGGCTGC
>CAZEIW010000010.1:0-9251 GCA_964512305.1 uncultured Burkholderiaceae bacterium | reverse complement strand
AAGTGGCGGTATCCGGGGTTGCCCGCCAAGGCGCCCGCAAGCCGCGGCAACCGCGTACGCGACGCGCCGCCGCGGTCGCGTAGCGCCACGTCCGTGGCCCGCAGGGTCGCGTGCCGGCGTCCCTTGTATCGATTTGCCTCGCTGCGCGAGTCAAATCGATGGTGGCCAAGGGCGGAATCACCCGTGTATCGATTTTGCCTCGCTGCGCGAGTCAAATCGATGGTGGCCAAGGGCGGAATCGAACCACCGACACAAGGATTTTCAGTCCTCTGCTCTACCAACTGAGCTACTTGGCCGTCTTCGCGACTTGACCGGCTCGCCGTCCGCTCGCGCCGCGTTGCGTCGGGTGTGCAACGCGAAAGGCCGGGCGCGGCGGTCGAATCCGGGTCGAAAAGGCGGGCAAGTATACCCGCGCCGGCCGGTGACGGACGCGTCCATATAATGGCGCGGCGCCGCAGCAGATTCGCCGGCACCCACCAAACCCGCCGGCCGTGCCGGCCCCCGAGATGACCGCGACGCCCGCAAGATTCGAAATCGCCCTCGTCGGCACCGGCGTGGTCGGGCTTGCGGCCGCGCTGGGTTGCGCGCAGCGCGGTTTGCGGGTCGCGCTCATCGGACCGGCGCCGCAACCGTTCGATCCGACGCCCGAAGCGCCGTTCGACGCCCGCATCTATGCGCTGTCGCCATCATCGATCGGGCTGCTCGAAGCGATCCGGGCCTGGCCGCAGGTCGACGCGGCGCGCGCGCAGCCGGTGACACGGATGCGTGTCTTCGGCGACGCCGGCGGCGAGTTGACCTTCGACGCGTACGCGGCGGCGCTCGAGCGCCTGGCGACGATCGTCGAGGAGGGCGAGCTGCTGCGCGCGCTCTGGCTGGGCTGCCGGATGACACCCGGCATCGAGCATCTCGCGGTGGGCTTCGAGGGCGCGCAGTTCGAGCCGGGCGGCGTGCGCCTGCGCTTATCCGGCGGCGCGTCCGTCGAGTGCGCGCTGCTGCTCGGTGCAGACGGCAAGAATTCGCCGGTGCGTTCGGCAGCGGGCATCCAGGCCCGCGCAACGCCCTACGGCCATACGGCGCTGGTCGCCAATTTCGCGTGCGGTGCGCCGCACCGCGGCACCGCGTGCCAGTGGTTCAGCGACGAAGGCGTGCTGGCGCTGCTGCCGCTGCCGGGCGAACGCGTGTCCCTGGTCTGGTCGGCGCCGGAGTCCCGGGCAGGACGGATGCTGTCGCTGCCGCCGGCCGATTTTGCGGCGCTCGTCGGCAACCGCACCGGGCAGGTTCCCGGCGAGCTGCGGCTGCTGGGCGCGGTGCACCGCTTCCCGCTGCAGCGCGTCGAGGTCGACCGGCTGGCGCAGCCGCGGGTTGCGCTGCTGGGCGACGCGGCGCACGTGGTCCACCCGCTCGCGGGCCAGGGATTGAACCTTGGTCTCCAGGACGTGTCCGAGTTGCTGCGGGTCTTGGGCGCGCGGGAACCCTGGCGCGACCTCGGGGACAGGATGCTGCTGCGGCGCTACGAGCGGGCGCGCGCCGAACCGATCGGGCTGATGCGCCTGACGGTCGACGGACTGGCGAACCTGTTCGGAACCCAGGATCCGTGGCTGCGGCAGCTGCGCAACTCCGGCCTGGCCCTGGTCGACGGGCTGACGCCGGTCAAGAACGCGTTGATCCGCCGCGCAATCGGATAATCGGCCGCTATTTGGCCGTCGGCGGCCCTCGCGGGCGGGCTAGACTTTCTCTCTTTACCTCTGAGGCGGATTCTCGTGTCAACTGGACGATGGATATACGCGGCGCTGGGCATGGCCTGCTGCGGAGCACTGGCGGCGTGCACGGCGATGGCGGCGGATCCGGCGCCTAAGGCGGCCCAGGCCGAGAATTCGAAAGCGGCCGCGGCGGCCGCGGGGCAGAAATCGATCGAGGACGCCGTGCGCGACCGCGTCGCGACGAAGCTTGGCGGCGACATCAAGTCGGTCAGGCGGATGCCCTTCGGGCTGTTCGAGGTGGTCGCCGACGGCGAGGTCGTCTATGTCGACGAGCAGGTGAACTACCTCGTTGCCGGGCGCGTGTTCGATACGCGCACCAAGGAAGACCTCACGGCCAAGACGCGCGAGGAGGTGCTGCGGGTCGACTTCAAGTCGCTGCCGCTGCAGCTGGCGGTCAAGACGGTGCGCGGCGACGGATCGCGCGTGATGGTGATCTTCGCGGACCCGAACTGCCCCTATTGCAAGCGCCTCGAAAAGGACATGGTCCAGCTCAAGAACACGACCATCTACACGTTCCTGTACCCGATCCTGTCCGACGATTCGTACCAGAAGTCCGAAGCGATCTGGTGCGCCAAGGACCGCTCCACCGCGTGGACGCAGCTGATGGTCAACGGCAGGGATCCGGGAGCCGCCCCGAGCGATTGCAAGCATCCGCTCGAAGATCTGCTCGCGCTCGGCCACAAGCTGCACGTGACGGGTACTCCGACCATCGTCTTCACCGACGGCCAGCGCGCGCCGGGCGTGATTCCGGTCGACCGCATCGAGGAGATGATGGCGGCTGCGGGACGGAGCAGCGCCAGCCAGTGATGGCCTAGCGGATCAGCGCGCGCCCGCGCGCGCGGGCGGCAGCAGCGATTCCGGGCGCGTCCCCTTCGGCACCAGCAGCCACGCCGAGCCGTCGCCGCGCTGACGTCCGGCGAGTTCGCCGGCGATCGCGCCGGTGCCCCAGAACCAGTCGAAGCGCAGCGGGCCGCGTATCGCCCCGCCCGTGTCCTGCGCGATCAGCATGCGCCGCAGCGGCGCCGTGTCCGCAGGAAGCGTCGTGTCGAGCACGACCGGCGCGCCCAGCGGCACGAAGCGCGGGTCGACCGCCACCGAATAGCCCGGCGTGAGCGCAACGCCGAGCGCGCCGGCGGGGCCGGCCTCGGGATCGCCGATCGGCTGCTCGCGGAAGAACACCATGCTCGGGTTGGCCTCGAGCAGCTCGTCCAGGCGCTGCGGATGCGCGCGCGCCCAGTCACGGATCCCCTGCATCGAGGCCTGCTCGAGCGTCAGCTCCCCGTGCTCCACCAGCCAGCGTCCGATCGAGCGGTACGGCTGGCCGTTGCTGTCGGCGTACGCCAGGCGGATCGTGCTGCCGTCCTCCAGCCTGACGCGGCCCGAGCCCTGCACCTGCAGGAAAAAGGCGTCCAGCGCGTCGTCGACCCAGAGCAGCTCGGCACCGCGCAAGGGCTGCTCGCGCGTCACCTCTGCGCGTGTCCAGTACGGCACGACGCGGCGGCGCCCGTTCGGCGCGGTGTCGATGCGGCCGCGCAGCTTGCGATCGCGCAGTTCCGGGTACGCATCGCCCAGCTCGATCGGCAGCAGGTCGTCGGGGACCCGGTAAAGGGGGATCAGGTACGGCGCGACCGATGTCCGGCTGCCAGCCAGCATCGGCTCGTAGTAGCCGGTGATCAACCCGGTGGCGCGCTCGTCGACCACCCGATCGTCCGGCGGCTCGACCGTCAGCGCGATGATGCGGTAGACGTCGAAGCGCGCTTCGAAGAATGAGCGCAGCGCCTGGGCATCCTGCGTCGGAGCCGACCCGGCACCGTCGCACGCGGCGCGCCACGGCCGGCGCTCTTCCCGCGCATCGGCGGCGAGCGCGCGGCAGGAAGCCAGCCAGGCGGGCCATGCGCCGGCCCAATCCTCGTCGGCCACCGGCGGCAGTGACGCGAACGAGGCACGCTCGTAGCGTGCCTGCGTTATCGTCGGGATGGCGGGCCGCGGCGGCGCGACCTGGCAGGCCGCGAGCGCCACCGCCAGCAGCGGCGTTGCGGCCGACCGCACCCGGCGAAAGACGATCATGTGGCTGATCTACCTGGAAGCGCTGGGAGCGGTGCTGCTGGTGGCGTTCATCGTCTGGTGGACGATGTTCCACGGGCGCGACCGCTGAGTGTCGCGGGCGCACCGGCGGCGCTCAATGCAGCACGCGCGGCATCGACAGGACGAACTCGGGAATCGGCACTTCGAAGCGCGTGCCGTCGTCGGCCTCGCACTGATAGCTGCCGCGCATCGTGCCGTACGGCGTGGGCAGCGGGCACGCGCTGGTGTATTCGAAGGACTCTCCCGGCGACAGGAGCGGCTGCTCGCCGACCACGCCCGGGCCGCGCACCTCCTCGACGTGGCCGTTGCCGTCGGTGATGACCCAGTGGCGCGAGAGCAGGCGCGCCCGGACTTCGCCGCTGTTGGCGACCTGGATCGTGTAGGCGAAGAGGTACTCGTCATCGGCCGGGTTCGACCGCTTGGGCACGAAGCGCGTCCGGACGCTTACGGTGAACTCGTATTTGGCCATCGGATCCGATCGTCGCTGGAGGGGGTTCGCTCAGGCTCGTCAATGGGGCAGACTGCGGGGCTGACTGCGGGGCTGACTGCGGGGCAGACCGCGGGGCAGACCGCGGGGCGGATCGCGGTCGCGGCGGGTACGCCGCCGACCGATACAATCCCCACCTTTCCCCGGATGCACGTCACGGCCCACCCATGAATTCTAGCTTCCGTATCGCCCCTTCGATTCTGTCCGCGGATTTTGCGCGTCTCGGCGAGGAAGTGCGTGCCGTGATCGACGCCGGCGCCGATTGGATCCATTTCGACGTAATGGACAACCATTACGTGCCGAATCTCACCATCGGGCCGCTCGTCTGCGAGGCGATCCGGCCTCATGTCAAGGCGCCGATCGACGTCCACCTGATGGTCGAGCCGGTCGACGCGCTGGTGCCGCTGTTCGCGAAGGCCGGCGCCGACGTGATCACCTTCCATCCCGAGGCTTCGCGGCACGTCGATCGCACGCTGGCGATGATCCGCGACCAGGGCTGCAAGGCCGGGCTCGTGTTCAACCCGGCGACGCCGCTCGATTGCATGGAACACGTGATGGACAAGCTCGACCTCGTGCTGCTGATGTCGGTCAACCCCGGCTTCGGCGGCCAGAGCTTCATCCCCGAGTCGCTGCGCAAGCTCGCCGCCGCGCGCGCGCGCATCGACGCCCATGCGCGCGCCACCGGCAAGACCGTGCTGCTGGAGATCGACGGCGGCGTCAAGGTCGACAACATCGGATCCATCGCCGCCGCCGGGGCCGACACCTTCGTCGCCGGATCGGCGATCTTCGGATCGGGCGACTACAAGGCGACGATCGCGGCGATGAAGCGCGCGATCGAGGCGGCACAGGCCACCGGGGCCGCTGCGCGCTGATCCGGGCGCAGGCACGCCGGGCGACGCACGATGACCGAAGCCGCGCCGCCGGCGCTGCGCGCGGTGCTGATCGACCTCGACGGCACGCTGATGGACACCGCGCCCGACCTGGCCGAAGCGGTCAACCGGATGCGCACCGACTTCGGCCTGCACGCGCTGGCGGTGTCGCGGATCGCGCAGTTCGTCGGCAAGGGCGCCGACGTGCTGGTGCACCGCGCGATGGCCGACGACCTGGCGGGCCGCGTCGACGCCGCCGAGTTCGAGCGCTGCAAGGCCGCCTTCACGCGCCATTATCGCGAGGTCAACGGCGAGCGCGCGGTCGTGTTCGACGGCGTGCCGCAGGCGCTCGGGCTGCTGCGCGCCCGCGGTCTTCGCCTGGCCTGCGTGACCAACAAGCCGCGCGAATTCACGCTGCCGCTGCTCGAGCGGGCCAGCCTCAGCGGCTGGTTCGACGCGGTCGTCGCGGGCGACGAGGTCGCGCATCGCAAGCCGCACCCGGAGCTCGTCCTCACCGCCTGCGAGCGCCTGCGCGCCGCCCCGTCGGAGTCGATCCTGATCGGCGATTCGGCCAACGATGCCGAGGCGGCGGAGGCGGCCGGCTGCCGCGCCGTGCTGGTCGACACGGGCTACAACGAGGGCGAATCGGTGCTGCAGCTCGCCGGCCGCCATACCGTCGATGCTATATTGCCCACCCTGTACGACGCGGTGCGCTGGGTGCTGGCATCGAACGGCGCGGCCGCACCGGAAGCCGTGTGAGCCCATGACCGATCTTTGGCGTGAACTGGGATCCAGTCGGGGATCCAATCAGGGGTCCTGCCACCGGGCATCGCGCCGGGCGCTGACCGCGCGCCGGCGCGCCCAGGGAGCCTGGCGCTGGCGGCGCTAGCCACCGGCCCTCTGGCGCCGCGCGCAGGCGGCGCCGCCCCGGGCGGGGCTGCGATGCCCCGCCGATTTCGATGACACCCCAGTCCGCCGCCCGCCGCGGCGGCATCATGGCAGCCTTCCTATGACCGAACTCGAATTCCGCGCGCTGGCGACGCAGGGCTACAACCGGATCCCGCTGATCACCGAGAGCTTCGCCGACCTCGACACGCCGCTGTCGCTGTACCTGAAGCTGGTCAAGAGCCAGCCCTCGAGCGCCAACTCCTACCTGCTCGAATCCGTCGTCGGCGGCGAGCGCTTCGGCCGCTTCTCCTTCATCGGACTGCCGGCGCGCACGCAGATCCGCAGCTTCATCGGCGACGGCGGCCGCCATCGCACCGAAGTCCTGACCGACGGCAAGGTCGTGCGCGAAGACCACGGCGACCCCCTCGCGTTCATCGAGCGCTTCCAGGCGCAGTTCAAGGTGGCGCTGCGCCCCGGGCTGCCGCGCTTCTGCGGCGGGCTGGCCGGCTACTTCGGGTACGACACGGTCCGGCTGTTCGAGAAGAAGCTGGCGCGCACCCGGCCCGACGACCTCGGCCTGCCCGACATCGAGCTGCTGCTGACCGAGGAGCTCGCGGTCATCGACAACCTGAGCGGGCGGGCGTACCTGATCGTCTACGCCGACGCCTCGCAGCCCGAGGGCTACCCGCGCGCGCGCGCGCGTCTGCGCGAGCTGTCGGCGCGGCTGTCGCGCCACGTCGAGCCGCCGCACACGCGCGCCAGCGTGCGCCGCCCGGAGCAGCGCGAGTTCGCGCGCGACGCCTACCTGGAAGCGGTGGCGCGCACCAAGGAGTACGTCGCCGCCGGCGACGTGATGCAGGTGCAGATCGGCCAGCGCATCACCAAGCAGTTCGCCGACGCGCCGCTGTCGCTGTACCGCGCGCTGCGCACCCTCAACCCGTCGCCGTACATGTACTACTACGACCTCGGCGACACGCACATCGTCGGCGCCTCGCCGGAGATCCTGGTGCGCTCGGAAGCGCGCGGCGGGGATCGGGTGGTCGCGATCCGGCCGCTCGCCGGCACGCGTCCGCGCGGCGGCACGGCGGAGAAGGATGCGCAGCTGGCGGCCGAGCTGCTGGCGGATCCCAAGGAGCGCGCCGAGCACCTGATGCTGATCGACCTGGCGCGCAACGACATCGGCCGCATCGCGACCATCGGCAGCGTGCGCGTGACCGAGCAGATGGTGATCGAGCGCTACTCGCACGTGATGCACCTGGTGAGCCATGTCGAGGGCACGCTCAAGCCCGGCATGACCAACTTCGACGTGCTGCGCGCGACCTTCCCGGCCGGCACGCTGTCGGGCGCGCCCAAGGTGCGCGCGATGGAGATCATCGACGAGCTGGAACCGACCAAGCGCGGCATCTACGGCGGGGCGGTCGGCTACCTGAGCTTCGCGGGCGACATGGACCTGGCGATCGCGATTCGCACCGGCATCATCAAGGGCAACGTGCTGTACGTGCAGGCGGCCGCGGGTATCGTGGCGGACTCGGTGCCCGAGTCGGAGTGGAAGGAGACCGAGGCCAAGGCGCGCGCGGTGCTGCGCGCGGCCGAGCAGGTCGAGGACGGCTTCGATGTGGAATGACGTGGTGGATCTGCGCAGCGACACCGTGACCCGGCCTTCGCCGGGCATGCGGCGGGCGATGCACGACGCCGAAGTCGGCGACGACGTGTTCGGCGACGATCCGACGGTCCAGCGGCTGCAGGCGGTCGCGGCGGAGCGCCTCGGATTCGAGGCGGGATTGTTCTGCCCGTCCGGCACGCAGTCGAACCTGGTCGCGCTGATGACGCACTGCCAGCGCGGCGACGAGGTCATCGTCGGCCAGGAGGCGCACACCTACCGCTTCGAGGGCGGCGGCGCGGCGGTTCTGGGCTCGATCCAGCCGCAGCCGATCGACAACGCGCCGGACGGATCGCTGCCGCTGGAGAAGATCGAGGCAGCCATCAAGCCGGACGACTCGCACTTCGCGCGCACCCGGCTCCTCGCGCTCGAGAACACGCTGTCGGGCAAGGTCGTGCCGCTCGACTACTGCCGTGCGGCGACGATGTTCGCGCACGAGTGCGGGCTGGCGACCCATCTCGACGGCGCGCGGCTGTTCAACGCGGCGGCCGCGCTGGGCGTCAGCCCGGCCTCGGTGGCGGCCGGATTCGATTCGGTGTCCGTATGCCTGAGCAAGGGCCTGGGGGCGCCGGTCGGCACCGTGCTGCTGGGAACGGCGGATTTCATCGCGCGCGCGCACCGCCCGCGCAAGATGCTCGGCGGCGGCATGCGGCAGGCGGGCGTGCTGGCCGCCGCGGGGCTTTACGCGCTGGAGCACAACGTCGCGCGCCTGGCCGAGGACCACGCCAATGCGCAGCGCCTCGCGCAGGGACTGGCCCGCATCGAGGGCCTCGCCGTGGCGCCGGCGCAGACCAACATGGTGTTCGTCAGGATTCCGGCCGCCCAGTGCGAGCCGCTGGCGCGATTCCTGCGCAGCCGGGGCGTGCTGGCGCGCGTGACGCCGGCGACCCGCCTGGTGACGCACCTGGACGTCGACGCCGCCGGCATAGAGCGCGCGCTGACGGCCTTCCTGGACTACTTCAAGCCGGCGTAACCGAAGTCCTCGGCGGCGGCCGAAACGCGGTGCCGCCGTCTTGCGGCGGAGGCGCGCCCCCGTTATCCGGCAACGCGTCGGGCTCGACGCCGAGCGTGCGCCGCACCACTTCGACCAGCGCGGCGCGCAGCCACAGGTGCGCCGGGTCCTGGCGGTTGCGGTGGTGCCAGACCATGTACATCGGCAGCTCGGGGAACTCGAACGGCAGCGGCGCGCACCCGAAGCCCTTCATCGAGCCCGTGTGCAGCAGCCCCGGCAGCGACGCCACCATCGGGGTGCCGCGCAGGAACGCCGCCACGCCGGAGAAGTTCGGCACGCTCACGGCGATCTCGCGCTCGATTCCGCGCGCGTCGAGCGCCTTGTCGAACTCCAGGCGCTCGTGACCCTCGAACATCACGGTCACGTGGCGCGCGGCGCTGAACTCGGCGAGCGTCCGCGGGGCCCGGCCGTGGTCGGGGTCGTAGAACAGGGACCAGCGATCGGCGAACAGGCGCTTCTGCACGATGTCCGATCCGGACGGGGGAATCGG
>CAZEIW010000009.1:0-8577 GCA_964512305.1 uncultured Burkholderiaceae bacterium | reverse complement strand
CGCGGGGGGTGCTCGAGGGGGGGCGCAGCCACCCCTCGAAGCCGATCCTCCCGCTTTTCGGTTCCGAGGCTGCCGGCGCCAAACGTCCTGCTCCGCCGCCCTTCGAAGCTACGGTTCATGGAAAGGGGCCGGGGGTGAGGGAGCGGGGAGCATGCCCCGCATCGATCGCGATGGGGTCCAAATCGGCACCTTATCAGCCGACCCGCCACTGCCCGCGCGCTCCACACTTCAAAGCGAATCGCACCTCCGGCAAACCGCCATGAAATCCCGCACTCCGACCCCGACCCGCAACGCCGGCTTCACGCTGGCGGGCCTGCTTTTCGTGCTCCTGTTCCTCGGCATCCTGGCGGCGCTCACGCTGCCCCGCTATCTCGACATACGCGGCGACGCCAGAGCGGCCAAGCAGCAGGCGGTCTTCGACTCGGTGCGCGCCGCGGCACAGCTCACGCACGCCGCGGCACTCTTGCGGCACAAGACCGGGGCCAACGACGCGGTGACCGTCGATGGTGCCGTGATCGCGACCAACTACGGCTACCCGCAGGCGATCGACGCCGGCATCGTGGCCGCGGCGGGCTTCGACGCTGGCGGCGCCAATTCCCTGGCAGTCAGGCCGCAGGGCGGCGGCGTGCTGCCCGGGAGCACGCTGACGATCGCAATCGACGGCGCGCCGGAAACCTGCAGCGTCAGCTATTCGTCCCCGGCGAGCGCGGATGCGACGCCGCTGATCACCTTCTCCGGCAGTGCCGGCAACGGTTGCTGAGGTGCAAATGGACCGCGATCACCGCACTGCCCCGCACGCGCCGCTGTACGCCATGCTCGTGGCGACCGAAGATGACCGCGACAGCCGGTCGAGGCCGCCCGATCGGGCCCTCTGGGTCGTCCCCTGGCTGCTGGCGGTCGTCGGCGTACTGCTGACGCTCGCACTGTCGACGTGACCCCAAGCGCACACAGCCCTTTGCGCGCGGCGCAAAGGTAGCCCAACGAGCGCGCGCCGGCCTTGGCGCCGGCCCCGCGCGCATTCAGTGCGCACCCAAGGTGCGCACCTTCTCTGTGCACCGCCGAGGCGCGCCAAGCACCCGCGGCTTCGCGCACCTGCGCGCGGCGAAGAGCCCGTCAGTGAACGCGGCCCCGCCCACCGGTGACGCCGCCGGCGGCACGCAGTAGCTCGGCGAGTTCCTGCTCGGGCATCGGACGGGACAGCAGGTAGCCCTGCCCCTCCGCGCAGCCGGCGCGGCGCGCGCGCTCGAGCTGCGCCTCGGTCTCGATGCCCTCGGCGACGACCCGCGCCTTGAAGTGCCGGCCGAGCGAGGCGATCGCGCGCACCACGGCCATCGAATCGGCGTCGTCGGCCAGGCGGCGGATCAGACGGCCCTCGATCTTCAGGTAGTCGACCGGACAGGTCCGCAGCAGGCTCAGGCTGCACGCGCCCGTTCCGAAGTCGTCCAGCGCGATCTTCACGCCGCGGTCGCGAAGCATCGACAGCCGCGCGGCGGCCGCATCGATTTCGTCGGCCGAGCGGCCGAGGCTGGCCTCCACCATCTCGACCTGCAGCCGCTTCGGATCGAGCCCGCTGTCGAGCAGCGCGCGGTCGACGATCGACTCCAGGTTCGAGCCGCGGAACTCGCGCGGCGACAGATTGACCGCGACGCCGATCGAACCCGGCCAGGCGGTCGCGCTGGCGCAAGCTGCGCGCAGCGCGGCTTCGCCGATCGGAACGATCAGGCCGGTCGCGTCGGCGACGTCGATGAATTCGCCGGCCGGCAGCAGCCCGCGCGCGGGGTGCTCCCAGCGCAGCAGCGCCTCGACCCCGACGACGCGGCGCGTGCGCAGATTCACGCGCGGCTGGAAATGAACCCTGAACTCGTGGTTGTCGAGCGCGTGCCGCAGCTCGGACTCCAGCCGCAGCCGGCGCGTGTTGTGCTGGCCGATCGCCGGATTGAAGAACTGGTAGAGGCGCGTGCCGCTCTGGCGCGCGAACCGCATCGCGGCCTGCGCCCGAGACAGCAAAGTGTCCGGCTGGGCGCCGTCCTCGGGGCACAGCGCGATGCCGATCGATGCCTGCAGGCGCAGTCCGCGTCCCGCCACGCGCATCGGCGCGTCGATGTGCTCGATCATCTTGCGCGCCACGGTCTCGGCGTCCTGGGAGGCGCGCAGGTGCAGCAGCATCAGCGCGAACTCGTCGTCGCCGATGCGGGCCACGAGGTCGGAGCCGCGCACCGTCATCTTCAGGCGCTCGCCGATCAGGCGCGCGGCCTGGTCGCCGGCCTCGAAACCCAGCGACTCGCGCACGGCGGCGAGCCGCTCGATGCCCACGATCACGATCGCGGCGGGCTCGCCGGTTTCCAGATGCCCGGCGATCGCCCGGTCCATCTGGGATTCGAACAAGACGCGGTTCGGCAGCCCGGTGGCGCGGTCGTACTTCAACGCCTGCTGGGCGTCGGCCTCCGCCGCATTGCGCTCGTACAGCTCGGCCACCAGCCGCTCGTTGGCCCAGGCCAGCTCGGCGGTGCGCTCCGCGACCTCGCTCTCGAGTTCCGCGAGGCGACTGAGGCGGCGCTGGATCTCGTCGGGCGGCAGGCGGGTCGGGTCGTTCACGGCGGAATTTTCCAGGCTCATGACAGCTTTCGGATGGCGTGACGGTCGGATGCGGCATCGCGGGCGGATCGCCGCCCGCCGAAATTGTCGCGTCGATCCTTGCACGGGGGTCGGCCGAGATCGGGCGATTCGGCCACGGAATTCCCGCCCCCGCCCGCCTCCGCCGAAGCCGCACCCGCTCCCCTGCTTCGGCGAGGCGCGTCACGGATTCAGGGGCGGTTAGGCCGAATGCACATCCGCAATCAGCGCGGCATAAGGCAAGCTTCGGAACATTCGAACTGGCAGGCGACTGCCCACCAATTCGCCGGATCCGCGTGACTCAAAGCGCGATCGGAAGTGCCGAAAAGGAGGGGATGCGCCGGCCTGTGCCCGCGCCACGCCTCCGGAGCCCTTGAGTGATTCTGTTTCTCGATTACGACGGTGTGATGCATCCTGACCCTTGCACCGACCGCGCGCGCCTGTTCGAGAACGCGCCGCGATTGGAGCGCTCGCTGGATGCATTTCCGGAGGTCGGCGTCGTGCTGTCGACATCGTGGCGCAACCAGCGGCCGGTCGCGGAGCTGCTGGCGCCGCTGCCCGAGCAGCTGCGCCGGCGCGTCATGGGCATCACCCCCAATTTCGGCGAATTCGCGGTCGAGCCGCAGCTCGTTCCCTACCGGCGGCACGCCGAATGCGTTCGCTGGCTGCAGATGCATCACCTGGGCGACGCGCCATGGGTGGCCCTGGACGATCGCCCCGCCTGGTTCGTCCCGTACTGCGAGAATCTGATCCAGTGCCATCCCGTGCTTGGGTTCGACGAGGTGATCGGCGCGCACCTTTCCAGCCACCTGACCCGTGCCCGGCAAAGAATGACGCAGGAACTGGACGTCGTGCTGCTTTAAGTCCGGCCGGCAAGCCCGGCCTGCGGGGCGCCGCGAAGGCCCGCCCCGTATCGACCCGACCTGTCCGCCAAGGAAGTCGGGGCTCCCGGCCGATCCGGTAACCGCCTCCCCCGGCCCCACGAAGCCTCAATCCTGCCAAGGGGCGCGGGCGCGCGCCCTCTGCGCCCTGTCTCGAAAATCCAACGCGAACCGCCCCGCGATGCGTACCATTTGGCACGCTGACGGCAGGCGGCGTATCGTCGCGCCGCGCTGCACAAACGGATTGCCGGGCACTCTTTGGACGCTTCCCTCAAGCAACAGCGGCAGCAGCACGGCGCCGGCAGCGATCCCACCCGGCCGGCCGGTGCGCTCGCGGGTCTCGCGCTGGGAGCGCTCGGCGTGGTCTACGGCGACATCGGGACCAGCCCGCTTTACGCGGTCCAGGAGTCGTTCAATCCGTCGCACGGCGTCGCCATCGTGCCGGCGAACGTGCTGGGCGTCGTGTCCGTGATGATCTGGGCGCTCACGATCATCGTCTCGCTCAAGTACGTCGGCCTGATCATGCGCGCGGACAACCGCGGCGAGGGCGGCATCATGGCGCTGACGGCGCTCGCGGCCTCGTCGGTGGGCAGCGACTCGCACCAGCGCCGCTGGGTGATCCTGCTCGGCCTGATCGGCGCGGCGCTCTTCTGCGGCGACAGCATCATCACGCCGTCGATCTCGGTGCTGAGCGCGGTCGAGGGCGTCGAGGTCGCCACGCCGGCCTTCAAGCCCTACACGGTGCCGCTGGCGGTCGCGATCCTGACCGGCCTGTACATGGTGCAGAAGTCGGGCACGGGGCGGATCGGTTTCCTCTTCGGGCCGGTGCTCCTGCTCTGGTTCGCGGTGATCGGCGTGACCGGCGCAGCGAGCATCATGCAGCAACCGAGGATCCTGCTGGCGCTCAACCCTGTGAACGCGCTCGACTTCATGGTGCGCAACGGCTGGGTCGCGTTCGCGGCGCTGGGCGCGATCGTGCTCGCGGTCACCGGCGCGGAGGCGCTCTACGCCGACCTCGGTCACTTCGGCAAGCGGGCGATCCGGGTCGCCTGGTTCTGGCTCGTCTTCCCCTCGCTGCTGCTCAATTACCTCGGGCAGGGCGCGTTGCTGCTCGCCAACCCGGCCGCCGCCGACAACCCGTTCTACCGCTTGGTGCCGCAGTGGGGCGTGATTCCGATGGTGGTGCTTGCGACCGCCGCCACCGTGATCGCGTCGCAGGCGACGATCTCGGGCACGTTCTCCTTCGTCAAGCAGGCGATCCAGCTGGGCTACCTGCCCCGCATGCACATCGTGTACACATCGGTGGCCACCTCGGCCCAGGTCTACCTGCCCGCGGTCAACTGGCTCCAGTACCTGCTGGTGGCGAGCGTGACGCTGGCGTTCGGCAGCTCGAGCGCGCTCGCCGCGGCCTACGGAATCGCGGTGACGGGAACGATGGCGATCACGACGCTGCTCACCTTCCAGGTGGTGCATCACCGGTGGCGCTATCCGTTCGCCGTCGCGGTCGCGGTCACGGGCTTCTTCCTTTGCGTGGACCTTGCGTTCTTCTCCGCCAACACGCTGCGGATCCCGCAGGGCGGCTGGTTCCCGCTCGCGGTCGGCGCCGTTGTGCTGTTCATCATGCTGACGTGGAGCCGGGGCCGCATGCTGCTGAGCGAGCGGCTGCAGCTGGAGGCCGTGCCGCTGAAGGCGGTGATCGACTCGCTGATGGCGGCGCCGCCGGCGCGCGTTCCAGGCACGGCGATCTTCATGCGCGGCGAGCACGAGGGCGCGCCGCGCGCGTTCATGCACAACCTGCTGCACAACAAGGTGCTGCACGAGCGGGTCGTGTTCCTGACCATCCACGTGGCCGAGGTGCCCTGGATCCCGTTCGACGAGCGCGTCAGGGTCACGCCGCTGGGCAACCGCTTCTATCAGCTCGACGTCCACTTCGGCTTCAAGAACGAGCCGGATCTGCCGAAGGCGCTTGCGCTGTGCCGCGCGCAAGGGCTCGACTTCGATCCGATGCAGACCTCGTATTTCCTCAGCCGCCAGCGGCTGGTGCCCGGCGTCGGCCGCGGCCGGATGACGAACTGGCGCGAGCGCCTGTTCGCCGCGATGGTCCGCAATGCGGCCGATCCGGCCGACTTCTTCAAGCTGCCGACCAACCGCGTCGCGGAGCTGGGCGCGCAGATCGAGATCTGACGGGCGGACGCGCACCCGTCGTCGACGGGTGGCGCGCGCCCGTTTCTCCATGAGCCCCAAGCGGACATAACGTCAGAACGAGGCGTTATTTGCGCGCGCCATTGCGGCGCGCCTAACATCGCAATCCCAGAGCGCAAGGAGTTCGATCATGACGATCCGAATTGGCGACGAGGCCCCGAACTTCAAGGCCGAGACCACCGAAGGACCGATCGACTTTCACTCGTGGATCGGCGACCGGTGGGCGATCCTGTTCTCGCATCCCAAGGACTTCACGCCGGTCTGCACGACCGAGCTCGGCTACATGGCCGGGTTGAAAGCCGAGTTCGACCGGCGCAACACCCGCATCATCGGCTTGAGCGTCGATCCTGTGCGCGATCACAAGGCGTGGGTCAGCGACATCGAGGAGACCCAGGGCCACGCGGTCAACTACCCGCTGATCGGCGACTCCGACCTCGTCGTGGCAAAGCTGTACGACATGATCCATCCGAATGCCAGCAGCGGCCCGCGCACGGCGGTCGACAACGCGACCGTGCGCTCGGTGTTCATCATCGGGCCCGACAAGAAGGTCAAGGCGATGCTGGTGTACCCGATGAGCGCCGGGCGCAATTTCGACGAGGTGCTGCGGCTGCTCGACGCGCTGCAACTCAATGCCAAGTTCGGTCTCGCGACGCCGGTGAACTGGAAGCCCGGCCAGGACGTGATCATCCCGACCTCGGTCAGCAACGACGAGGCGAACAAGCGGTTCCCGCAGGGGTTCAAGACGCTGAAGCCATACCTGCGCGTCGTTGCGCAGCCGAAGTAGCCGGGGGCGCGTCCCCGGGCCCAGCCCGGGGATCGCCCGCTACCTTCTCGTCACCACGCACAATCCACCGCGCCGCCGAGTACAGCCCCGGTCGCCCCACCGCGTCGGTGGGACGATCCGGCGCTCCGAGCGCGGCATACGATCGCACGTACTATGCGGTCTTGCGGCGCCGGCACGTCCGGCACCGACCCGAACGGACCTGTGCATGGCCATCGACAGAGAGTCCTTCAAGGCCGGCATGCGCCACCTTGCCGGGCACGTATGCCTGATCACGACGGCGCAACCGGACGGAACGCGCAGCGGGCTCACCGCCACCGCCGTGTGCTCGGTCTCCGCCAGCCCACCGACCCTTCTTTGCTGCGTCAACCGGCGCAGCGCCTCGTATGCGGCGATCCGCGCGGCGGGCATCTTCGCCGTCAACGTGCTGTCCTTCGACGACCGGGAACTGGCCGGCCGTTTCTCGGGCGGAATCGGCGGGCCGGCCCGTTTCGACCTGGGACTCTGGGGCCGCCTCGAGACGGGTGCCCCGGTGCTCGATAGCGCGCTGGTCGGCTTCGACTGCCGCCTGGTGCAGGCGGTCGAGGCCGCCACGCACGGCATCTTCTTCGGTGAGATCCAGGCCGCGCGCGTCAGCACCGCGCGCCGGCGGCCGCTTCTGTACGCGCATGGCGTCTACGGCCGCTTCGCCTCGCTCGATGCCGCCGAGCACCCGGAGTTGCTTTGGGAGCCGGGGCCGGACGCGGAGCCCGAGGCCTAGCGCACGCAGCCGCTGCGTCGCGCACGGCGGCGACACCTGTCGTGGCTCGCAAGAAAGCGGCAGCCGGCGAACCTTAACAAGTTGTCGATATTCCTCTTTGTGACAGCCCCGCTCCGGTCTAGACTGCCGGCCGCGCCGGCCCGGCTGGCCATCGACGAGGAGTACGCATGCATGACCCGGACCGGCGCATCCGCGCGTCGCGCTTCGCTCCGCTTTCCGCGCGCCGTCGTGGATCGTTCCTGCCGGCGCTGGCCGGCCTCGTGTTCCTCGCCGCAACACCGCTTGCGCGCGCCGTGCTGCCCGATGAAATCCAGGTCTACGTCGACGACCTGAACGATCCGGGCGAACTCAGCGTGCAGCTGCACGTGAACACGACACCGAGCGGCCGCAGCCTGCCCGACTATCCGGGCGAGATCACGCCGGCCCACGGCCTGCGCGTGACGCCCGAATTCGCGTACGGCCTGACCCCTTCGCTCGAGGCCGGCCTGTATGTGCCGGCAATGCGCGCACCCAACGGGTCGCTATACCTCGCGGGCTTGAAGCTGCGGCTGAAGTGGGTGCCGGTCAAACCCCCGGAGGACGGTGACGGATGGTTTGCCGGACTGAACGGCGAACTGTCGCAGGTCGGCGCCCGCTTCGAAGAGGAGCGCCGCGGCTTCGAACTGCGCCCCATCCTGGGATGGCACGATCGCGACTGGCTGCTCGCCGTCAATCCGGTGCTGGCGTTTCCGCTTGCCGGCAACGACCGCCATCGGAGCCCCGATTTCGCGCCGTCGGCCAAGATCGCCCGCACGGTGGCCGAAGGCGTGGGCGTCGGGGTGGAGTACTACGCGGATCTCGGCCCGCTGACCGACTCGAACCCGGGGCCCGAGCAGGACCACACGCTCTACTTCGCGATCGACCTCGACCGCAAGCCCTGGGTGCTGAACTTCGGCGTCGGTCGAGGGCTCAACAGCGAGACCGATCGGTGGACGATCAAGGCGATCGTTACGATACCGCTCGGCGGCTAGCTTCGCGCGCGCCCCCTTGACTCCCCTCTCCCGCTTGCGGGAGAGCCCGCTGCCGCGGCGGCGGCTGCACACGGACCATGAACCGCGTGCCAGCAAGAATGACTCTCGTGAATGCCGCGGGGGGTGCTCGAGGGGGGGCGCAGCCACCCCTCGAAGCCGATCCTCCCGCTTTTCGGTTCCGAGGCTGCCGGCGCCAAACGTCCTGCTCCGCCGCCCTTCGGAGCTACGGTTCATGGAAAGGTGACTCGGCATGCAGGGCTCCCGCACTTGCGCAGGTGGGCTATCCCCCGTTGTTGGTTCAACCGGGAGGATGGATAATTTCCGGCGCCG
>CAZEIW010000008.1:0-17224 GCA_964512305.1 uncultured Burkholderiaceae bacterium | reverse complement strand
CTCGTGGTCGGGGGCGGCGTGATCCCGGACGGCGACGTGATCGAGCTCAAGAAGCTGGGCGTCAGGGAGGTCCTGCTGCAGGACACCGCGCCCGCGGTCATCGTCGAGACGATGCGCCGGCTGGTGCGCGAGCGCGGGCCGCGGTAGAGGGGAGTCCCGTGCTAGGTCCCAAGCTGGCGCGCGTATAGCGACCCATGAAGAACCGGATCCCCTCCACCGAACTCGCCGAGCGGGTCCTGAGCGGCGACTCGCGCGCGGTCGCCCGCATGCTGTCGCGCGCAGAGTCGGGCGACGCCGAGGCGCGCGCCGGGCTCGACCGCCTCTATGCGCGCGCCGGCAGGGCGCACGTGGTCGGCATCACGGGCGTCCCGGGCAGCGGCAAGTCGACGCTGGTTGCCAAGCTGGCGGCAGCGGTGCGCAGGACCGGCCGCACGATCGCGATCGTCGCGATCGATCCGTCGAGCCCGTTTTCCGGCGGCTCGATCCTCGGCGACCGGATACGCATGGTCGAGCTCGAGGGCGACCCTGGCGTGTTCGTGCGCAGCATGGCCACGCGCGGTGCGATGGGGGGTCTGGCGCGCGGCACGCTCGAGGCGGTCGACGTGTTCGATGCGGCCGGCTACGACGTCGTGGTCATCGAGACCGTCGGCGTCGGACAGGACGAGGTCGACGTCGCGCGCGCGGCGCACACCACCGTCGTGGTTTCCGCGCCCGGGCTGGGCGACGACATCCAGGCGATCAAGGCCGGCATCCTGGAGATCGCCGATCTGCACGTGATCAGCAAGTGCGACAAGCCGGAGGCCAACAAGACAATCACGGACCTGAAGGCGATGCTCGCGCTCGGGCTCGCGGTTTCGCAGGGCCAGCCGGACGAGCGCAAGGCCGCGTGGCTGCCCCGTGTCATCGCGACGAGCTCGACGCGGAACGAGGGGATCGACGACCTGCTGACCGGGATCGAAGATCATCGCCGGTGGCTTCACGACAGCGGCGAGATCGAGCGCCGCCGCGCGGGCATCGCCGAGCGCCGCACGCTGAAGGCCGCCGAAGAGATGCTTCGCGACCGGTTCACGAGCCGGCGCGACCCCGGCATCGCGGCGCTGCTGGCGGCGGTCAACCGGCGCACGCTGTCGCCGCACATCGCTGCGCGACGGCTTTTGCAGGATCTCAACATTGGAGGGTGATGCATGAGCGAAGCGAGCAAGTCAGCGGCGCCGGCGGCCGACCGCGAGTGGCGGGACCGGCTGGCGGCGCAGGTCGAGGCGTGGGAGCGCGACGAAGTCGCGGACTTCATGCGACGGGCGCCCGAACGCGCCCCGCAGTTCGCGACGCTGGGCGGATTTCCGCTCAAGCGAACCTACACGGCGCTCGACGTCGCGGACACGCCGCTCGAGGACATCGGGCTGCCGGGCCAGTTTCCCTTCACGCGCGGCCCGTACCCGACCATGTACCGCGGCCGCTTCTGGACCATGCGGCAGATCGCGGGCTTCGGCACGGCGGAGGACACGAACCAGCGCTTCAAGTACCTGATCGCGCAGGGGCAGACCGGGCTGTCGACCGACTTCGACATGCCGACGCTGATGGGCTACGACAGCGACCATCCGATGAGCATCGGCGAGGTGGGGCGCGAGGGCGTCGCGATCGACACCCTGGCCGACATGGAGCACCTGTTCGACGGCATCGACCTGACGAAGATCTCGGTGTCGATGACGATCAACCCCAGCGCGTGGATCCTGCTCGCGATGTACGTGGCCCTGTCGCAGAAGCGCGGCTACGACCTCGACCGGCTGTCGGGAACGATCCAGGCCGACATCCTGAAGGAATACCAGGCGCAGAAGGAATGGGCGTTTCCGATCGCGC
This sequence comes from uncultured Burkholderiaceae bacterium, assembly GCA_964512305.1. Classification (GTDB taxonomy): domain Bacteria; phylum Pseudomonadota; class Gammaproteobacteria; order Burkholderiales; family Burkholderiaceae_F; genus CAZEIW01. The sequence goes on along the minus strand of CAZEIW010000008.1, from coordinate 15,367 downwards.
CGTCGGTGCGCATCGTCCGCGACTGCATCACCTACTGCGCGCGCAACATGAAGCGCTACAACCCGATCAACATCTCCGGCTATCACATCTCGGAGGCCGGTTCCTCGCCGCTGGACGAAGTGGCCTTCACGATGTGCAACCTGATCGCCTACGTCGAGGAGGTCCGCAAGACCGGAATGCAGGTCGACGAGTTCGCGCCGCGGCTTGCGTTCTACTACGTCAGCCAGGCCGACTTCTTCGAGGAGATCGCGAAGTTCCGCGCCGCCCGCCGCGTCTACGCGAAGCTGATGCGCGACCGTTTCGGCGCCCGCAATCCCGAGTCGATGCGGCTGCGCTTCCACTGCCAGACCGCGGCGGCGTCGCTCACCAAGCCGCAATACCAGGTCAACATCGTCCGTACCGGCCTGCAGGCGCTCGCCGCGGTGCTCGGCGGCGCGCAGAGCCTGCACACCAATGGCATGGACGAGGCTTTCGCGATCCCGACCGAGGAGGCGATGAAGATCGCGCTGCGCACGCAGCAGATCATCGCCGACGAGTCCGGTGTCGCGAGCGTGGTCGATCCGCTCGGCGGCTCGTATTTGGTCGAGAGCCTGACCACGCGCTACGAGCGCGAGATCTTCGGCATCATCGACTACGTCGACCGCAACGGCGGCACCGTGAAGCTGACGCAGGAAGGCTGGTTCCAGCGCCGGATCGCCGACTTCGCGTACGAGACCGCGCTGCGCAAGGCGAGCGGCGAGAAGCCGGTGATCGGCGTCAACAAGTACGTCGATCCCGAAGAGAAGTTCGACATCGAGCTGCATCCGTACGACCCCTCGACCGCGGAGCGCCAGATCGCGCGCCTGAACCGGGTACGGCGCGAGCGCGACAACCGGAAGGTCGCGCAGCTGCTCGACCGGCTGATCGCGGTCGCCCGCGACGAGAGCCAGAACATCATGCCGGTCACGGTCGAGCTGGTCGCCGCCGGCGCAACCATGGGGGATATCGTCGAGAAGCTGAAGACCCTGTGGGGTACGTATCGCGAAAGCCCGGTATTCTGAGCGACATGCGAATCCTGGTGGTCGGTGCCGGCGCGACCGGCGGTTATTTCGGCGGCCGCCTGCTCCAGGCGGGCCGCGATGTGACCTTCCTGGTCCGGGCCGCGCGCGCGGCGGAACTTGCCCGCGACGGCCTGGTCATCCGCAGCCCGCATGGCGACGCGACGCTGCCTGCTCCGGCGACCGTGCTCGCCGAACGCCTCGACCGGCCGTTCGATCTGATCGTGCTCGCCTGCAAGGCCTACGACCTCGAAGCCGCGATTGCCTCGTTCGCGCCCGCGGTCGGCCCGGACAGCGCGGTGCTCCCGCTGCTCAACGGAATGCGCCACCTCGACCTGCTCGACGGGCGCTTCGGTCGCGCGCGGGTGCTCGGCGGCCAGTGCGTGATCGCCGCCACGCTCGACGAAAAGCGCGCGATCGTGCATCTGAACGACGTGCACTCGGTGACTTTCGGCGAGCGCGACTCGGGCTCGTCGGAGCGCGTGCGCGCGATCGCCGGCGCCATGAACGGCGCCGCGTTCGACGCCCGGCTGAGCGAGAACATCGTGCTCGAGATGTGGGAGAAGTGGGTGTTCCTCGCCACGCTCGCCGCGAGCACCTGCCTGATGCGGGCGGCGGTCGGCGACATCGGGGCCGCGCCGGGCGGCAGCGCCTTCATGCTCGCGCTGTTCGAGGAATGCCGCGCGGTGGCGCAGGCGCAGGGGTTCGCGCCGCGGCCTGCGATGCTGGAGCGGAGTCGTGCCGGGCTGCTGGCGGCCGGCTCGCCCTTCACCGCGTCGATGTTGCGGGATATCGAACGCAATGCGCCGATCGAAGCCGACCACATCATCGGCGACCTCATCCGGCGCGCCGAAGCGGCCGGCGCACCGGGCCCCTCCGCGAGTTCCCCAGTTCCCCTGCTGCGCCTCGCCTACACCCACCTGAAGGCCTACGAGGCGCGCCGCGCGCGACAGGCGCAGCTCAGTCCGCTCTCACGGTAGGTTTTTCCCCTCTCCCGCTTGCGGGAGAGGGTCGGGGTGAGGGTGGAGGCGCACCGTGATCTAGACACTTAGCGCCGAACCTGCGAAGGATGGCGAAAACGGGCAACGGCATAGAGGGCCGCAGCCCGAAAACGACGACTCCGCAACGCCGGCGCCGGCACCTACCTGTTCTTGCCACCCTCACCCCGACCCTCTCCCGCAAGCGGGAGAGGGGGAACATGTTCCGCCGCGCGGCTACTGCCAGACGTCGAATCTGACCGCGCGCCCGCAGATCGTGCAGGTCCAGACCGCGAAGGTCGGCTGCGCAACGTCGGGCCGCTCCTCGAAGTCGTGGTCGCACTCGGCGTCGCCGTCGCTCTCGCGCATCGAGGTCGGGCAATAGATCTCCGGGTCGATCATGATCTTGCGCGACCGGATCCGTTCTCGCCCCTGAAGTTCATTTGAGTGAGCCTTCTTCATCTTCTCGTCCTCCTGACCGGCTGCGCCGAGGATCGGCGCTCCGGCACCTGTACGGACCCGATGCTGGAGTCAGCATGAAGTGAGTGTCCGTCGAATCGGACTCAGACACTTAGAAGCCCGCGTGGCCCAATATGTTCCTTGGTGAGAACGGATTCAATCATGAGTTTTCCCGCACCCAGGCTAAGCCGTTGAACCTCGGCCGACCACGCTAGTCGAACAACCGTTGCCCGATGAATTCCGGCTTCTGCGGCACATACGCACGGGAGGCCGGTCTAACTTCTTTGCGGGCCCGATCGTGTTCTCAATGCGGAGTGGCACGTTCATAGTGGCCCGTACCAAAAGACGGAGCCAACGATGTCCACACTCCAATACGAAGACCGACACCAAGACCTGGCCGCCGACGTCTGGGATTCGCTGTACATCTCGCTGATCCCGCTGCCGGCGGCGTTACTGGGTACGGCGCTCGTCAGCGACGTTCTCTTCTGGCTCACCGAGGCCGCGGTCTACGCGCGCGTGTCCGAGTGGATGCTCGGCGCGGGGCTTGCGACCGGGGCGATCGCGGCGGCCAACGGGCTCGTTCGGTACCTCAGCGAGGGCACGGTGCAACCCTCGAAGGTCTGCTCGATGCACGTGATCGGCAACCTGCTCGCGCTCGCCCTTTCGGCGTCGAACCTGATCTACCGGCTGAACGAGGATCCCGTGCGCGCCGTGGTCCCGGCCGGGATCACGCTGTCCGCGATCGTCGTGTGCCTGCTGATTGCAACGGCGTATCTGGCCAGGGGACTCGCGCCCGAAGTTTCGGACGGCGTCGACGACGAGGACTGGTGGACGTAGCGACCGCGCTTCGAGGGGTTGAGGGACAGCCGCAGGCTCATACCGTGTCGGCCGAATGGTTTTCAGCGGTCATGGTTGGCGGAGCCGAGGCCGTGATGGGGATTGCGGGCACGGCCGGGTGATCGACCGGGGTGTCCGGCGGCGGCTTTCCGCCGCGCCCGGAGCGCCGCATCAGGTATTCGCCTGATCGGATGGGAAGGAAATACCCTCATCCGAACGAGTGCGTCGAGCCGACGCCCCGATCCGGACCTAAGATGCAGCGGCGGCCGGCGCGAGTTGCGCCACCTCGCCGAGTCCGGTTGCCGTGAACCCAGGGAGGCTTTGCAATGTGGAGCCCTTGCGGCGGCCGGCCCGAACGGTGGGAGGCGCCTCGTCGATCGTTCGAGGCACCGGCGTCGACGGGGTGGGGGAGAGGCGAATTGAAAGACACGATCGAGCTGGACACGCTGCGCGGCACGGCGGTCTCGACGGCCGCCTTGCTGCGCGAACTGGTCGAACACCTGCGCCAGCACCGCACCGAGCTGCGCGAGGAGTGGGCGCGGCGCATCACCGAAGCGAAGGTCCTGACCGCGATGTCGGATGCGGAGATCTTCGCCGAGGCCACTTCGGTGTATGACAACTACGTTGCAGCCCTGGAAACGGGGACGTTCGAGGCGCTGCAGACGTATTCCCGCAACCTGTCGGAGCGGATCATTCCGCGCGGCGTCGAGACGCACGAGGTCGTGGGCATCGTGCTGCTGCTGCGCGACGTGCTGGCGCGTTCGCTGTTTGCCAAGTACCAGAGCGACTTCCAGTTGCTGAACCGGATCCTGGATGCCTACGAGCCGGCCGCGAACCGCATCGCGAACACCGTCGCGGTCGGGTTCGTCCAGGAGCGCGAGCGCATCATCCGCGAGCAGCAGGAGGCGATCCGCGAGCTCTCGACCCCGGTGTTGCAGGTGCGCGAGCGCCTGCTCATCCTGCCGATCATCGGCGTGATCGATCCGCAGCGCGCGCGCCAGCTGACCGAGCAGCTGCTGCGCGCCATCCGGGCCAACCGCGCGCGGGTGGTCGTGATCGACATCACCGGCGTCGCGGCGATGGACTCGCACGTGGCCAACCACCTGGTGCAGACGGTCGAGGCGTCGCGGCTGCTCGGCGCGACCGTCATCGTCACGGGCCTGTCCCCCGAGATCGCGCAGACACTGGTGAAGATCGGGGTCGACCTGGGCAAGATGAACACGGTCGGCGACCTGCAGGGGGGGATCGAGGAGGCCGAGCGCCTGCTGGGCTACAAGGTCGTTCCCACGGAGGCGCTGGCCCAGATCCCGGGGATCCGCGAGGAACAGTAGGGCTTCGGCATGGCCGTCCCGATCCTGAAGCAGGCGCAGTACCTGATCGCGACGATCCAGTCGGCGCTCTCCGACGAGGATCTCATGGCGCTGCAGACGGCGCTGGTCGAGCGGGTCGGCAAGTTCCGCTCGCGCGGCGTGATCGTCGACGTGACGGCGCTGGACGTGCTCGATTCGTTCGCTTCCCGCACGCTGCGCGACATCGCGCACATCATCCGCCTGCGCGGCGCGGAGACTGTCATTGTCGGCGTGCAGCCGGAGGTCGCGTTCGCGATGGTGCAATTGGGCATCACGCTCGAGAAGGTTTCCACGGCGCTCGACCTGGAAGAAGGACTCGCCTACCTGGACAAGAAGCTCCAGCATGCCCGCGCTGAACTCTGATGCCGATGCCGAGTATTGCGTTCCCGTCGCATCGGCCAACGACATCGTGTCGGCCCGCCTGCAAGGGCGTGCACTGGCGGAGAAGCTCGGGTTCTCGGCGGGCGAGGCGACGCTGGTCGCCACCGCGATCTCCGAACTGGCACGCAATATCGTCCAGTACGCCGGCAACGGCGACATCGTGCTGCGCTCGAAGGTCAACGGAACCCGGCGCGGCATCGTCGTGGTCGCGCGCGACCGCGGTCCGGGCATCTCCGACCTGAAGCTCGCGGTCCGGTCCGGGTTTTCCACGTCCGGGGGCCTGGGGCTGGGGCTGCCGGGCGTGCGCCGGATCGTCGACGACTTCGAGATCGTGTCGAGCCGCCAGGACGGCACGACCGTCACCGTGACCAAATGGAAGTTCTGAAGACGCCAACCCTGCTTTGGGGCGCGGCGGCGGCGCCGCTGCCCGGGCAGACCGAATCGGGCGACCGGCTGCTGGTCGAGATTTTCGAGGAGGGCGCGCTGGTGGCGGTCGTCGACGCGTTGGGCCATGGGCGCCGGGCGGCGCAGATAGCCGCGCGCACCGTGGACATACTCCGGCAGCACGCGCGCGGGGACGTGGTGAGCCTGATCGAGCGCTGCCACGCGGCGCTGCGGGAACGCGACGGTGCGGCGATGAGCCTTGCGTCGTTCGACTGGCGGTCGCACCGGATGTCCTGGCTTGGCATCGGCAACGTCGCCGGCGTTCTGGTGCCCAGCGGCTTCCTTGTCGAGGCGCCGGCCAGGCACCTGCTGGTGCGCTCGGGCGTGGTCGGCGGCGACCTGCCGCTCATGGAGCCGTCCGTGCTGGCATTCGCGCCCGGCGACACGCTGATCATGGCGACCGACGGTATCCAGGAACGGTTCGCCGACGACCTGCCGTCCGGCCTGGAGCCGCAACCGCTGGCCGAGCACATATTTGCGCACCATGGCAAGTCCACCGACGACGCGCTGGTGCTGGTCGCACGTTACCAGGTGAGGCTCGATGAGCGCGATCGCTGAACGGTTCGACCGCAGCTACCAGGACGCCCTCGACGACTATCTTCGCGACGGAAGCGAGGCGCATCTGAATCGCGCCTACGAGACGGGCCGCGCTGCCCTCGTGGCCGGGCTGGGCATCCTGGAGGTCGCCGCCTCGCACCAGGTCGGCCTGCAGCGAGTGCTCGCGATCGACGGGGCGGCGCGACGCAGGGCGGCATGCGACGCCGCCGAGCGCTTCCTGGTCGAATGCCTGTCCCCGTTCGAGATGAGCCATCGGGGCACCCGCGAAGCGGCGCTCGCACTGCGGCGCCTCAACGAAACGCTGGAGAGCGAAGCCAAGCGTATCGGTCAGGCGCTGCACAACGAGGCCGGGCAGCTGCTCGCCTCGGTCCACATTGCGCTGGCGGAGCTGGCGCCCACGCTGCCGGTGCGGGCGCGCGAGAAAGTGGGCGAAGTGATCCTGCTTCTGAAGGACACCGAGGACTCGCTGCGCGATCTTTCGCACGAACTGCGGCCGATGATCCTGGAAGACCTGGGCCTGCTGCCGGCGCTGCGTTCCCTGGCCGAGACGACCGCGAGGCGCAACCGCCTCGAGATCACGGTCAAGGGCAATGACCCTGTGCGAATGTCGGCCGCCGTCGAATCGGCGGTTTACCGCGCTGCCCAGGAGGCGCTCAACAACGTCGTCAGGCACGCGCGCGCCAGATCGGCCATCGTCCGGCTGCGATGCGGGTCGCGCTGGGTGAGTTGCATCGTGCACGACGACGGCATCGGGTTCGCGAAACCCAACAAGCGGGAAGGGAACGCGGGACTCGGCCTGATCGGCATTCGGGAGCGCCTGGGTGCGCTCGGCGGAGCGTTCCGTATCGTCTCGCGCCCGCAGCTTGGCACCACGCTGGTGCTGGTGGTTCCCAGGGAGGCCTAGACAATGAGGCGCCGAGTCCTGATCGCCGACGACCATCAGATCGTGCGCCAGGGGCTGCGCGCGTTGCTGGAGAAGGCCGGCCACATCGTCGTGGCGGAGGCGGCCAACGGGCGCGAGGCGGTCGACATCGCCGGCGTGCATCAGGTCGACATCGCCGTGCTCGATCTGATCATGCCGATCTTGAACGGCGTCGATTCCGCGCGCGAGCTGGCGCGCGCCGCCCCGCAGGTGCGAACGATCCTGCTGACGATGCATGCCGATCGCCCGTACGTCGTCGAGGCCTTGCGGGCTGGGGCCAAGGGCTATGTGCTGAAGACGCAGGCCGCCGAGGACCTCGTGCGAGCGATCGACGAGGTCTCGCGCGGCGCCGTCTACATCAGCCCCGGGGTCGCGGTCTCGCTGGTCGACGCGATCCTGGACAAGGACGAATCGGGCACGCAGGACCTGACTCCCCGCGAGCGGCAGATCCTGCAATTGATCGCGGAAAGCAAGTCGACCAAGCAGATCGCGCGCATCCTCGGCATCAGCTTCAAGACCGCCGAGTCGCACCGCTCGCGGCTGATGAAGAAGCTCGACATCCACGAAACGGCCGGGCTCGTTCGATACGCGGTGCGGCGCGGGCTCGTGCAACTGTGACGCTCCGAGGGTAGGCATACGGTCGGCCGCCCCGTATGTGCGCGACGGCTTCGGGGTAAGGTGTTTCCCGGACGCAAATTGAAGTCAACCCCGGATAGTTCGTAGCGCGTCCGGCGCTCACACTGCCGAAGCTCTCTCCAACTACGGAATGTCCGCCATGTGGAATTCATCCCCGGCACCGACACGGTGCGCTCATTCGATACCGGACGAACGAAGCTGGTCCGCGTCGGACGCGGCGCTGTCCCCAAGCGATGAAATCGAGCGCCTGATCGCGTTTTGCGAGGCTCCCGCGCTGCTGTGGCGCAGCGAACCGGCCCCGACGCGCAAGGTCGAGCCGTTCGGGATCATCGCCTAAAGCGACCAGCGAGGGACTCCGTATGCATCAAGAAGAGTGGCAATCGCCGAAGGCGGACTGGTCGACTTGGGGACGCGTGCGATACGCACGCCTGTGGCACGCGATCGCGCTGTCGCTCGACGCAGAACCCAACGCGCTGGCGATCGATTGGAAGCAGGTCGACCCCTTCGAAACCTGCCCGGAGGAATTCCGTGCCCGCCTCGAGATCGCGAACGGCCGTCTCGGCGACCTGCACGCCGGGCGCACGCCGGATCTGGTCGTGCTGACCAAGTTCGCCGCGATGGCGGCATCGCTGAACTGGGACCTCCCGGACGAGTTCCAGAAAATGGCCGACGAGCCGGCGGCGGAACTGGAGGTCGGCTGACCTGGATTGTCCGCGCCCTGCCAGCCCTCACCCCCGGCCCCTCTCCCGCAAGCGGGAGAGGGGAGGCACGGTGGCCGCTAGAAGCTCCCCTCTCCCGCTTGCGGGAGAGGGGCCGGGGGTGAGGGCGAGCCGGCACACGGACCATGAACCGCGTGCCAGCAAGAATGACGCTTGTGAATGCCGCGGGGGGGTGCTCGAGGGGGGGCGCAGCCACCCCTCGAAGCCGATCCTCCCGCTTTTCGGTTCCGACGGGCACATCGCCAAACGGCGGCGTTGTCGCCCGTCGAAGCCGTGGTTCATGGAGAGGGTCACCGCGCGCTATTGGACCAGTTGAACGCCTGCGCGATGCCCTTCTGGTCGAACTTGATCTGCAGCATCTTGATCCGCGTGTCGCTCAGCCCGGACAGATCGCCCTCGGCGAAGAAGTAAGTCCACTGAGTCAGCGTCTCGCCGCTGGTCTCGACGCTGATGCCCGTGCTGTTGGGCGCGCCGAGCCACGCGCGGAGCTCGTCTTGCGTGGTCGCGCCGCGGTGGAGCTTGGCCGCGATCGCCGGGACGTCGAAATCGCGGCCGGCGTGGATCGTGGCCGCGCCGCATGCGGCCAGCGCGAGGGCGAGGAATAACGGGAGGATGCGCACCGGGCCTGCGGCTGCCCTCAGCCCCGGCCCCTCTCCCGCGCCTAGCGCGGGAGAGGGGCGTCCGGCAATGGCAAGTGGTCGTTGCATGAGTTCTCCCCCCGTAGCCCTCGGTCAGACCGCCTGCAGCGCCTGCTGCAGGTCGTTCTTCAGGTCTTCGATGTCTTCGATCCCGACCGACAGCCGCACCAGCGCATCGCCGATGCCGAGCGCCGCCCGCTGCTCGGGCGGGATCGTCGCGTGGGTCATGATCGCCGGGTGCTCGATCAGGCTCTCGACCCCGCCCAGGCTCTCGGCGAGCGCGAAAATGCGGCAGCGCTCGAGGAAGCGCCGGGTGCCGGCGAGATCGGCCGCGAGGTCGATCGAGATCATGCCGCCGAAGCCGCGCATCTGCGACCTCGCCAATCCGTGCTGCGGATGCGAACGCAGGCCTGGATAACGGACGCGTGCGACCTTTGGCTGCCGCTCCAGCCACTCGGCAAGCGCCAGCGCGTTGCTGCAGTGCCGTTCCATCCTCAGCGCCAGCGTCTTGAGGCCGCGCAGCGCGAGGAAGCTGTCAAATGGCCCCGCAATCGCGCCCACTGCGTTCTGAAGGAATCCCAAACGGTCGCGCAGCTCGGAATGGCGCGGCGACCCGGCCACCACCGCGACCCCGCCGATCACATCCGAGTGTCCGTTCAGGTATTTCGTGGTCGAGTGCACGACGACGTCGAAGCCGAGCTCGAGCGGGCGCTGCACCCAGGGGCTGGCGAAGGTGTTGTCGGCGACGCAGGTGATTCCGCGCGCGCGGCACACCTCAGACACCGCGCGCAGATCGACCAGCCTGAGCAGCGGATTGGTCGGCGTCTCGACCCAGACGATGCGGGTCTCGGGGCGCAGTGCCGCCAGCAGCCTCGACGGCTCGGACAGATCGACGAAGGTGAACTGCAGCCCCGCGCTGCGTCGCCGCACGCGCTCGAACAGCCGGTACGTGCCGCCGTACAGGTCGTCGCAGGCGACGACGTGCGATCCGGCGTCGACCGTCTCAAGCACGGTGGCGATCGCCGCCAGTCCCGAGGCGAACGCGAACGCCTGCGCGCCGCCCTCGAGGTCCGCGACGCAGCGCTCGAGCGCCCAGCGGGTCGGGTTGTGGGAGCGCCCGTAGTCGAGTCCCTTGTGCACGCCGGGGCTCTGCTGCACGTAGGTCGACGTCGCATAAATGGGCGGCATGATGGCGCCGGTCGATGGATCCGGCGCCTGACCCGCGTGGATCACGCGGGTTGCAAAGGCGTGCGCGCCTTCGCTTCCGGGTTCGCGCTTGGGGTCGCTCATCTCGAGGGCCACCCCGCGCTCATTGGACTACCCTTGCGCTGCGCGCAAGGGGCTGTGAGCGCTTGGGGCGGCCCGGCGCGCAGGTCGGCCTTACCTTGGCGCTGCGCGCCAAGGGCTGTGAGCGCTTGGGGCGGCCCGGCGCGCTCACGCGAGCTTCCTGCGCAGGTGGTTGAGGAGGTCGACCCGCGTGATCAGGCCCTCGAAGCGCGATCCGGTGGTGACGATCGCGACCAGCCCGCGGTCGAGCACGGCCTCGAGCTCGTCCAGGCTCGCTTTCGAATCGATCGTCTCCGGCATCGTGGTCATCGAGGTCCTGACGGCGGCGCGAAATTTCGAGCTGTCGCGATGGACGTTGAGCAGCAGGTCGGACTCGTCGATGATTCCGACCAGCCCTCCGCCCTCGAGCACCGGCAGCTGCGACACGTCCGCCGCCCGCATGCGCTGGAATGCGGTGAGCAGCGTGTCGTCGGGCCCGACGCTGATCACGCCGCCGCTGTCGGTGCGCCGCGAGATGATATCCCGCAGGTCGCCGAATCGCTCACGCTCGAGCAGGCCCTGGTCGATCATCCAATAGTCGTTGTACACCTTCGAGAGGTAACGCGTTCCGGTGTCGCACACGAATGTCACGACACGCTTGGGCGTGGTCTGCTCACGGCAGTAACGCAGCGCCGCCGCCAGCAGGGCGCCGGTCGATGATCCGCCGAGCACGCCTTCGGCGCTCAGCAACAGGCGGGCGGTCGCGAAGCTCTCCGCGTCCGGGATCGAATAGGCATGCCTGACGCCGGAAAGATCGGCGATCGACGGCACGAAGTCCTCGCCGATGCCTTCGACGGCCCAGGAGCCGGCGGTGCCGACCCGGCCGCTGCGAACGTACTCCACCAGCACCGAGCCCGCCGGATCGGCGAGCACGAATTCGAGTCGCGGCTGCACGGTGCGAAAGTAGCGTGTCAGGCCGCTCAGCGTGCCGCCGGAGCCGACGCCGACCACGATCGCGTCGATGTGCCCGCCGGTCTGCTCCCAGATCTCCGGACCGGTGGTGCGCTCGTGCGCCAGCGGGTTGTTCGGATTGTTGAACTGGTCGGCGAAAAATGCCCCCGCAGTGTCGCGCGCGATCCGCGCCGCCATGTCCTGGTAGTACTCGGGATGTCCCTTGCCGACGTCGGAGCGGGTGATGTGGACCTCCGCGCCGAGCGCCTTGAGGTGCAACACCTTCTCGGTCGACATCTTGTCCGGGACCACCAGCACGACCCGGTAGCCCTTGGCCCGCGCCACCAGCGCCAGCCCCAGTCCGGTGTTGCCGGCGGTTGCCTCGACCACGGTTCCACCCGGGCGCAGGCGGCCCTCGGCCTCCGCCGCCTCGATCATCGAACGGCCGATGCGATCCTTGATCGATCCCGCGGGGTTCTGCGACTCGAGCTTCAGGAACAGCGTGCAGGGACCCGTGTCGAGACGCGTCGCGCGGATCAGCGGCGTGTTGCCGATCAGGTCGAGGATCGCGGGGGCAGGTGGCGTGTTCAAGCGCGCATCCGGGACAGGCCTGTGCGATGCCCTGGGGCGTCCGCAGGCCGTCTCGCGGCCGGGCGCACCGGCAGTGCCGCCACTATAGGCTGAATCGCGCCGGCGCCTGCGTGGGCGATGGGCGCCGTTCGGGTTCTCATGTTCGGCTCGACTTCGTCGTCTCCGGGCCGTTTTCATCGCGCCGGCGGCCGGTTTCGTCGCTGGCATGCTGGCCATGTGATTCCCGGAAGATCAAAATCCGGCTACGTCGGGGCGGGCCGCGCGCCGACGTGGATGGCCGGGACAAGCCCGGCCATGACAATATTTGGCGCTTGGGGTATGCCGATAGCCGGCGTCATCCCCGGGCTTGTCCCGGGGATCCACGCCTGCCCTCAGAGGCCCGCCTCGAGGGTCGGTGCAGGAGCACCGTGTGTCAGAACCGGTAAACACCATCATCCAGGGCTCGGTCGAGCCGGAACCCGCCACGGGCCGCCGGGCGGCGTTCCTGCGCGTCTTCAACTGGACGAGCGTCGCACTGCTGTTCTGGCTGTGCTTCGGGCTGGTCGTCTCGTCGCACGCGGTCAAGCTGCCCACGACAAGCACATGGGAATGGACCGGGCTGACCGCCTACATGGTCCGTCAGAACCTGGTCAGCGGCTTCCTGGTGCTGCTTGCGCTGGCCGCGACGGAGGCTCTGCTGCCGGCCCGGCTGTCGCGCGGCGCCCGCTGGACCGCCCTGACGCTGTCGGTCGCGGCCGCGGCTGCGGCGTCGACGACGATCCGCCTCGCGTTGTCGCGGTATCCGATGATGAACGCGCGCGAGGCGTGGAGCTGGTTCACCGTCGTCGTCGTGCACTGGACCCTGCTGGGCCTGCTGGCGGCCGCGCTGATCGCAGCGCTGCGGCGGCAGGCCGAGGCGCGCCGCAGGCTCACCCAGGATGAGATCGAGCGCGAGTGCCTCGCCGCAAAGGCGCTCGAGGCGCGCCTGACCGCGCTGCAGGCGCAGATCGAGCCGCACTTCCTGTTCAACACGCTCGCCAACGTGCGCCGGCTCTACCAGGTCGATCCCGCGCTCGGGCGGCGGATGCTGGGAAGCCTGCTCGACTATCTGCGTGCGGCGCTGCCCTCGATGCGCCGATCGGAAGCGCTGCTGGCCGAGGAGCTGGAGCTCGTGCGCGCCTATCTCACGGTACTGCAGCACCGGCTGGGCGACCGGCTGCGCTTCCAGGTCGGGTGCTCGGCGGAAGTTTCGGATGCGACGATCCCGCCTCTGATGCTGGCCACGCTGGTCGAGAATGCGGTCCGCCATGGCCTCGCGCCGCTGCCCGAGGGCGGCATGATCGAGGTCAGCGCGGATGCGGACCGCGGGCAGGTCGTGATCCGCGTGAGCGACGACGGCGCCGGCTTCAAGGCCGAATCGGGTACCGGCGTCGGCCTGGCGAATACGCGCGCGCGCTTGAGCGCGCGCTATGGGGCGGCGGCAAGCCTCGAGCTGCGCGGGAACGAGCCGCGCGGCGTGGTCGCCGAGGTCAGGCTGCCGCTCAACGTGCTGTCGAAGGCCGCATGACTCCGATGCCGGTACCGGCGCCCGCGCAGGCCGGCTGGATCGAACGGGGCGTCGCCGCGTTCGCCGGCGCGCGCTCGGCGCTGGCGACGATCGGCCGCACCGAGTTGCGGTGGGCGGCGCTGATCATCGCGCTCGGCACGCTGTTGAGCCTGTTGTTCGAGATTGAAGGGATCGCCCAGTCGCTCGATACTGCCCGCATCGGACGCGTCGCCGCGACCGGCCTGATCGACGTCTCGGCGGGGGTGTTCCTGGGCCTGACATTCTGGGTCATTGCGGATCGGGGGCCGCCGGGCCGGTTGAGCCGGACGATGCGATTCGCGTCGGCGCTGATCGGCGCCGGCGCGATTCACGCGCTCGTGGTGCCGCCGCTGATCGAGTGGCTCGTAGGCGCGCCCCAGCCGTGCTTCGGCAAGGATTGCCCCTGGCACAGCGACGAGCCGCAGGGACCGTATGCGCTGTACCACGTCGCGGTCAGCGTCGACATGATGATCCTTGGCGCCCTGATGTTCGCCTGGCTCGAGGTGCAGCGCGGCAATCGGATGGCCGAGGTGCGTCTCGCCGAGGCTCAACGGGAGCGGACCCGGCTCGGCCGCGAGGCTTTCGATGCGCGACTGACCGCGATGCAGGCGCAGGTCGACCCTCAATTCCTGTTCGACACGCTGGTCGACGTCGAAGCCGCGTACACCGCGGCGGTCGCTCGCGGTGCGGAGCTGCTCGACCGGCTGATCGTGTTCCTGCGCGCCGCGCTGCCGAGATTGCGGACCGAGGGTTCGACGATCGATGCCGAGACGCGTCTCGTCGAGGCGTGGCTGGCGGTGGTGAGCGGCCGGCGCGACGGCTTGCCGCTCGCGCGGATCGACGTCGCACCCGGGTGCGCGGCGGCGTTCTGCCTGCCGATGACGCTGCTGCCGCTGGTGCAGTGGGCGGTCGGGGACCCCGAGCGGACGCCTGCCTCGATCGCGCTGGACGTCGGACTGCAGTCGGGCGAGGAGGGCGGCGGGGGCGGCCGGAAGATGACCGTCCAGTTGCGGATCGAAGGCGGGCGCCGCTGCGCCGACGAGCCGATGCCTGCGGCGGTGCGCGAGCGCCTGCGGACCCGCTACGGCGAGGCCGCGCGGGTCGACTGCACGGAGATCGGGCCGGCAGGGGCGCCGTGGGCGCCGCCGGGTACGCCGCCGCGTACGAACGTGACGTTGCAGTGGCCCGATGAAGAACCCGACCGCAATCGTCGCTGAGGACGAGCCGGCGCTGCTAGGGCAGCTCGTCGAGCAGTTGCACTCGGTCTGGCCCGAGCTCGACATCCTCGGCACCGCGGCCGACGGCATCGAAGCCCTGCGGCTGGTCGAACGGCATCGGCCCGATATCGCCTTCCTGGACATCGAAATGCCCGGCGCGAGCGGCCTGGAAGTGGCGAAGCAGGTCGCCGCGCGTTCGCGGGTCGTGTTCGTCACCGCCTACGACCAGCACGCGATCGCCGCATTCGAGCAGGGTGCCATCGACTACGTGCTCAAGCCCGTCTCGACGCCGCGCCTGTTCACGACCGTCGGCCGGCTCAAGGAGCGCCTGTCGGCGGCGGCGCCGCCGCTCGACGGCGTGCTGGCACAGCTCGGCGGCGCTTCGCCCGCGCGGCCTGCGCTGCGCTGGATCAACGCCTCGGTGGGCCAGACCCTGCGCCTGATCACCGTCGACGAGGTGCTGTACTTCCAGGCCGACAACAAGTACACGCGCGTCGTGACCGCCGGCGCCGAGGCGTTGATCCGCAAGCCGCTCAAGGAGCTGATGGAAGAGCTCGATCCGCAGCAGTTCTGGCAGATCCACCGCTCGACGCTAGTCAATGCCGCGGCGATCGACCGCGTCGCGCGCGATCTGCGCGGCCGCATGATGGTCCACATCAAGCAGCGCGGGGAGCCGCTGCTGGTGTCGGAGACGTTCACGCACCTGTTCCGGCAGATGTAGCGGGGCGGCGGCCCTGCATCCTGTACATTCCGGTTCCGGCCCGTGGGAACCTGAGGTGCCGCGCGCCGACGTGGATCCCCGGGACTGCGCCCGGGGATGA
>CAZEIW010000007.1:0-9499 GCA_964512305.1 uncultured Burkholderiaceae bacterium | reverse complement strand
CCCGGCTGCAGGTCGGCATGCCTCACCGCGTAGCCGTCGACGGCGGAATTGACGAAGGGCGGAAGGTCGATCGGCGCGACGATGTCCCGAGCGAGGATCCGGCCGACCGTCTCGCGCAGCGCCACGATCTCGACCGCGGCGCGGCACTCGAACTCCTCCGCGATGCGCGCCTGCGCCTGCTCAAGGGGCAGCAGCGCGCCGCCGAAGGCGAACCGGTCTTCACTGAGCTGCGTCAAGCGTGGATCTCCGGCGCGAACCCCGCGCCGGGGCAAGTGTATCGCCGCCTGAAACTCCCCTCTCCCGCGCGCAGCGCGGGAGAGGAAAGCTGGCGATCTGCCTTCGATGCGCAGGGTTGAGTCTCGGCGCGAAGAAGGTCGGCAGCCTGGCCCGCAAGCGGGCGCGATTGCTTCGACGCGTATCGAAGCTTCCCGTCGCCCGGCTGCGCTATCCTGCAGTCGTCAGGAGAGATCGCGATGTCGTACGGACTGGCCGTTGCCTCTGTCGCGGCGCTGCTTGCCGATCCGGCGCGCGCCACGATGCTGGCGGCCTTGCTCGACGGTCGGGCCCTGCCGGCGGGCGAGCTGGCCTATGCCGGCGGCGTCACCGCTCAGACCGCCAGCGCCCATCTGTCGAAGCTGTTGCGCGGCGGACTGGTGGCCGTCGAGACCGAAGGGCGGCATCGCTATTACAGGTTGTCGGGCCCCCATGTCGCCGAGGCGATTGAGCGCCTGGCGACGGTCCGGCCGCTGGAACCCACGCGACGCCGGGCGCTGGGCCCGTACGCGCGCGAACTGCGGTTTGCGCGGCGTTGCTACGACCATCTCGCGGGACAACTGGGCGTCGCGCTCGCGCGCGCCTTGCAGCAGCGCGGCATCATCGCGCCCGCACCCGACAAGCGTTGCGAAGTCACGCCTGCAGGCGCCGACTGGTTTCGCGAGATCGGCATCGATATCGCGGCATTGAAGCCGACCCGCCGTGGACTGGCGCGGCAGTGCCTCGACTGGACCGAGCGGCGCCACCATCTTGCCGGCCCGATCGGGGCGGAGCTTCTGCGCGCGTTGTGCGAGCGGGGATGGCTGCGACGGCTGCCGGTCTCGCGCGCGATCCAGGTCACGCCTAGCGGGCGTCTCGAATTGCAGCACCGCCTCGGCATCGACACGCTCGGCCTGCAGACGGCCGATTCGTGACCGCGGTCCGGTGTCCGGCGATCAGGAGCGCGACCACTCGCGCAGGAAACCCAGCGCCGATTGGAGATTGCGCTGCGCGCCGGCGCTGATCGGCTCGCCCAGGCCGAAGGAATACCCCCGGATCGCGAGCACCTCGGCCGGCGGCAGCGCGGCGTCGCCGTACGCCGTCGCGCAGGCGGCCAGCAGGGCACCCGGGCTCAGCGCGTGGGTGCTGAAGCTGCGGTCCCGCGCCGGCGTCACCGGAGCGCAGGCGTAGGGTTCGGCCCCCGCGGCCGTCGCGTCGACGAACAGCACGCGCTCGCGGCCCAGGATGTCGAGCGCGTGCTCGATCTGGAACTGGCGGTCGACAACGACATCGAAGGCAGGCTCGGCCGCGTCCCCGGCCATGGCACTTTGCGCGAAATGCGCGGCCCGCTGCGCGAACTCCGGGCCGAGCGCGTCATCGCCCCGGTCCGGGCTGCCGCATGCGAGCACCAGCCGCGGCGATCTCGTCAAGCGGCACCGCCTTCGTGGACGAAACCGTCTTCGTCGCGGCGGACCCGGTCTCGCAGCTCGCCTTCCGGCCCCAGCAGAGTCACGTCCAGCGGCATCCGGCCGAGCGCGTGCGTGGCGCACGACAGGCAGGGATCGTAGGCGCGGATCGCGACCTCGATCCGGTTGAGCAGCGCTTCGGTCAGGCGCCTGCCGTCGAGATCGTGCTGCGCGACGCTGCGGATCGCCTCGTGCATCGCCTGGTTGTTGTGGGTGGTCGAGACGATCAGGTTGCAGTACTCGATGAGGTCGTCGTCGCCGACCCGGTAGTGGTGGATCAGCGTGCCGCGCGGCGCCTCGAGGATCCCCACGCCCTCGCGCACGCGCGTTCCGCGGGTCGTCAGGTCGGTGTCGAGGATCGCCTCGTCGTCGAGCAGCGCGCGCACCGTCTCGGCCGCGTGCAGCATCTCGATCATGCGGGCCCAGTGGATCGCGAGCGCGGCGCCGATCTGCCGCCCGCCGCCGCTCTCGATGAACTGCTGCCGCTCGGCTTCGGCGCGCGGCGTGCCGATGCGGTCGCAGATCTGCAGCCGGGCGAGCGGGCCGACCCGGTACCAGCCTGCCGCGGTACCGAGCGCGCGCAGGAACGGAAACTTCATGTACGTCCAGGGCCTGACTTCCTCGCCGATCAGCTCGCCGTAGCGCTGCGCGGACACGCCGTCGTAGATCGGCGTGCCGTCCGGGCCGCAGACACGCAGGTTGCCGTCGTACAGGTCGAGGCTGCCGTCGGCCGCGACCAGGCCCATCAGGTTCGATTCGAAGGCCGCGAAGTCGCGCGTGCGGGCCGGATCGCCGGCGAGCAGGCCGCGGGCCGTCGCGACCGCATCGACGCTCCAGCCGACGATCGTGTCGGCGTCGCGCAGCAGCGCCGCGCGCTCGGCCGCGCTCAGTCCCTTGTTCATGCCACCGGGCGTCGCGCCCGTGCCGTGGATGCGCTTGCCGCCGGTCGCCTCGATGACCTGCTGGCCATAGCGGCGCAGCATGATCCCGCGGCGAGCGATCTCGGGCGCTTCCTCGGCGACCGCGAAGAAGTTGCGCCGCTTCGGGTCGGCGTCGAAGCCGAAAAGCAGGTCGGGCGAGGCCAGATGGAAGAAGTGCAGCGCGTGCGACTGCAGGATCTGCCCGTAGTGCATCAGCCGGCGCAGCCTGAGCGCCGCCGGCGGCAGCTCCCGCGCGCCGACGACGACATCGAGCGCCTTGGCCGCGGCGATCTGGTGCGAGACGGGGCAGATGCCGCACAGCCGCTGCACCATCACCGGGATCTCCCAGAACGGCCGGCCCTCGATGAAGCGCTCGAAACCGCGGAATTCGACGATGTGCAGGCGCACCTGGGTGATCCGGTCGTCCTTGTCGACCAGCAGCGTCACCTTGCCGTGGCCCTCGACGCGCGAAAGCGGGTCGATCGCGACGCGGCGCAGCCCTTCGCGTTCGGCCGCTGCTGCAACGCTGTCGTTCATCGCCCGCCTCCCTTCAGTCGTAGCGCATCGAGCCCGGCGCCGCGGCCGGCGCCCGGCCCTCGACCAGCGCGGCCAGCGCGGCGCCGATCACGGCGGCCGACGGCGGGCAGCCGGGCAGGAAATAGTCGACTCGAACCACAGCGTGCAGGGGATAGACCTGGTCGAGCGGCAGCGGGAGCTCCGGATCGTCGGGCACGCGCCCGAGCGTGGGGCCGACCAGGGCCGGGCGCTCGAGATACACGGTGCGCAGGCACTCGCGCACGTCGAGGTGGTTGCGCTGCGCCGGCAGGCCGCCGGTCACCGCGCACGCGCCCAGCGCGACCAGGATGCGGGCCCGCCTCCGGACCTCGCGCAGGATCTCGACGTTGTCGCTGTTGCACAAGCCGCCCTCGACCAGCGCGACGTCGCAGTCGGTCCACTCGCGCAGGTCGACCAGCGGCGAACGGACGACCTCGATCCGGGGCAGCAACCCGAGCAGCGCCTCGTCGAGGTCGAGCAGCGACATGTGGCAGCCGAAGCAGCCGGCCAGCGACACGGTCATCACCCGTACCCGGGCGGGCGCCGCTTCGCTCACGATTCGCCTCCGGTCGGGGGCTTGGCGACGGTCTGCGGGGGCAGCGGATCCAGGTCGTAGCGGCGCCGGCCGATCGGCAGCGCGAATCCGCGCCGCTTGCGCAGGATCACGCCCACCGGGCACACCGTCATCGCCTTGTCGCCGAGCGCCATCGTGGTGTCGGCCAGCCTGCCCGACTCGGAATCGACCACGAGGTGCTTGCGCAGCCCGCGCCCGGCCAGCGCGAACACGTGCTTGCGGTCGACCTCGGCGCTTGCCCGGACGCACAGCTCGCACAGGATGCAGCGGTTGAAGTCGAGCAGGATGTCCGGATGCGAGGCGTCGAGCGGCCGGTCCGGGAAGAACTCGATGAAGCGCGGCGACTCCAGCCCGTGCGCGTAGGCGAGCGCCTGCAGCGTGCAGTTGCCGCTCTTTTCGCAGGCAGGGCAGAAATGGTTGCCCTCGACGAACAGCATCTGCAGCAGCGTGCGGCGCAGCTCGAGCAACTCGGGCGTGCGGCTGTGCACCTCCAGGCCGTCGGCCGCCGCCGTCGTGCAGGCGGCGACATGCCGGCCGCCGATCTCGACCGTGCACAGCCGGCACGAGCCGTGCGGCCGGAAGTCGGGGTGGAAGCACAGGTGCGGGATGTAGTGTCCCGCCGCGCGCGCCGCCTGGATCAGCGTCTGCCCCGGTTCGAACGGCACCTGCGCGCCGTCGAGCGTGAACCGCCCGGCCGTCCTGCCGTTGCCGCTCATCGCGGGCCCTCCAGGTGGGCCGCGGGATCGTCGCGGCCGGTCGACTCGCGCGCCGGCGCCAGTGCCGCATCGAGGTCGAAGCCGGGCTCGAAATCGGCCGCATCGAGCCTGCGCGCGTAGGCCTGCGGGAACTTGCGCAGCGTGTCGAGGATCGGGTTGCAGGCGCTGTGGCCGAGGCCGCAATGCGCGGCCGCCAGCAGGCTGCGGTTGACCGCCTCGATGTCCTCCAGGTCGCGGCGCGAGGCGCCGCCCCTCGAGAGCTTGTTCATCGTTCGCGCCAGCAGCGCCGTGCCGACGCGGCAGGGCGTGCAGAAGCCGCAGCTCTCATGCGCGAAGAACTCCGTGAAGTTGCGCGCGACCTCGAACAGGTCGCGTCCGGGCGCGAAGACCATCAGCGCGCCGGCCGTGGGCACGTCCTCGAACGCGAGGCGGCGCGCGAACTCGTCCCGGGCGAGGCACTGCCCCGACGCCCCCGAGACCTGGACCGCGATCGCATCGGCGCCGCCGGCCTGGGCCAGCGCCTCGTCGATCCGGATGCCGAGAGGAACCTCGTAGATTCCGGGGCGCTCGACGTCGCCCGAGATCGACAGCAGCTTCGTCCCGCTCGAGGCGTCGGTGCCGTGCGCGCGCCACGCCGCCGCGCCGTGCTGCGCGATCCAGGCCGCCGCGGCGAAGGTCTCGACGTTGTTGACGACGGTCGGAAAGCCGAGGTACCCCGAGGTGACCGGATACGGCGGCCGGTTGCGCGGGACGCCGCGCTTGCCCTCCAGGGACTCGATCAGCGCCGACTCCTCGCCGCAGACGTAGGCGCCCGCGCCAAGGTGGATCTCGATGTCGAACTCGCACGCGCGGTCGCCGCAGATGCCCGGGCCGAGCAGCCCGAGCGCGCGCCGCCGCGCGAGCGCCTCTTCCAGACGCGGCAGCAGGTACAGGTATTCGCCGCGCAGGTAGACGAAGCCGCGGCGGGCCCCGACCGCCAGCGCGCATGCGGTCATGCCGTCGAACACGAGGTCGGCCTGCCGCGCCAGCAGCACCCGGTCCTTGAAGGTCCCGGGCTCGCCCTCGTCGGCGTTGCAGACCACGAAGCGGTGCGGCGCGGGGGCGGCACGGCAGGCACGCCACTTGGGTCCGGTCGCGAAGCCGGCGCCGCCCCGGCCGCGCAGCCCTGCGCGCTCGATCTCGTCGATCGTGGCTTCGGCGCCGCGCGCCATCGTCGCGCGCACGGCGGCGCCCGGCTCGGGCGGCGCCTCGAGCAACGG
The DNA here is from genome assembly GCA_964512305.1 of uncultured Burkholderiaceae bacterium. Classification (GTDB taxonomy): domain Bacteria; phylum Pseudomonadota; class Gammaproteobacteria; order Burkholderiales; family Burkholderiaceae_F; genus CAZEIW01. The sequence goes on along the minus strand of CAZEIW010000007.1, from coordinate 3,757 downwards.
GCCGGTGCAGCGGATGTTGTCGTCGACCCGGAACCATTCGGCCGGCCACTCGGAGACGTCCACGCCGCCGTCGACCAGCTCGGCGATGCGGTCGATCCGGGCCGCGTCGAGCCGGGTCAGCGGGCGGCCGCCAACCAGCGCCGCCGGTCCCTGGTCGCACATCCCGGTGCACGAGGTCGTGTCGACGCTGACGCGCGCATCGTCCGACAGGCGGCCCTTCGTCACGCCGAGGCGCGCGCACAGGCGCTCGCGAAGCGCCTCGGCGCCGAGCATGCGGTCGGTGATGTTGTCCGAAAACAGGATCCGGTAGCGGCCGACCGGCCGCAGCGCCAGAAAGCTGTAGAACTCGGCCACGCCCTGGACCTGCGCGCGCGAGACCCCGAGGCCGTCGGCAACCCGCGTCAGCATCGCGGGCGGGATCCAGCCGACCTCCTGCTGCACCAGGCGCAGCGCCTGCAGCACATGCGTCGGGTTGCCGTGATGGCGCGACAGGAGATCGTCGAGGCGGGTGGAGGGATTCATTTCGGCCGGGCGGCGCGCGATTCGCGCCCCGGAAAAATGATGCCGAGCGGCGCTGCAGCGCGGGATGACCTGCATCAATCCGCAGGGAATCCGCGGGGCGTCCGGCCGTGCGAATGCGATCTTGTTGATCTGTCGACGGTACGCCGGGCCGAGCCGCCCGGGCGCGAACCTGCTATCGTAAAACGCCCATGTGCAGGGAAGGTTCCGAGATGGACAACGTCGATCTGCAGGTGTTGAAGAAGGCCGACGAGTGGGTGCGCGGCGGCCATCGCGGGGTGATGGGAACGATCGTTCGCACGTGGGGCTCGGCGCCGCGGCCGATCGGATCGCTGGTGGTGATCCGGGACGACGGGCAGGTCGTGGGCTCGGTGTCGGGCGGCTGCATCGAGGACGACCTGGTCGACCGCGTGCGCAAGCAGTCGCTCGCGCTGGAACGCCCGCAACGCGTCAAATACGGGATCACGGCCGAAGAGGCCTTCCGCTTCGGGCTGCCCTGCGGCGGAACCCTCGAGCTCGTGCTCGAGCCGCTGGGCGAAGTGTCGAAGCTGGGAGAGCTGCTGCAGCGTGTGACCGACGGCAGGCAGACGCTGCGCCGGCTGGACCTCGAGTCCGGCGCGGTGACGCTCGAAGACGGCCGCGGCACCGATCTGCTGTCGGTGGACGACCGCATGCTCGTCTCGGTGCACGGCCCGCGCTGGCGGCTCCTGGTGATCGGTGCCGGCCAGCTGACGCACTACGTCGCGCAGATGGCGCTTGCGCTGGACTACCAGGTCACGATCTGCGATCCGCGCGAGGAATACGCCGAGGGCTGGCTGGTTCAGGGCACCACGCTGGTGCGGACCATGCCCGACGACACGGTGATCGAGTTCAAGCCGGATCCCCACACCGCGGTGATCGCGCTGACGCACGATCCCAAGCTCGACGACCTGGCGCTGATGGAAGCGCTGAAATCGCCCGCGTTCTATGTCGGCGCGATCGGCTCGCAGAAGAACCAGGCCAAGCGCAAGGAGCGGCTGCTCGAGTTCGGCGTCACCGGGCAGGAACTGGAGCGGCTCTATGGCCCGATCGGCCTCAAGAACGGCGCTCGCACGCCGCCCGAGATCGCGATCTCGATCCTGGCCGAAATGACCGGCATCAAGTACGGCTATCGGATTCCGCAGCCGGTCGCGGTGACCGAGACGGCTGCCGTCGAGGCGGGCTGCGCGACCGGCGCGGCGTGACTTTCCCGTACGGCGTTCCGGCGTGATCCTGCGGTCGCGTCTGTTCGGGATGGGCCGGCCGGTCGTTCCGACGTAGCTTCGGCGGCGGGAACCGGCCGGTGGCCGGCCGGTCTGAAGTCGGTCCCGCTCAATGGGAGGGCATCGGGCGATGTTCACCATCCACGTCAACGGTCAGCCGCACACGGTCGATGTCGAAGCCGAGATGCCCCTGCTCTGGGTGCTGCGCGACGTGCTCGACCTGAAGGCGGCCAAGTACGGCTGCGGCATCGCGCAATGCGGTGCCTGCACGGTGCATGTCGGCGGCGAGGCCGTCCGCTCGTGCGTCTATCCGGTTTCCGCGGTCGGCGACAAGCCCGTGACCACGCTCGAGGGACTTGCCCCGCCGAACGCGCTGCACCCCGTTCAGCAAGCCTGGCTCGACGGCCAGGTGCCGCAGTGCGGCTACTGCCAGCCCGGCATGATGATGGCGGTGGCCGCGCTGCTGGCGACCAACCCCGATCCGAGCGACCAGCAGATCGACGCTGCGGTGAACAACATCTGCCGCTGCGGCACCTATGCGCGGATCCGCCCCGCGATCCATGCTGCCGCACGCCTGATGAGCTCGCGGCGCAGCAACGGCTGAGGGGACGCGAATGGACACGATTCCGACGGTCGAGCCGGCGCGACGCGAATTCCTGCGCACGATCGCAGTCGCCGGCGGCGCGTTCTGCCTGGGGATCGCCTCGCCGCTGCGCGCGCGCGCCGCGGCAGGCGGCGCCGAGGGCCAGGCGAATGAGATGGCGGACGAGATCAATGCATGGGTCGTGATACGCCCCGACGACACCGTGGTGCTGCGGGTCGCCCGCTCCGAAATGGGCCAGGGCAGCGAGACCGCCCTGCCGATGCTGATCGCCGAGGAGCTGCAGTGCGATTGGAGCAAGGTGCAGGTGGAGTTCGTGCCCGTGGCCGAACACCTGCGCCGCAACCGCGCATGGGGCAGCATGTCGACCGGCGGCAGCCGGTCGATCCGCGAGTCGCAGGAGTTCCTGCGCAAGGCGGGCGCGGCCGCGCGCGAGATGCTGATCGCCGCCGCCGCGCAGCAATGGAAGGTCGAACCGTCCGCGTGCCGCGCCGCGGCCAGCGTGGTCCGCGAGCCGTCCGGGCGCCAGCTCACCTACGGCCAGCTGGCCGCTGCGGCGGCGCGCCTGACGCCGCCCGCCGAGGTCAAGCTGAAGGATCCCAAGGACTGGACGCTGCTGGGAACGCCGGTTGCCCGCTTTGACCTGCGCGACAAGATCGAAGGCCGGCCGGTCTACGGTGTCGACGTGCAGCTGCCCGGCATGCTGCATGCGTCGATCGCGCAGTGCCCGGTGTTCGGCGGCCGGCTCAAGTCGGCGGGCAATCGCGCCGCCGTGGAGTCGATGCGGGGCGTCAAGCGCGTGGTGGAGCTGCCCGACGCGGTGGCCGTCGTGGCCGACAGCTGGTGGCGCGCCGATCGCGCGCTCGCTCAGCTGCAGCCGCAGTGGGACGACGGCGGCAACGGCTCGGTCGACAGCGCGTCGATCATGGAGTTCCTGCGCGCCGGCCAGAGTGCGGCCGACGTTCCGCTGGCGCGCGACGACGGCGACACGCCGGCCGCGCTGTCGAAGGCGGCGCGCACGGTCGAGGCCGAGTACTTCACGCCCTTCCTGAATCACGCGACGATGGAGCCGCAGAACGCGACCGCCTGGTTCCACGGCGACCGGCTGCTCGTCTGGGTGCCGACGCAGAACGGCGAGGCGAGCGCCGCGGCCGCCGCAGAGGCGGGTGGTGTCCCGCTGTCGAAGCTCGAGCTGACCAAGATGCAGCTGGGCGGCGGCTTCGGGCGGCGCGGCGCGCCGCAGGACTTCGTCCGCTACGCGGTCGCCATCGCGAGGCAGATGTCCGGGGTGCCGGTCAAGCTGATGTACTCGCGCACGGAGGACATGCAGCACGGTTTCTACCGCCCGATCAGCCTCGTACGGCAGAAAGCCGCGATCGACGCCGACGGGCGCGTC
>CAZEIW010000006.1:0-7113 GCA_964512305.1 uncultured Burkholderiaceae bacterium | reverse complement strand
GTGCTTCGCCACGGGGCGCTGACGCTCGACCAGGTCGGGCGCGTGGCGTCGATCGACGACCAGCCGCTCGATCTGTCGGCGCGCGAGCTCGGCCTGCTCGAGACGCTGCTGCAGCGCTCCGGACGGCTGGTCAGCAAGGAGCAACTGGTCGATCAGCTGTGCGAGTGGGGCGAGGAAGTCAGCACCAACGCGATCGAGGTCTACGTGCATCGGCTGCGCAAGAAGCTCGAGCCGGGCGGCATCCGGATCGCCACCGTGCGCGGCCTCGGCTATTGCCTCGAGCGCGCCACCGAAGCACCGCCCGGCACGCGCGACGGACCGCGCGCCGCCTGAGCCTGCGCTGCGGCGCCGCAGCGTTGGATCGATCGAGCAGCGCAACGCCCACAACCGACGCGTTGACGTGATCTGCGTCGGAAGTTTTCTGAAGACCCCGTTAGCGACGACAGTCGCCGCCGCTGCAAGGTCTGTGTAAGCTTCGCTGCTCATGCTCGCCGCGGCTGCCCAGCGTCCGGGTCATGCCTATAAGAAAAAGCGCGAGCGGCCTACTACATCCGCAAGACAAGGAGACTTCGCATGAGTGCAGCAGCCGGGCGGATGCCCGCGTCGCGTCAGCCGGATTCGACTCCGCGCGCGATGACCCCTGAAGAGCGCAAGGTCATTCTGGCGTCGTCGCTCGGTACCGTCTTCGAGTGGTACGACTTCTATCTCTACGGCACGCTGGCGGCGGTAATCGCCAAGCAGTTCTTCGCGCCGCTGTCACCGACCGCGCAGTTCATCATGACGCTGCTCGCGTTCGCTGCCGGCTTCGCGGTGCGCCCGTTCGGCGCGATCGTGTTCGGCCGCCTCGGTGACCTGATCGGGCGCAAGTACACGTTCCTGATCACGATCACGATCATGGGGATGTCGACCTTCCTGGTGGGCTTGCTGCCCTCGTACGCGACCTGGGGCGTCGTCGCGCCCGTGGTCCTGATCGCGCTGCGGCTGCTGCAGGGCCTGGCGCTCGGCGGCGAGTACGGCGGCGCGGCGACCTACGTGTGCGAGCACGCGCCGCCCGGCAGGCGGGGCGCCTATACGTCGTGGATCCAGACCACGGCCACCGTCGGCCTGCTGCTGTCGCTGGTGATCATCGTGATCTGCCGCGAAGAGATGAGCACCGATGTCTTCAACGACTGGGGCTGGCGCATCCCGTTCTGGGTCTCCTTCTTCCTGCTGCTGATCTCGGTGTGGATCCGGCTGTCGCTGGCCGAGTCGCCGGCGTTCCAGCGCATCAAGGAGCAGGGAAAGATGTCCAAGGCGCCGCTGACGGAGTCGTTCGCGCGCTGGGGCAACTTGAAAATCGTGCTGCTGGCGCTGCTCGGCGGCACGGCCGGGCAGGCGGTGGTCTGGTACACGGGCCAGTTCTACGCGCTGTTCTTCCTGACCCAGACGATGAAGGTCGACGGCCTCACGGCCAACGTCCTGATCGGGCTGTCGCTGGTCATCGGCACGCCGTTCTTCATCGTGTTCGGCGCGCTGTCGGACCGCATCGGGCGCAAGAAGATCATCATGGCCGGCTGCCTGCTGGCGGTGCTGACCTACTTCCCGCTGTTCAAGATGCTGACGCACTACGGCAACCCGGCGCTCGAGGCCGCGCAGGCCAAGGCGCCCGCGGTCGTGGTCGCCGACCCGGACACCTGCGCCGTGCAGTTCAACCCGGTCGGCACGTCGAAGTTCACGCAGCCCTGCGATATTGCCAAGAGCACGCTGGCGACCTCGTCGGTGAGCTACAGCAACGAGTCGGCGCCGGCCGGGACGCCGGTGGTCGTGAAGTTCGGCGACAAGACCATCGCGTTCGCCGACATCGCCACCGCGAACCCGGACGCCGCGAAAGCCTCGGCCGAGTTCAGGAAGGCGATCACGGACTCGATCAAGGAGGCCGGCTATCCGACCAAGGCCGACCCCGAGCAGATGAACAAGCCGATGATGGTCGTGATCCTGACGATCCTGGTCGTCTACGTCACCATGGTCTACGGCCCGATCGCGGCAATGCTGGTCGAGCTGTTCCCGACCCGGATCCGCTACACGTCGCTGTCGCTGCCGTATCACATCGGCAACGGCTGGTTCGGCGGCTTCCTGCCGGCGACCTCGTTCGCGATCGTGGCGGCCACCGGGAACATCTACAACGGGCTGTGGTACCCGATCATCGTCGCCGCGATGACCTTCGTGATCGGCACGCTGTTCCTGCCGGAAACCAAGGACCGCGACATCTACGCGCACGATTGAGCGCGCCGCAACGGCAGCAAAAGGCCGGCGCGAGCCGGCCTTTTTTTCACGCCCCGCCGCCGAGGCAGAGGCGGCGGCGGCGCGCATCGCATATAATTCGCGCCCGCGCGCGCCGGCCGCAAGGCTCTGCGCAACGCGTCCGGCGGATTAGCTCAGCTGGTTAGAGCAGAGGAATCATAATCCTTGTGTCCGGGGTTCGAGTCCCTGATCCGCCACCATAGCGCTGGCCAGCATTTCATCGAGAGGGTAGTCTTCCAGACGAGCCTCGGCTGGCGGCACAAGAGCGTGAGGATCGGCTGCGAGGGGGGCTGGGCGCCCCCCTCGCGCTCCCCCGGTCTCCCCCGGGCCGCGGCAGGCGGCCCCGCGCTATCGTCATCGCATCGCCCTCGGATCGCCCTCGGATGAACAGCGTGTCCGCGAAAAAGGTCTACATCCGCACGTTCGGCTGCCAGATGAACGAGTACGACTCGGACAAGATGGCCGACGTGCTGCGCGCCGAGATGGGCATGCAGGCCACCGACAGCCCCGAGGACGCCGACCTCATCCTCTTCAACACGTGCTCGGTGCGCGACAAGGCGCAGCAGAAGGTCTATTCGGATCTCGGCCGCGTGAAGGCGCTCAAGCGGTCCAATCCCGATCTGCTGATCGGCGTCGGCGGCTGCGTCGCCAGCCAGGAAGGCGCGGCCATCGTCGAGGCCGCGCCCCACGTGGACCTGGTGTTCGGCCCGCAGACGCTGCACCGGCTCCCGCAGCTGATCGCCCGGCGTCGCGCCAGCGGGCGGCCGCAGATCGACATCTCGTTCCCCGAAGTCGAGAAGTTCGACCGCCTGCCGCCGCCGCAGGTCAGCGGGCCCTGCGCCTTCGTCTCGATCATGGAGGGCTGCAGCAAGTACTGCAGCTTCTGCGTCGTGCCGTACACGCGCGGCGAGGAAGTCTCGCGGCCGTTCGACGACGTGCTGACCGAGGCCGCCGACCTGGCGGGCCAGGGCGTGCGCGAAGTCACGCTGCTGGGGCAGAACGTCAACGCGTACCGGGGCAGGATGGGCACCGGTTGCGGCGAGGCGGCAGAACACGCGGACTTCGCGCTGCTGCTCGAGTACCTGTCGGAGATCCCGGGCCTCGAGCGCATCCGGTACACGACCTCGCATCCGAAGGAATTCACCGCCCGCCTGATCGACGCCCACGCGCGCCTGCCGAAGCTCGCGACGCACGTGCACCTGCCGGTGCAGTCCGGGTCGGACCGCGTGCTGGCGGCGATGAAGCGCGGCTACACGGCGCTCGAATACAAGTCGATCGTGCGCAGGTTGCGCGCCGCGCGGCCCGGCATCGCGATCGGTTCGGACTTCATCGTCGGCTTCCCCGGCGAAACCGGGCGGGATTTCGAGCAGACGCTGCGGCTTGTCGACGAGCTGCAGTTCGACGTCAGCTTCTCGTTCGTGTACAGCCGCCGGCCCGGTACGCCGGCGGCCGACTTGCCCGACGACACGCCGCCCGCGGGCAAGCTCGAGCGCCTGCAGCGCCTGCAGGCCGCGCTCGATGCCTCGACCCGCGCGAATGCCCTTGCGTCGGTGGGCCGCATCGAGCGGGTGCTGGTCGAGGGCGCTTCGCGCCGGGACCCCGGCGAGCTGGCCGGCCGCTGCCCGAGCAACCGCACCGTGAACTTCGCCGCGCCGCCGGGGCCGGCCGGCGCTCTCGTCGGCAGCTTCATCGACGTGCGCATCACCGAAGCATGCGCGCACAGCCTGCGCGGCGAGATCGTCGCCCGCGAACAGGTCGCGCCGGGGGCGGTGTTCGCGTGAGCGTGCGCGCGTGACCGCCGCCGTGCGTCCCGGGCGCGCCCGCGGCGCCGCCAAGACGGTGCTGACCTTCCAGGCCGACGCCGGCAACGATCAGCTCGCCAACCTGGCCGGCGCGCTCGACGGCAATCTGCGCCAGGTCGAGACCGAGCTCGACGTGGCGATCAGGCGCCGCGGCCACCAGTTCCGCGTCGAGGGTCCGCCGGCGCAGGCGCGCCGCGCGGTCGCGGTGCTGGAGACCCTGCTCGCGCGCGCCCAGCGGCCGCTGTCGGCCGAGGACGTGCAGCTGTACTTTTTCGAGAACCGCGGGCGGACCGGGGCGCGGAGCGGCGATCCGCCGCGCGAGGCGCGCCCGCAGGAGGAGCCGGCCGAGCCCGCCGCCGCCGGGGGGATCGAGCTGCGCACGCGGCGCCCGGAGCTGCACGGGCGCACGCCTCGCCAACGCGACTACCTGGAGTCGATCGTCGCGCACGACATCAGCTTCGGCATCGGCCCCGCCGGAACCGGCAAGACCTACCTGGCGGTCGCGTGCGCGGTCGACGCGCTCGAGCGCGACGCGGTGCAGCGCATCGTGCTGACGCGGCCCGCGGTCGAGGCCGGCGAGCGCCTCGGCTTCCTGCCGGGCGACCTCGCGCAGAAGGTCGATCCCTACCTTCGGCCGCTGTACGACGCGCTGTTCGACCTGCTCGGCTTCGACAAGACGCAGCGCCTGCTCGAACGGCAGACGATCGAGATCGCGCCGCTCGCCTACATGCGCGGGCGCACGCTCAATCACTCGTTCGTGATCCTGGACGAGGCGCAGAACACGACGCCCGAACAGATGAAGATGTTCCTCACCCGGATCGGATTCGGCTCCAAGGCGGTCGTCACCGGCGACATCACCCAGATCGACCTGCCGCGCGGCAGCTCGAGCGGGCTCATCGAAACGCAGCACATCCTGCACGACGTGCGCGGCATCGCGTTCACCTACTTCACGGCCGCCGACGTGGTGCGCCACCCGCTGGTGGCGCGCATCGTCGAGGCCTACGAGAGGGCCGAGCAACTCGATCCGCCGCCGGCGCGCGGCCGCCGGGCATGAGCTCGTCTGCCCGGCGCCGGCCGGCAGCAAGCGCCGCCGGGGCGTTCGAGCAGTGCGTTCTCAAACCGGCGGGCCGCGGGCGCGATGACGGGCTGCGCGGGCCTCGCCCGCAGGCCGTCGGCCGCGCGGCGTCGAACCCCTTGCATGCGCTGACGCTGTCGATCCAGGGCGCCTCACCCTACGCGTCCGAGCTGCCGACGCGTTCGACGCTGGCAGGATGGGTCGGCCGTGCGCTCGAACGGCCGGCGGAGCTGGCCGTGGTGTTCGTCGACGGCCGCAGCGGGCGGCGCCTGAACCGCGAGTTCCGCCAGCGCGACTACGCGACCAACGTGCTCACGTTCAGCTTTCACCAGCGCCCGCGGGTGGTCGCCGACATCGTGATCTGCGTCCCGGTCGCCCGCCGCGAAGCCAGGCAGCAGCGCAAGACGCTGCGCGCGCATCTGGCCCACCTGTTGCTGCATGGCGTGCTGCACGCGCACGGATACGACCACCAGCGCGGCGCCGATGCGGCGCGGATGCAGCGGCGCGAAGTGGAACTGCTCGGCGCGCTGCGCATCGCCGATCCGTATCGCGAATCGCTCGAGCAGGCCGCGCCGAAGCGGGGTGCCGGCGCGGCGTCCGGCCGTCGGGCGGCGAGCAACCGCGTGGAACATCAGTGAGTTAGCGCGGGCTCACCTTGGGGACATCCGCTTCGATATCGGCGCTCCAACCGACCTTCCGTCGGTCGGAGGCAAACCGGACGCGGATTCGCGGTCACGAACCGCCCAAGACGGGGGGCCGCTGCATAAGGTATTCTGAATGCGTGCCAACTGCCGGGCGGCTGCTGCCGTCCGACCTCGATGTCCGACCCTGAGACCGGGCGGGTTGCCGGCCCCCATCACCACAAGAGCCTGCTCGAGCGCCTGACCGCGTTCATCTTCCGCGAGCCCGAAAACCGCGAGGAACTGCTCGAGCTGCTGTCGGAAGCGCACGAGCGCGACCTGCTCGACGCCGACGCCCTGTCGATGATCGAGGGGGTGCTGCAGGTGTCCGAGCTGCGCGCGCGCGACCTGATGGTGCCGCGCGCGCAAATGGACGTGATCGACGTCGGCGACCCGATCGAGCAATGGATGCCGCAGGTCATCGACACCGGGCACTCGCGCTTCCCGGCGATCGAGGGCAACCGCGACCACGTCGTCGGCATCCTGCTCGCGAAGGACCTGCTTCGCTATTTTGCGCGGCAGGAGCTCGACGTGCGCGCGATGCTGCGGCCGGCGGTGTTCATCCCGGAATCGAAGCCGCTCAACGTGCTGTTGCGGGACTTCCGCGCCAACCGCAACCACATGGCGATCGTCGTCGACGAATACGGCGGCGTCGCCGGCCTGATCACGATCGAAGACGTGCTCGAACAGATCGTCGGCGACATCGACGACGAGTACGACTTCGACGAGCAGGAGGACAACATCATCGCCGAGGCCGACGGCCGCTTCCGTGTCAAGGCGCTGACCGAGATCGTCCAGTTCAACACCAGTTTCGGCACCACGTTTCCGGACACCGAGTTCGACACCATCGGCGGGCTGGTCACCGACGCGTTCGGGCGCGTCCCGCGGCGGGGCGACTGGATCGAGATCGAAGGCATCCGCTTCGAGGTGCTGCGCGCGGACCCGCGGCAGGCGCACCTGTTCCAGGTCACGCGCGTTCCGAAGACGGTGGCGCGGGAATTCGCCGACGCCGAAGTCAAGCAGCAGGCCCAGGCTTGAGGGTGCCGATCACGGCTCCAGCAATGGCGAGGACCTCAGCCAGTCATGGCCGGGCTTGTCCCGGCCATCCACGTCGGCGCGAAACGAAGCGTCCGCCTTTGGCGTCGACGTGGATCCCCGGGACTTCGCCCGGGGATGACGCCTGTGCTCAGGGTTCCGTAGTTCGTGTCATCGGTCAGGCGCGTTTATCGCTCGATGACCGCCCCTGAACGTGCCGACTCGCCGGGCCACCCGGCAA
>CAZEIW010000005.1:0-46736 GCA_964512305.1 uncultured Burkholderiaceae bacterium | reverse complement strand
ACCCCGTCGGCAGCGAAGCAATCGATCAGGTGATCGACGAACAGGCGCACCTTCGCCGACAGATGCCTGCGGCTGGGGTAGACGGCCCAGATGTCGAGCTGCGGCGCGCTGTGCGACGGCAGCACGCGCTCGAGCGTGCCGGAGGCGAGGGCCGCCGCGAGCGTGAATTCCGGCTCGAACACGATCCCCAGCCCCGATGCGGCGGCGGCGGCGAGCAGCTCGCCGCTGTTCGCGTGCAAGGGCCCGTCGATCCGCACTTCGTGGTCGCCGCCCGACGCATCGCGCAAGCGCCACAGGCGCGGCGCGGGCGAATATGCGTAGGTGAGCGCGCGGTGGGTCGCCAGGTCGGCGGGCTGCTGCGGACGGCCGTGGGCCTGGAGATACGCCGGCGCCGCCGCGAGCACCAGCGGCACACCACCGAGCTTGCGCGCGACCAGCCGCTCGGCCCCGACCCCGCCGATCCGGATCGCGAGGTCATAGCCCTCCTCGACGAGGTCGACGTTGTGGTCCGACACCGTGACGTCGAACCGCATCCTGGGATGCTTCGCCACGAAGCCGGCGATCGCGGGGGCGACGCGGCCGGCGGCGATGTTGTGAGGGCACGTGAGGCGCAGCGTGCCGGCGGGGGATGTCGCCGCGGCACCGGCGAGCTTTTCGGCCTCGTCCAGTTCGGCCAGCAGCTGCACGCAGCGCTCGTAGAACGCCTGGCCTCCCTCCGTCAGCGACAGCTTGCGCGTCGTCCGGTTGAGCAGGCGCGCCCCGAGGTGCTGCTCGAGCTCGGCGACCAGTCGCGAAGCGCTCGAGGTCGACACGCGCAGCCTTTGCGCGCCGCGCGCGAAGCTGCCGGCTTCGACCACCCGAACGAAGGCGAGCATGGCAGCGTAGCGGTCCATCGCGGGATTATGGCGCTGATTGTCCCGATCAGCGGGATAATGTTTTTCCTGGACATCTATTTATCCCATGCACCGGGATATATAAAGTCCTCCCCGGCCACGCATCACGAACAGGCCATCGTGTGGCCGCCTCGCGGGCGGCCTTCAAGGTCAAGCATCAACGGAGGTGAAACCCATGAAGCTCTATTACTCGCCGGGCGCCTGCTCGCTGTCGCCGCATATCGTGCTGCGCGAAGCGGGCGTCCCGGTCCAGCTGGTCAAGGTCGACCTGAAGTCCAAGCAGTTCGATGACGGCAAGGACTTCCGGGCCATCAACGGCAAGGGGCAGGTCCCCACGCTCGAGCTGGAGGACGGCGCGCGGCTGACCGAGGGCCCGGCGATCGTCCAGTACGTTGCCGACCGGGCTCCGACGAGCGGCCTGGCGCCGGCTCCGGGCACGATGGAACGCTACCGCCTGCAGGAGTGGCTCAACTTCATCAGCACCGAGCTGCACAAGCAGTTCTCGCCGCTGTTCGACGCCGCGGCCGAGGAAACCCTCAAGGCGCGCCAGCGCGAGCGCATCAGCGGACGCTTCGACTGGATCGTGCAACAGCTGGGCAGCAAGGACTACCTGCTCGGCGCGCAGTTCACGGTCGCCGACGCCTACCTCTTCACGATCCTGGGCTGGACGCAGTATGTCGGCATGGACCTGTCGAAGTGGCCCGCGCTGGCGTCGTACCGGGCCCGCGTCGCGGCGCGGCCGCGCGTCCAGGAGGCGCTGAAGGCCGAAGGCCTGGTGAAATAGCATGCCGGCTCTGCCCACGCTGTTCGTGTCGCACGGCTCGCCGATGCATGCGCTGCATCCGGGGGCGGCCGGGACGGCGTGGGCCGAGCTCGGACGCCGTCTCCCCCGGCCGCGCGCGCTGCTGGTGGCCTCGGCGCACTGGGAAACACAGCTTCCGATGGTCGCGACCGCCGAGCGGCCCGAGACGATCCACGATTTCGGCGGCTTTCCGCCGGAGCTGTCCCGGATCCGCTATCCGGCGCCGGGGGCGCCCGAAGTCGCGCAGCGCGCGCTGGCGCTGCTGGAGCAGTCCGGGCAGCCCGCATCCGCGGTCGGCTGCCGCGGACTCGACCACGGGGCGTGGGTTCCGCTGCTGCGCATGTACCCGGATGCGGACGTCCCCGCGACGCAGATCTCGATCCAGACATCGCTCGGTGCCCGGCATCACCTCGATCTGGGCGCCGCGCTGGCGCCGCTGGCCGACGAAGGCGTGCTGGTGATCGGCTCGGGCCACATGACGCACAACCTCGGCGACTGGATGCGCCACGTGCGGCGGCACGGCATGGAGCCGGCGGACGTCGGCGTCGAGCCGTACGTCGAGGAGTTCCGCCGCGCGGTCGACGCCGCGCTGCGCCGCGACGATCGCGACTGGCTGGCGGATTTTCACCGGCGGGCGCCGCACGCCGCGCGCGCGCATCCCACCGACGAGCACTTCCTGCCGCTGCTGTTGGCATTCGGCGCCGCGGGCCCGCGGCCGCAGGTCGAGCGCATCGACGCTGGCGTCGATGCGGGGGTGCTGGCGATGGATGCGTATCTGTTTACGAAGGCGGGCTAGTAGAGCGCTTCGCCCCGCTCAGGCCGCCACAGCCGGTTCCCGCTCCGGTGTCTTGCCGGGCGCGTGCAGAGGCAGCGCGAAGCGGATCACCGCGGCGTCGCCTGCCTCGCGGTGCGGCGTGTAGCCGCGCGCCAGCATCATCCGCCGCATCGAATCGTTCTCCGCCAGCACGTAGCCGAAGATCTCGCCGACGTCGCGCGCGCGCGCGCACGTCTCGAGCGCCTCCATCATCGAGAACCCCAGGCCGCGGCCATGCCAGGAGTCCTCCACGGCGATGCCGAACTCGGCGCTGTCGCTGTCGGGCACGCGGTTGTACTGCGCGAAGCCGCGGATCTCCTCGACCGGGCCGGACCGGTCGATCGCGACGAAGGCCATTTCGCGGTCGTAGTCGATCTGCGTGAAGCGGACCAGCCGGTCGAGGGTGAGCTCGCGCACGGGCGCGTGGAAGCGCAGGTACAACGTCAGGTCGGAAAGGCGCGCGACGAAGCGCTTCTGCGCCTCGGCGTCCTCCGGGCGGACCGGGCGCAGCAGCAGGCCGGCGCCGTCGCCCAGGTGCAGTTCGCGCTCGAGCGCCTTCGGGTACGGATGGATCGCCAGATGCGAGTAGACGGGGTCGGGCGCGAGCGAACGCTCGTCGACCACGACGCGGGCGTCGAGCGCGATCACGCCGTTCTCGTCGGCCAGCAGCGGATTGATGTCGAGCTCGGACAGGCACGGCAGCTCGCACGCCAGTTCCGACACGCGCAGCAGCGCGTCGATCAGGCGGTCGATGTCGACCCCGGGCATGCCGCGGAACGGCTTGAGCATCCTGGCCACGCGCGTGCGATCGATCAGGTCGCCGGCCAGCATCCGGTTCAGCGGCGGCAGCGCCAGCGCCGAATCGCGCACTACCTCGACCGCGATGCCGCCCATGCCGAAACTGATCACCGGGCCGAACGACGGATCGCGCGCGACGCCGACGATCAGCTCGCGGCCGGCGGGGCGCGACACCATGCGCTGCACCAGGACGCCGATGAATTTCGCGCGCGGCGCGCGCTTCTCGACCCGCTCGTGGATCAGCTCGAAACCGAGCGCCACCTCGTCGGCGGACTTCAGCGACAGCAGCACGCCGCCCACTTCACTCTTGTGCGTCACGCCCTCGGCGCGCACCTTGAGCACGACCGGAAAGCCGATCTGCTCGGCGAGCTCCCTGGCCTGCGCCGCATTGGTCGCCAGGCGCCCCTGCGCGACCTCGATTCCGCACGCGGCGAGCAGCGACTTGGCCTCGTCCTCGCCCAGCACCTGCCGGCCGTCCTGGCGCACGCGGGCGACGATCGCGCGCGCCGCGGCGATGTCGAGCGGCCTGGCTCCGGCGGGGTCGTGCTCGACCGGCGGCGGCAGCTGCAGCCGCAGCTCGCGATGGCGGACGAACTGCGCGAGGTAGGCGAAGGACTCGACACCCTGCTCGGGGCTGCGCATCGCCGAGTAGCCGGCCTGCTTGAACGCCGAGCGCCCGCGCGCCGCGTCTTCCTCGCCGAGCCAGGCCGATACGACCGGCTTGCGGGTCGCGCCCGCGATCGGCAGCAGGGCCTGCGCGGTCTCCTCGGAGCCGAGGCGGATCGTCGGCGTGAACAGCACCAGCACGCCGTCGTTGGCACTGTCGGCGAGCACGGTTTCGAACGCGCGGGCGAAGCGGGCGCAATCGGCGTCGCCGATGATGTCGACCGGATTCGCATGCGACCACGTGGGCGGCAGGAAGTCGTCGAGCTTCGCGCGGGCGGGTTCGGACAGGCCGGCCAGCGCGATCCCGTTGTCGGCCACCGCATCGGCCGCCAGCACGCCCGGGCCGCCGCCGTTGGTGAGGATCGCCAGCCGTGGCCCCTGCGGCAGGCGGCCGCAGGACAGCGCTTCCGACGCCGAGAACAGCTGCGCGTAGCGCGAGATTCGAATCGCCCCCGTACGCCTGAGCGCGGTGTCGAACACCGCGTCGTTGCCCACCATCGCTCCCGTATGGCTGAACGCGGCCTTGGAGCCGCTCGCGTGCCGGCCGGCCTTCAGCACGACCACCGGCTTGATGCTGGCCGCGGCGCGCACGCTCGAGAGGAACTTGCGCGGGTAGTGCACGCCTTCGACGTACAGCACGATGCTGCGCGTCTCCGGGTCGAGGGCGAGAAAATCGAGGATTTCGGCGAACTCGACGTCGGAGGCGTCGCCGGTCGTCACCACCGACGAGAAGCCGAAGCCGGCGCTCCACGCGTAGTCGAGCAGCGCCGCCGCCAGCGCGCCCGACTGCGACACCAGGCCGATGGTTCCCGGGCGCGCCGAGATCCGCGCGAACGTGGCATTGAGCCCGATCGACGGCCGCATCAACCCCAGGCAGTTCGGCCCGATCAGGCGGATCCCGTAGCTGCGGGCGCAGGCGGTCATGCGCTCCTGCAGCTTGATCCCTTCGGCGCCGATTTCGGCGAAGCCGGCCGACAGAACGAGCACGCAGGGCACCCCGCGCTGGCCCGCATCTTCGACCACGCCCGGGACGGCGGCGGCCGGCGTCACGACGATCGCGAGGTCGGGCACCGCCGGCAGCTCGCGCAACGACGCGTAGCACCGCTGGCCCGCGACCGTGGCGCGCTTGGGGTTCACCGCATAGACCTGGCCGCGAAAGCCTCCCGCCAGCACGTTCGCGAGTACGTCGTGCCCCAGCGCGCCGGCGCGCTCGGAGGCGCCGACGACGGCGACCGAGCGCGGTGTCAGCGCGGAGCGCACATTGCGAGTCGAGTTTTCCATCGTTGTCTGCCGTCAGTGGACCTCTGGCAACTGAACATTCGGTGAACCGCGCCGATGGCCCGTACGGCCGGCACCGTCTTATCGCACTGCAACATCATCGCGCTATCGCGCTGCCGCACTGCAGCGAGAAGGGCCGGTTTCATTCCCCCTTCTCCGAGCATCCACCCAAGCGTGAAGGCTGGCTAGCCCGCAATCGGCAGCGGCGTTTGACGCAGTGCAACATTACTCCGGTTTGGTTCCGATTTCATGCCCATCTGCGGCCGTCGGACTTTCGGTTGACGCCTATCAACCGGCGGGCACGACACCGCTTTAGTTTTGTCAAAGACCTGTCACCGATTAATTTTGGCTGGACCGACGATGCAACCGGCAGACCTGTCTCGCTACAAAGGCACGCTCAGCGCGCGCAAGGCGCAACTGGCCCAGATCGTCGGCAACCGATTGCACGGGCACGGCCTGGAGCGCTTCGACGAGGCGGACCTGCCGCAGCGCGCCGACGGCACGGACGGCGATGCGATCGCGTCGCAGCAGCGCGACACGGATGTCGCGCAGCTTGCAGGCGCCACGCGCGAGCTGGCGCAGATCGAGGCCGCGCTCGCCCGCATTGCGGACGGCCGCTATGGCGTATGCATCGATTGCGGCGAGGCCATCCCGCCCGCGCGCCTCGACGCCAATCCAGCCGCCACGCGTTGCACCCGCTGCCAGCAGGAGATCGAGCGGCACGACCGGTCGATTCCGCACGCAGGCTCCTAGCAGCCGTTCGACCTCCCAGCCTCGGGGCCCGCGACACGGCACCGCCCCGGTGGCGGCGGCGCCGATTACCCTCATCATGGCCCCCGGCCGGCCGGGGCGCCAGAGCGTTCCCGCGACGGCGCCGTGGTCTGTCGACTTTTCGCTATCGGCGGCGGCGTCTTTTGACCACACTACGGGATTCGGCGCTCGCCTGCGCGAGCGATCATTGCCTCTTATGCCGGTTAAGCTTGACCGGCATCCCCCCGTCTGAAAGCCATGGTAGCCGCACGCCGCTGGTCCGCTCGACCGTTGTCGAAAGACATGTCGCGACCGATAGAGGGCAGCGTCTGCGCAACCGTGTGGCCGACGCGCGCGCTCAACTCCCAGGAACGCTGGTTCGACGAGCTGTATCTCTGGACGGAGGGATTCCAGGCCTCGACCACGCAACGCGCGCGCATCCAGACGACGGCGCTGGAGAACGCCTTCTACATGCTCGAGCACGAGCAGGCGGACCATGTGGGCGTCACGCTCTCCTTCGGCACGGTCGAGCGTTTCCTGGACCAGGTCGCCGAGAGCTTCCAGGCGCACGCGTTCGTCGCGCACCGGATGTCCGTGATGCTGCGCGGGTCGATCGAACGGATGCGCTCCCGCTACCGCGTGCGCGCGTTCGTCGAGCACCTGCGGTCGCAGCGGATCGCGGTCGGCTACCGGGTAACGACTCCCCGCATCTCGATGGAGTTGAAGGCGCTCGACTTCGTGGTTCCAGACTTCGCCAAGCTGCTGGCACCCGGCTCGAACCGGATCGAGTTCTGGCACGACTTCGTGCTCGAGGCCCGTGTCTCCGGCGTGGCGCCGGAATGGCTGATCGTGGCCGGCCTCGAAACGCAGCAGCAGGTGGCTCTGGCCAGGCAGGTCGGAATCCGTTTCGGCCAGGGCAGCGCGGTGCGCCCGGCGTATGCACCTCCGACGCACCTGCCGACCGGGGCGATGCTGCGGAGCACCGCGAATCTTTCGGCGGAAAGGCCGCTGGTCGCCTAGCTCATCGGGCCGTCGATTTCGAAGCGCAATGCCCACCGGGCTTCGATCAGACCGCCTCGAGCGAAAAGCGGCCTGTTCGCTGCGCAAATCGTCGGATCGGCAGGTGCCCGCCCGGTCAGCGCAAATCAGCCCTGAACGAGGCAAGTACCGTCCGGGAACCGTGGTATTTGCGCCTTCGCCCAGGGGGCGGCGGCGCATATTGAACCGTTGCGGAGCACGGTGGTTTCGGTGGCAAAGCCTGGGGATTGCGTCGTGGCGCCGAGAAAGGAGTCGACCGGGAACCGGGGTGACAAGGCGCCCGACTGCGGTGACGGCCTTCGGTTGTGCGAAGAGCGCGTCAGGAGCCTCCTTGACCTGTCCTCCCAATGGTATTGGGAACAGGACGAGAACTATCGCTTCACCCGGATCACCGGTGCGAGCTTCGAAAAGACAGGCATCGACCTGCAGCAGTGTCTTGGCTCCACGCTCTGGCACGATGGCGCGCTCCCGGTAGGCAATGACGCAAGCTGGGACAAATTCAAGGCCGACCTCGAAGCACAACAGCCCTTTGCCGATTTCCTGTATCGGCGCCCAGGTCCGCGGGGCGAGCCGCGCTACATCAGCGCCAGCGGGCAGCCGATGTTCGACAGGGAAAGGCGGTTCAAGGGCTACCGCGGCACCGCCAAGGACATCACGAGCGCCACGTACGCGGAGCAGTTGTTGCGGCTCGAGCATCTGGTGGCCCGTTGCCTGGCCGGCGCGGATGACGTGTCCTCGGCCCTGAAAGCCGTGATCCGCGCGGTGTGCGAAACGCAGCAGTGGCAATGCGGCCGATACTTTCGCGTCGATGGCGAAGCCGGCGTGCTGCGTTTTGCCGAGTCGTGGAGCGCGCCGGACCCCATTGTCGAGCGATTTATCGAGGGATCGCGCGAAGTCACCTTCGCCCCCGGCGTCGGATTGAACGGCCGGGTATGGGAGTCGGGGGAACCGCTCTGGGTTGCCGACCTTCGTGACGACGCTCGCGTGCATTCCACCGGTCTTCACCGTGGTGCCAGCACGCGCGGAGCATTCGTCTTTCCGGTCAAGGTGGAGGGAAAGACCGTCGGCGTACTCGGCTTCAACAGTCGCGACATTCGTGAACCGGACGATCGCCTGCTGCAGGCAGCGCTGGTGATTGGCAGCCAGATCGGGCAGTTCCTGCAGCGCAAGCGGGCCCAGGAGGAGTTGCAGAACTCCCTTCGAAGGGCGAACCGCGCGTTGCTGGTGCTGAGCGCGGTCAACCAGGCCCTCATCGGCGAAGAAGAGGAAGGCAAGCTGCTGGACACCGTGTGCAAGGTACTCCTGGATGCGGGCGGATACCGCATGGCCTGGATCGGCTTCGTGGAGCACGACGATGGCAAATCCGTTCGCCCGGTGGCGCACAGCGGAGCCGAAGCCGGCTACATCGAGCGCGCGGCAGTGACCTGGGCGGATACGGAGCGTGGCCGCGGCCCGACGGGAACTGCGGCACGCACGGGAACCGTGCAGGTCTGCAGGGATATCGCTTCGGACCCGCGAATGGCCTTCTGGCGTGCGGACGCCTTGAATCGTGGCTACGCATCCAGCATTGCCCTGCCCTTGGTGGCCGAGACCGGAACGCTCGGAGTGCTGTCGATCTACTCGAAGGAAGTGAGCGCCTTCGATGCCGAAGAGGTCAAGCTGCTGCAGGAGCTCGCCGCGGATCTCGCATTCGGCATTGTCACGCACCGCTCGAATGTGGAGCACGATTTCGCCGCAGCGAGGGCCCAGCGCCTGGCGAATTTCGACGCACTGACCGAGCTGCCCAACCGCGTCCTCCTCCTCGATGACATCGGATTCACGATTCGGGGAGCCGAATCGGACGCGAAGGGGGTCAGCATATTGGCCATCGACGTGCCGCGCATAGAGGAAATCAAGAACAGCATGGGCTTCGGTGCCGGCGATGCGCTGGCGATGACGATTGCGGCCCGGCTGCATGACGTCTGCACGGAATTGGAGCTCGCAGCCCGGCTCGAAGGCGGCGAATTCGCGGTCCGCCTGGATCCGGGAGACTCGAGCAACGCCGAAGCGGTCCTTGCCCGCGCGCGAGTCATCCGCTCGGCGCTGCAAGCGCCGGTGATGATCGGTACGACCGAGGTGATACCGCAATGCATCATCGGGATCGCCATGTTTCCCGGCGATGGCGACGATCCGCAGACACTGCTGGAAAGGGCGCAGACAGCCCGCGTCAGAAACGGCGCCGCCGGGCCCGGCAATGAGATTTCGTTCTTCGGTCTGCAAAGGAACACGCAGGCGATGCGCGAGCTGGGCCTGGAGTCGGCCCTGCACCGCGCATGCGAGCTGGGCGAACTGGCGCTGGCCTATCAACCCGAAGTCGATCTGCGCACAGGCGAAATCGTGGCCGTGGAGGCTCTGCTGCGGTGGAATTCGCGGCAGTTCGGCGCCGTGACGCCGTCGGAGTTCGTCGCGCTCGCGGAGCGCACCGACCTTATCGTATCGATCGGCGACTGGGTTCTGCGCGAGGCCTGCCGCCAGGCGGTCGCGTGGAGGGCGGTCACGCTGCGGGCGCCGCGCATCGCCGTCAACCTGTCCTCGCGCCAGCTCGGCCGGCCCGACATCGCGGCGCGCGTCCACGCGATCGCCCTCGAATGCGGGTGCGATCCGGCATGGCTGGCGCTGGAAATCACGGAAAGCATGCTGGTGCAGGACTCGCAACACGCTGCCCGGGTCCTGCATGAACTCAAGGCGATCGGCTTTGAAATCGCGCTCGACGATTTCGGCACGGGGTATTCGAGCCTGAGCCGCCTGCACCAGATGCCGATCGATGTCGTCAAGATCGACCGCTCGTTCGTGTCCGACATCACGGCCGCGACCGAGGACGTGTCGGTCACGCGCGCCATCGTCACCATGGCCCACAGCCTGCAATTGCGTGTGCTGGCCGAGGGCGTGGAAGACGAGGTGCAGCTGGGACTGCTGGTGGCCATCGGTTGCGATCTGATGCAGGGTTACTACTTCAGCAAACCCGTTGCGGCGGATGCCATCGAAGCGATGCTGCGCGAGCACCACCGCCTGCCGCAAAAACTGCTGGCCCGGTCGAAGCGCGACCGCACGCTGCTGCTGGTCGACGACGAGGAGAACATCCTCGCCTGCCTCGAGCAGTCGCTCGGAGGCGACGGCTACCGGATCTTGCGCGCCCGCAGTGCCGCTGAAGGTCTGCAACGGCTGGCGGATGCTCCGGTGGACGTGATCGTGTCCGATCAACGGATGCCCGGCATGACCGGTGTGGAGTTCTTGCGGCGCGTTGCGGACATTTATCCGGGCACGGTACGGATGCTCCTGTCGAGTTCGGCCGAGCCGGAATCGATCATCGCCGCGATCACCGATGGGACCGTCTGCAAGCTTCTGACCAAGCCCTGGGACACCGAGCGCCTGCGAGCGGTCGTTGCCGAGGCCTTCCAGCTGAGGGAGATGGGCGAGGAGAACCGGCGGCTGGCACGGGAGGTCGAAAGCGCCCATGCCAGCCTTGCGGGCTTGAACGATCGGCTCCAGCGCGTTCTGGCACAGCAGAGCGACCATGCGCAAATCCTGGAGCGAAGCGCGGACAGCGCACGCGAAATCCTCGACAGCATTCCGGCATCGATCATCGGCGTAGACCCTGACGGATTGATCGCCTTCGTCAACGCCGGTTCCGACGGGATACTTCCGCAGCTTGCCTGCGCGATCGGCGACCACGCAGAGACCGCCCTGCCGGCACCGCTGCGGCACCTTCTTCGCGGGACGGACGCCGAGGAGTGCCGCATCGAAATCGGCGCAAATCGATTCCACGCCCTTGCGCGAACGGTGCAATCCACGGGAGCGACCCAGGGCCGCCTGATCATCCTCTTCCCGGCCGAAACGACCGTAAGAGGCTCTTGCGCGTGCCGCACGTGACGACCGACCCTCCGAAGCCATCCGGCGCCGATGGCCCCGGCAGCTGCAGTGTGCCGGCCGCGCGGGCGGACATCCGGCTGCGTGAGCTGTTTCGTCTTTGGGTGCGCGAGGGACACGTCCACCCGCTGATTCACCTGGTGCGGCGGTATCGTTGCGGGGACCGGGATTGAACACCGCGATCGACTGCGACGACGTTCGTGCCCGGGTGCGGGAGTTGCCCGCGCTGCCCAGGGCCGTGCACGAAATCATCCTGGCGCTCAACAACGAGGACCTGCGCGTGGACGCGCTGGCGCGCAAGGTCGCTGTCGACCCCGCCCTGGTGACGAAGATCCTGCGCGCGGCGAACTCTTCGTTTTACGGCATGTCCGGCCGCATCGCCAGCGTGCAGGACGCGATCCGGCTCGTCGGACTGCGCACCGTCAGTGCACTGTTCACGACGGCGGCCGTCATGCGCAGCATCGCACCGCCGTCCTGTGAAGGCTTTGACTTTCAAGGCTTCTGGGAGCATTCGCTGGGGGCCGCAATCTGCTCCCAGGAACTGGCACTCGGATGCGCATATCCGCAGACTCTCGCATTCACTGCGGGCTTGATCCACGACGTCGGTCGCCTTGCGCTGGCGGCCTACTACCCGCGCGAGCTCGCCGCTTCCATTGCGTTCGCGAAGGATCAGGACTGTCTCCTGGTCGAAGCCGAGCGTCGCGTACTGGGTATCGGGCACTGCGAGGTCGGAGCCTGGATCGCAGCGCACTGGCATTTCTCCGACGAGGTCATCGAGGCGATCGGTCATCACCATGAGCCCGTCCAGACGCAAGGCGCCACGGCCCCGACGCTGGCCGATATCGTGCACACCGCCAATGGGATCGTGCATGCCCTCGACCTTGTCCACGTGGCCGGAGGTCTCGTGCCGCGGCTGCAACTCGGAGCCTGGGAACGACTGAATCTCGCCCCCGAGTCTTACCTCCCCTTGTTCGAGCGCACGGAGAGGGCCTTCCACGGATTGCGCGATTCCTTGATTTGATGGCCGCGATTGGGGAGCGCGGCTAGAACCTCAAATCCAGCCGTTCCAGTTCCGCCAGGCACTGCTCCGCCTCCAGCAGGCTGGAAGCGGCCGCGCGCTCGGCCCAGACGCGCACCTGCTCCCGAATCGGCGCCGAGCGTGTCAGGCGCGCGATCATCGATTGCGCGAGCGCGGCATCGTTGGCGGCACCCACCGCCTCCTGCAGGCGCTCGAGCGAAGCCAGGCAGGCGTCGACCGCCGGTGGCGGCAGGGCCGGCCGCAGCAGCTCGACTCCGTAGCGCAGGCGCTTGCCGAGGATGCGCACACGGTGCCGCTGCGGCGGCGAGAGGGCCGCGAAGAACCGCCCGGCGCGAAGCAGGCGCCGGTAGCCGGCGCGGGCGGCGCCGGGCGCAAAGCGATCGAGCCGCAACCCGCGCCCGCGCGCGCGCCGCGATGCCCACAGCATCATGCGCAGCATCAGTGCCGCGAACCGGGGCTCGTCGAGCACCGACCGCAGCCGCTCGCGCGCCTGCGTTCGTCGCCGCTCGGCCGCCGCCCCCACGCGCCGCCACGCGGCGGCGGTCGCCGGGTCGGCTGCCGCAATCATCGCCGGCAGGGTCTGTCCGGCCAGCACGTCCCAGTCGCGAGCGGCGCCGAAACACGCCGACAGCCACCGCAGCTCATCGAGCAGCTCGCCCCCGATCCGCACGTGGCGGCGCAGCAGGCGCAGCGCCGATCGCATCCGCCGCAGCGCGACTCGCGCCTGGTGGACGAATTCCGAGTCGGCCGCGTCGCCGCCGGTCGCGAGCAGCTCGTGCGCGTGGGTCAGGACGATGCCGCTGCCGGATGCGACCACCTGCCGCGCCGCGTCATCGACGCGAGTGCGCGGTTTGAGGCCGCGCGCAAACCGGCGCGCGCTCGCGCGAACAGGTGCAGGCACGAGCGAATCGGCGAGCCGATAGCCTCGCGCCGCCTTCGATTCGCCAAGCGGCAGCAGGGCAAGGCCGTCATGCGCGTCCGAGCCTGCCCCGGCGGCCAGGTCGAGCGCCAGGCGCAGGGCCGCCTCAGGCGGTCCGGACTCGATCTCCAGCTCGAGTTCCAGGATCGGCTCGCGCCGAGTGGAGGCAAGGATCTCGCCGGCGTCGAGCGCGGCCTCGATGCGTGCGCCGCCGTATTCGAACCGCCAGACGCTGCGCTGGAAGCGGGTCCGAAAGACGGCCTGCAGCGGCGTGCCGGCAAGCAGCTCTGGCAGAGGCGTGCCGGCGAACCGCTCGAGCGCAAGTCGGCCGCCCGGCGCCGGGGTCTCCCATTCGGGACGCTGCGACAGCGCATCGCCGCCGTCGCCGGTCTTGAGCGTCTGCACCCAGCGCGCGCGCCCGCCCTCGACCCGCTTGCGCACGCGCAGCGCGGCGAGGCGTGCCGCCAGCCGCCGGTCCGCGGTGTCGTAATAGACCGCGTCGGCGGCGCCTTCCTGCACGGCCGCGTGGCGGTCGAGCCGCGCCCGCAGCGCCTCGACATCGCGCGCGCGCACGCGCAGCTTCAACTCGATCTCGACCGGCGCGGCGCCGCGCGGCAGCCGCTGCGGCTTCGGCGCGAGCGAAGAGGCGGCGGAGCGGCGGCGCGCGCCGGCCGGCGCGGTTCGCGCTTGTACGCTCACGGCGCCGTCACCCGCTGCGCACGCCGCTGGGACAGCGCCGCCACGACCATCGTCGCGGCGCAGATCGCGGCGGCGGCTTCGAAGCAGCGCGCATAGCTGCCGCTGGCCCGCTGCAGCACGCCGAACAGCGGCGGCCAGACCACGACGCCGACAAAGGTGAAGAACAGGCTGCCGCCCGTCGCAGTGCCGGTCTGTCCGGCCGGCGCGACCCGCGCGACTTCGGACAGGAACACGCCGTTCCAGCCGATGGCGGTCGCGCCGAGCAGCGCGCACACCACGTAGACGACGGGCGCCGGCCATGCGGGCGTGAATGCTCCGCACACGCCGGCAGCCACGGCCATGGACGCGCCGAGCAGCAGCAAAGCCCGGCGCGGATCGATCCAGCGATCGGCCACGGCGCCCCAGGCGATCCGGCCCACCACGCCTCCCGCATTGGCCGCCGACAGGCCGATCCCGGCCCCGACCAGGCCGAACCCCACCTCGTCGCTCAGGTACGTCACCATGAAACCCGAGGTGCACATCTGCATGCCGGAAAAGACGAACGACAGCGCCGCCATCGAGCGCAGCCGCGGCGATCCGGCGACCAGACGCAGGCCGGCGGCCAGGCCGGCCCACGACATGCGGGCGTCCCGGTCGCGGTCGGCGTCCAGCTCGCGCCGCAGCGGCTGCACCAGGACCGCGACGCACGCGCACATCGCCGCCACGGCAACCAGCGCCGGCCTCCAGCCGAACGCGACCGCGAGCGGCGGCACCACGAGGCCGGCCAGCGCGGTCCCGGCGGGTACCCCGGTCTGCTTGATCGAGAACGTCAGCGCGAGGCGCCGCGGATCGGAGGTCTTCGCCAGCAGGTGGCTGGAGGCGGGCGTGATCGGGCCGTAGCCCAGCCCCAGCAGCAGCGCGGACAGCGCCACCACCGCTGGCGCGGCGATGATGCCCAGCAGCAACGCGGCGGCACACAGCAGAAGGCCGAATTGCGACAGGCGCAGCGCCCCGAGCCGCAGGACGAGGCCCCCGGCCATCAGCGCCACGATCGAGGATCCGAGGTAGACGAGCGAGATGTAGCTGCCGACCAGCGACGACGGCAGCGCCAGCTCGCGCGCCACCGCCGGCGCGATCGCGGGCACGCTCAGCGCCGCGAGCGCCGTCATCACCTGGATCGCCGTGGTGGCCGCCAGCGCGGCAGCGGCGCTCGACCTCACCGGGGTGCCGCCCGTCGCTCAAGCGGCGGGCGACCGCAGGCGCGGGGTTTGCATTCGACCGGCAGCGGCATAAAGTAGGGAGGCGGTGCAGGCGCACCCGTCCGGCGGCCGCCGCATGGCGCCGGCGGCCGGGGCGTGTTTCGTGCGCCCGCGCGACTCGCGGAGGCAAAAATCATGCGCGAAATGGTCATCTTCCTTGGTTGTTCCGCCGTTGCGATCGTGCTTGCCGGCTGCGCCAGCCCACCCCCCGTCAATCCGGCCGACGAGGCGATCGATCACGTCTACGTCGCCCAGGTCGAGGCGGCGGCGCGCCACACCGGCGCGAACGTGATGTGGGTCAATTATCCGCGCAAGGCAACGGTCAGACCGTGATCTGCCGCCGCGCCCCGGGCGCGGCGCTGCTGCTGGGCGCGGTCGTGGTGGCGGCGGGTTGCGCGACGCCGCTGTCCGTGGCGCCGGATACGCCGGAGCGCGACGTGCGTGCGCGCTTCGGCAAGCCAACCGCGGTCATCGAGGGCGTCGGAGGGCGCGTGGCGCGGCGCCTCGAGTATGCGATCGGGCCGTACTTCCAGGCCACCTACATGGTCGACGTCGGCGGTGACGACCGCGTGCTCGCCGTGTCGCAGGCGCTGACGCTCGAACACTTCGCCCAGGTCAAAATCGACGTCGATACCCGCTCGACGATCCGGCGCGAATTCGGGACTCCGTACCGGATCAACCGCTATCCGCGCATGAAGATCGAGGAGTGGCTGTACCCGTACAAGAATCACGGCGCCTTCAACGACGAGATGGCGATCGACTTCGACCCCTCGGGCGTCGTGCGGCGCATCGAGTCGATTCCGGACCCCCGATTCGATACGTTTCGGGAGCGGGGAGCGCACTGAGCGAGCGGTGAACGGCGCGCGGCGGGCGGGCGTATGCAAAAGTCGCGCCAAAGTGGCAATATTCGCGCATGCTCGGAGCAGAGGTATCGCCGCGCATCCTGATTGTGGATTCCCACGGGCAGCCGGTTCGATGGGCAGCCCTGACGCGCGCCGCGCGTTACTACGCCTCGGGCAAGGTCGTCACCGATCTCGGCGACAACCTGTTCTCCATGAACGGCGGCTTCCAGGAACTGTCCGGCGAGCGGTCCGAGTTCGTCACCAGCTCGATCGTGATGATCCGCGGCCGGCACCGGATTCCGCTCGGACACGCGCACGTCGGCCTCACCAAGCACCGCCTGTTCGTCCGCGACCGCCACGTGTGCGCCTACTGCGGCGGCCACTTCGCAGAGGCCGACCTGACGGTCGAGCACATCGTCCCCGTTTCGCGCGGCGGCCGTCACGAATGGACCAACGTGGTCACGGCGTGCCGGTCCTGCAACACGCGCAAGGGCAACCGGCGCCCCGAGGAAGCCCACATGCCGCTCATCTACGTGCCGTACGCCGTGTGCCGCAACGAAGGATTCATCCTCAGCAACCGGCGGATACTGGCCGACCAGATGGCCTTTTTGCAGGCATCCCTGCCCAAGTACTCGCGCTGGGCGCACGCCTGAGGCGCGACTGCGCCGGCGCCGGGAAGGCGTTCGGGGCGGACTTCGGGGCGGATTTTCGGGGCTGACTTCGGGGCTGACTTCGGAGCTGACTTCGGGGCTGACTTCGGGGCTGACTACAGGGCGCGTTCGCGCAGGACGCGCGCGAAGCCGCGCGCGGGCTCGGCGCGCAGATAGGCGTCGTGGCGGAAGGCCGCCTGCACACCGACCGGCTGCAGCACGCATCCGACGCCGTCGTCGCGCTCCTCGCCGACGACCCAGAGCGTCGCGCCCGACACGCCGTCCAGCGCCGGCGCGTGGATCGCGACGCCGTCGATGCGGTGCGCGATGCGCGCGTAACGGGCTCGCAGCGCTTCTTCGTCCGGCACGCCGCGCGCGAAGACGACCACGGGCCTGGCGTGCAGTGCGGCGTCGACCCGGCGCATCTGTGCGTAGGGAAAGCCGGCCAGGACGAAAACCGGGGAAGCCGCCTGGCATCCCGAGCCGGCCTCGAGATCCCGAAGGGGCGCGGGACGCCAGTACCTGCGCAGGCGGGTGCAGGCGTGCCGGCAGCCGATTCTCACCGCCGCCAGGTCGCGCACGCGGTCGGCGAACACGCTCGCCCGCGCGGCGCCCAGGCTCAGAACCGGGCCGCCGTCGCCCAGCGGCAGGCCGAGATCGCCGACCGCGAGTCCGAGATCGAACAGGTGGCGGCACGTCAGCAGCAGCAGCGTCGCGCCGTCCTCGTACAAGGCGCCGCTGGCAAGCGGCTCGGCGCGCCCGTGCCGCATCGCGAGGACGGGAACCGCCCGGCGGGCGAGCGCGGCGGCGACCGCACGGGCGCGGGCCGGCGCCACGCCGCTGTCGATATCGATCGGAATCGTCTCGACGAGATGCCAGCCCATTTTTTCCCTGCCCCAAGCGCGTGTCGGCGCGGCCGCCTGTCAGGGTAAGGCAATTCCGCGCTGCGGGCGTGCGCCGGCACCGACCGCCGGCCTCGCGCCGCGACCAGCGGCGGCCCGAATGGAAACGGGCCCGCGCGGCAAAGCCGTCGCGGGCCCGTTTGTCGCAGCCTGGGGCGCGACTACTTCAGGTTCTTACTGACGTACTTGGTCAGCTCGAACATCGAGACTTGGGCCTTGCCGCCGAACAGGGGCCGCAGCTTGTCGTCGGCATTGATGTTGCGCCGATTGACCGAATCCTGCAGCTTGTTCTTCTTGATATAGGCCCAGATCTTGCTGGTCACCTCGGTGCGCGGAAGCGGGGCGCTGCCGATGACCCCGGCCAGCGGGCCGACGGGGGTCAGAGGCTTCATGAACGCCGCGTTCGGCTTGCGCGCCGATTTCTTCTTCGCAGCCTTCTTCGGTGCGGCCTTCTTGGCAACTTTCCGCACCACCTTCTTCGCCGGCGCCTTCTTGGCCGCCTTCTTCGCCGCCTTCTTCGCCTTCTTCGCTGTAGCCATCAACGATCTCCTGTGAAGGGATTGGGTATCACAGCGACAGCGTTCTCGTCGACTCGCCGAAGTGAAGAGCGCTCTCGTTGCGTGACCCGAATACTATGCGAACTGCGACGAGAATCAAGGGTTTTCAGAGGGAAAATTGCGCTTTTCCGCGCGGGGGCAACAGCGCATAGAGGGGAATTTCGCCGTTCCCTCGGAGACGCGCCCGGGAAGCGCCAAACGGCCTACTAAATCTAGGTGTGGAAGGCACTATCAAACAACATCTTGTATACCCGATCGGCGACCGCCGGCGTGCGGGCGCATACGTACTCCGGCGCGGGCCGGTTTCCCGTCCGGCGGGCGGCGAGCAGGCGCGCGCGGCCCGCCCGAGCGGGCGCGCTATAGAATCCCGGCCGCAGCGGCGCGGCCCGCGCGCGCGACGCAGCCGGGCCGATCGCGACTCGAAGGCCACACTCACATGCCGATGCTCGACGCCGCGTCTTCCCGCCTGCTGCTCGCGTTCGCGCTCGCCTGCGCCGCCGCGGCGGCCGCGATCGGGTACGGCGGCGCCGACGTCCCCGTCTTCCTCGCCCTCAACGACGCGGCCGCGCGCTGGCTGCCGGCGCCGCTGCCCAGCAGCCTGACCGTGCTCGGCCACGGCCTGGCGGCGATGATGATCCTTTCGCCATGCCTGCTGCGGGCGCCGTGCATCGTCGCCGCCGGCGTGCTCGCGGTCCCGGCCGCGACGCTGTTCACGCGCGTGCCCAAGGCCCTGGTGGCCGCGCCCCGCCCCGGCGCCGTCCTCGACGCCGCCGGGTTCCACGTGCAGGGCATGCTGCTGAGCTCGCACAATTCGTTTCCCTCGGGGCACGCGATCACCGCATTCGTCGTCGTCGCCGTCCTGGTCCTGGGCCTGGACAGCCTGCGCCGCAGCGTGGCCGCGGCCGCCGCCGTGATCGCGGCCGGCGCCGCGGTGGCCGCGTCCCGCGTGATGGTCGGAGCGCACTGGCCGACCGATGTCCTGGCCGGGTCGGCCTTGGGCTGCGTCGCCGGCGCAACGGGCGTCTGGGCCTCCGCCCGCTGGCCGTTCTGGCGGCGCGACGGAGGCCGGCTGGCGCTCGAGGCGATGGTGGCCTGCTGCGCGGTGGCGTTCGCGCTGGCCGACACCGGGTATCCGCTGGCCAGGCCGCTGCAGTTCCTGCTGGCGGCCGCCGGGCTCGTCTTTGCGGTGGCATCGTTTCGGGCGCGGCGTGCCGCTCGCACTCGCGACGCCGGCGGCGCAGGATGAACGGTTCCGCCGGCGGCGGCCGCCGCGGGACCGTACTGATGTTGCTGCTGGCGGCGGCGCTGCTGCTGCCGGGCCTGGGCCTGTATCCGCTGCTCGACGTCGACGAAGGCGCGTTCGGGGAAGCGACGCGCGAGATGCTGGCGAGCGGCAACTGGCTTTCGACCACGCTCGACGGCGCGCCGCGCTATGACAAGCCGATCCTCATCTACTGGCTGCAGGCGCTGTCGGTCGGCGCGCTGGGGCTCGGCGAATTCGCGCTCCGCCTCCCCTCGGCGCTCGCGGCGCTCGCGTGGGTGGCGGCCATCGTGCGGTTTGCGGCACCCCGCGTCGGCGCTGGCGGCGGCGAGGCGGCGGGCTGGATCGCCGCGACCACGCTGGGCGTGCTGGCGATCGGCCGCGCGGCAACCGCCGACGCGCTGCTCAACGCGCTGCTCGCGGCGGCGATGTTCGACGCCTGGCGCGTGCTCGAGGAGGGTCGGCGCTCCGCACGCCTGCGGCTGTACGCCTGGATCGGACTTGGCCTGCTGACCAAAGGGCCGATCGCGGTCCTCATTCCGGCAGCCGTCACGCTGCTTTACTGCGCATCGACGCACCGGCTGCGGGACTGGGCGCGGGCCGTGCTCGATCCGGTCGGCTGGCTGCTGCTGCTCGCGATCGCCGCGCCCTGGTACGCGGCGCAGCTCGCGATCCACGGGCGCGACTTCGTCGAGGGCTTCTTCGTCCGGCACAACCTCGAGCGCTTCGGCGGCACGCTGGAGGGTCACGGCGGCAGCCTCGCGTACTACTTCGTGTTCGTGCCGCTGCTGCTCCTACCGTGGACCGGACTGCTGGGCGCCGCCCTGCGCAACCTGCGTCCGGACTGGCGGGATCCGCTCGCACGCTACCTGTGGATGTGGTTCGGGTTCGTGTTCGTGTTCTTTTCGGCATCGGGCACCAAGCTTCCGCACTACGTGCTCTACGGGCTGACGCCGCTGTTCGTCCTGCTGGCGCGGCACCGCGAGCAGGCGCGCTCGCCGGCGTGGGTGCTGCTGTGGCCGACGCTGATGCTGGGGCTGGCGGCGGCGGCGCCGCCGCTGCTGCAGGCGATCGCCGAGCGGATCGCCGATCCGCATTCGCGCTTCTACGCGGAGCAGGCGCGCCGTTCGCTGGAAGCCGCATCGTGGTTCTACTACGCCGCGACGCTCGCGGCGCTCGCGGCCTGGATCGCGCTCCTCGTGCGGTGGCGCGGCCGGCCGGCCTGGCGCCGCGCGGCGGTCGCGGCGGGGCTGCTGTCCGCGGTGTTCGGCTATGCCTTCGCGCCATGGCTGGGCGACGTGCTGGCCGGACCCGTCAAGCGCGCCGCGCTGGTAGCGCGCGGGCGGCCGGAGACTGCCGTTCAATGGGAGATGCACGCGCCGAGCTTCAGCGTCTATCGCGGCCGCGTCTCCCCGTCGCGGCCGCCGCAGCCGGGCGAGCTCGCGCTGACCCGCGAGGACCTCCTGCCGCCCGGCGAATCGTTCGAGGTCTTGTTCCGGCAGGGCGGCGTCGCTCTTGTCAAGCGGCGCTAAGCGCCGTTTTTGCCCTCCTATTCGGGCCCTGGGCGGACGCGCGCCTGACCGAGAATCGTCCACGCTGCGAGATCGCACGACCCGTGCGATCACCGCGCCGAAAGCGCGTGCAGGAGTCCAGAGTCCGGCGATACGATGTGGCCATGCGAAGGTTCGGTCACGCCGTTGCGCGGCGAACCGGATCAGATGCAGATGCCCTTCGAATTGGAACGCGAGATCCGCGAACAGCCCGGCGCCGCTCCGGCGGGCCTCGAAGTGCGGATCCTCGGCCGCGCCGACATCGATGCGCCGTTGATCGATCGCTGGGCGCGCCTCGAAGCGCGCTCGCTCGAGGCCAACGCCTACCTGTCTCCCCACTTCGTCGTTCCGGCGCTGCGCCATCTGACGCCGGAACTCGCGGTCGAGATCGTGGCGGTGTTCGACCGTGAGTCCGCAAATGCGCCGCTGGTCGGCCTGGGAGTCTTCAGCCGCCGGTCGCCGACGCGCCGGATGCCGTTTCCGACCCTGTGCGCCTATCGATCCCCGCACAGCTTCCTGACCGGCTTGCTCATCGATCGCGACCTCGCCGATCGCGTCGCCGACGCGTTCTTCGGCTACTTCGGATCGCGGCGCAATCGATGGTGCGCGGTCGAATTCGTCGACTTGAGACAGCACGGCCCGCTGCTGCGCGCGCTTCAGGGCGCCGCGCGCCGCGCCGGCGCACGCTGGCACCCGTACGACCGCAGGCGGCGCGCGGTCCTCGATCCGCACGGCCTTGGCGAGCGCCCGCTCGAGGGACGGCTGGACCCGCACGACGCCGCCGAGCTGCGGCGCAAGCGGCGCCGCCTCGCCGAGCGCGGCGCGGTCTCCTGGCGGCTGGTGGACGACGGACAGGTTCGCGCCGAGCAGGTCGAGACCTTCCTGGCGCTGGAGCACAGGGGGTGGAAGGCCGAGCAAGGCAGCTCGTTGCGGTCGCAACCGGCGCACGAGACCTTCTTCCGCGAGCTGGTCGACGGCTTTCGCGCGGCCGGGCGGGCCTTCTTTTGCGAGCTGCAGCTCGACGGGTGCGCGATCGCGTCGAGCAGCAACCTGCTGTCGGGCGACGCCGCGTTCGCCTTCAAGATCGGCTGGGATCCCGCCTACGCGAAGTCGAGCCCGGGCATCCTCAACGAGATCGAGTTCATCGAACACGCGAGCGAGCGCTTCGGCACGCTCGAATACATCGACAGCGGCGCGCAGCCCGGTTCGTTCATCGATTCGCTGTGGACGCAGCGCGTCGACCTCGTGACGGGGGCATTCCTGAGCCGCGGCATTCCCGCCACCCTCGAACCGCTGCTGGCCGCGCTGCGCCGGATCAAGTCGCGCCTCCGGGGCGACTAGGGCGCGGGCCTCGCCGGCCGCGCCCATCTCGACAGGCGCCGTCCCACCTTGAAGGCGACCGTGCGCACGAACGGCCACGGATCGGAGAAGTCGAGAAGCTGGTAGACCATCGGGCGGCGCAGCAGCGTCCGGGCATAGTCGACGACGCCCAGCGATCCCTCGGCCCGGTAACCGCGAAACGACGCGCGGTCGTTGACCCAGTTGACGTAGAACACGCCTTCGCGCTGCCTCCCGGGCGCCTCGAGCGGCAGGCCCGCCTGCTCGGCGTACGCCAGCCACGGGATGTTCACGCCGCAGCGCGCGGCGAGGATGTTCCACTGGCTGACGCGGGGATTGATCTCGAGCAGGCGGAACCGCCCGTCTCTGGGATCGCGCTTGTAGTTGATGTTGGCGATCCCGGTGTATTGCAACTCGCGCAGCATCCGCAGGCCCGACTCGATCAGCGGCTCGATCACCACGCTCTCGACGAAGCAGCCGCTGCCGGCGTGAATCGGCAGGATCCGGTGCTTGCGGCCGGTGAAGCAGGCCACGGGCCGCCCTTCGCGGTCGATGAAGGCGTGCAGGTCGCAGTGTTCGGGATCGTCGCCGGGAATCATCTCCTGGATGACGATATCGATCCCGGCCTCGATGATCGGCGCGCAGACCGCCTCGAGCTGCGCGGCGCTGTCGACCCGCACCGCCTTGGTCTTCGGCGGCAGTCCGGCGATCCGACCGACGTTCCACTGGTTCGTGTCCGAGGGCTTCACGATCGCGGGAAAGCGGATCCCGGTCCCGATCGCCCGCAGATCGGCGACGCTGTCCGGCACCCGGGTCCGGGGCACTTCGAGGCGGTGCGCCTCGGCCAGTGCGGCGAACCGCCGCTTGTCGAACAGCGATGGAATCAGCCCGGGAGGCGGCAGCACGAGGTCGCAGCTGGCCTGCAGGCGTTCGCGCAGCTGCAGCAGCAGGATCAGGTCGGGATCGGCGCTGGGGAACACGACCGGCCGCCTCGGCTGCGAGCGGGCGTACCGCTCGAGCGCGTCGGCGAGGCGCTGCGGATCGCGGGTGAAGCGCGGCACCTGCAGGACCTCGCGGCAGTGGCGCGAAGCCGTCGACGGCGCGCCGGCGTACTCGGTGATCACCGTGACCGGGATTCCCCGCGGCCCGAGCGAGCGCACCACGTTCAGGTCGCTCTCCGCAGCTCCGAGGCAGGAGAGCACGACCGCCGCCGGCAGCGGGGATGGGGCGGCGCTCTTCATCGTCGGGGTCCCGGCATCACGGGTCGGCCTTGTGCGTCGCCCGCCCCGGCTAGTAGTCGCGCCCGCGCGCAGCCACCACGATCAGGATCCGGACCACGCCGTAGGCGATCCAATCCATCACCCGCGCCCGCAGCGAGCGGTCCGCGCCCGAGGGTTGAAGGCGGGTCGCCTCGGACCTGATCGCGGCGGCAATGTGCGAGCGCAGCTCGGCCGCGAATCCGCGGTCTCGCACCAGCACGTTGGCTTCGCGCGCGAGCAGCAGGCTGAGCGGGTCGATGTTGCTGGAACCCACGGTCGCCCAGTCGCTGTCGACGACCGCGACCTTCGCATGCAGGTAGCTGCGGCGGTACTCGTAGATCTCGAGCCCGGCGGCCAGAAGGTGTCCGTACAGGGCGCGCTGCGCGTGATGCTGCAGGCGGTACTCGATCCGGCCCTGCAGCAGCAGCCGCACGCGCACGCCGCGGCGCGCGGCCTGGACCAGCGCGGCGCGGAACCGGCGACCGGGCAGGAAGTAGGCGCTGGCGATCAGGATCTCGCGGCGTGCGGTCGCGAACGCGGCCAGGTAGGCGCGTTCGATCGCGTGCCGGCTGCGCAGGTTGTCGCGCAGCAGCAGGCTCGCGCGGA
The DNA here is from genome assembly GCA_964512305.1 of uncultured Burkholderiaceae bacterium. Taxonomy (GTDB): domain Bacteria; phylum Pseudomonadota; class Gammaproteobacteria; order Burkholderiales; family Burkholderiaceae_F; genus CAZEIW01. Next base: position 22,931 of record CAZEIW010000005.1, on the reverse strand, counting down.
CGCCTTGGGCGAGCGGCGGCAGGCCCCGGATCAGCCGCGGCGGAGGCCGCGGCTCGTCGCGCAGCGTCGCCATCGAGATCGCCCACCAGAGGCGCTGCACCGCGTACGAGACCGCCGCGACCAGCGGCCCTTCGCACATCACGGCGAAATCGAAGCGCGGACCGATCGGATCGCCGCTGTCGCCGTCCTGCGCGGGGTCGTCCTCGATGTTGATGCCGCCGACGAACGCGATCCGGTCGTCGACCACCACGATCTTGCGGTGCAGCCGGCGAAACAGCCGGCGCTGCAGCCGCCACCAGCGCTCGGGCCGGAATATCCGCACCTGGACCGCGCGTCCGGCGAGCTGCCCGACGAGGCGGCGCGCGTGATCGCCGCCGCCGAAGCCGTCGATCAGGACTCGCACCTGCACGCCGCGCGCCGCCGCCGACGCCAGCGCTTCGACGACGCGGCGGCCGATGCCGTCGTCGGCGAATATGTAGGTCTCCAGATGCACCGAGGTGCGTGCGCCGTCGATCGCGGCGAGCAGCTGGGGAAAGTAGTTCTGCGCGGTCGCGAGCAGGCGCACCCGGTTGCCTTCGTACAGGCGCGGCCGCGCCGCCCACGCGAACCGGCGCGCGATCCGTTCCGGGATCGCGGTCTGGGTGGCGTTCAACCGAGCTCCAGGTCGGCGATCAGTGGCGCGTGGTCCGAGCGCCGCGCCCACGCGACTCCGCGCGGCACGCGCGCCGAGAGCGGCCTCAGCCCGCGCAGGTAGATGCGGTCGAGCGTCAGCCAGGGCGCGACGGCCGGAAAGGTGCGCGCCACCCGCATCGGCTGGCGCCACGGCAGCAGGAAGTCGAACCAGCTGGCGGGCGGCGCCGCGCCCGCGTCCGTGACTTCGATCACCCCGAGCCGGCGGCGCAATTCGTGGTCGACGCGGCGCTGCCAGTCGTTGAGATCGCCGGCGAGGATCAGAGGCGCGCCGGCCGGGATCTCGTGCCTGACGAAATCGGCGACGAAGCCTGCCTGGCGCAGCCGGCTGCGCTTGACCAGCCCGAAATGCGCGCAGATCAGGTGGATGTCGCGCCGGCGCGCGCCGGTGCCGGCGTGCGCGACCGCATGCAGCATCCCGCGCTGCTCAAGCGCGTGGTCGGAGATGTCGTGGTTCGTGAAATGACCGATCGGCAGCCGCGACAGGATCGCATTGCCGTGGTGACCGTGCCGGTACACGGCGTTCATCCCGTAGGCGCGGTGCTCGTAGCCGGTGGTGGCGAGGAAATCGAGCTGGGCCGCCTTCGGCGCATCGGGGTAGCGCCGCGCGACGCGCTCGTTGCGATCCTGGACCTCCTGCAGGAACACGATGTCGGCGTCGATCAGCTGCAGGGCCAGCCGTACGTCGTGGATGCGCGGCCGCTGGCGGATCCCGGTGACGCCCTTGTGGATGTTATAGGTGGCGACTCTGAACTTCATGGCCGGGCGGCGCAGCCGCCGCTGATGGATCTACCGCGGCCCGGGCCGCTCGCCGAGCAGCCGGATCGCCTGCGCGTTGGTCCATGAGAAGCAGGCGTCGGCCGCGTCGCGCCAGTCCATCCACCGGTAGCGCAGGTGCTCGGCGGGCGCAAGCCGCGGCTCGAAACGGCGTGGCACGCACAATCCGAAGACATGCTCGAGATTATGCGTGACGCCCGGTTCATAGCGATGACGCCATTCGGCGTAGATCGGGTAGCGATGCGCCAGGCGCCAATCGTCGAAATCGCCCGGCTGCGCCTGCCAGCCGGTCTCCTCCAGCACTTCGCGCGCACATGCGGCAGCGAACGGCTCTGCCGCTTCGGCCAGGCTGCCCGTCACCGACTGCCAGAAACCCGGATGATCGGCGCGCTCGAGCAGCAGCACCTCGAGCGCCGCCGTGTGGATCACGACCAGCACGGATTCGGGGATCTTGCCGGGCATGGCCTGGGCGGCCGGCACGCGGCACGGTCCGGCCGCGCGGGTGCGGCCGGCGCTACGCCGCCTGCTTCGGCTCCGGGTTGCGCAGCCGGATGTGCAGCTCGCGCAACTGCTTCTCGTCCACCGGCGACGGCGCCTGGGTCAGCAGGCACTGCGCGCGCTGCGTCTTCGGAAACGCGATCACGTCCCGCAGCGAATCGGCGCCGGCCATCATCGCGACGATCCGGTCCAGACCGAACGCGAGGCCGCCGTGCGGCGGCGCGCCGTACTGCAGCGCGTCGAGCAGGAATCCGAACTTCGCGCGCGCCTCCTCGGGACCGATCTTCAGCGCGCGGAACACCTTGCTCTGGATCTGCTCGCGATGGATCCGGACCGAGCCGCCGCCCATCTCCCAGCCGTTGAGCGCCAGGTCGTAGGCCTTGGCAAGGCAGCGGCCGGGATCGGATTCGAGGTAGTCCTCGTGGCCATCCTTGGGCGACGTGAACGGGTGGTGGGCGGCGACCCACCGCTGCTCTTCCTCGTCGAATTCGAACATCGGGAAATCGATCACCCACAGGGGCCGCCACGCCTGCTCCGACAGCCCGCGCGCGCGGCCGAACTCCGAGTGCCCGATGCGCGTTCGCAGCGCACCCAGGCTGTCGGCCACGATCTTCGCGCGATCGGCGCCGAAGAAGATCAGGTCGCCGTCCACGGCGCCGGTGCGCTCCAGGATCGTGGCGAGCGCCGCGTCGTGCAGGTTCTTGACGATCGGCGACTGCAGGCCGTCGCGCCCCTTGGCGCGCTGGTTGACCTTGATGTACGCGAGCCCCTTGGCGCCGTAGATCGCGACGAACTGCGTATAGGCGTCGACCTCCGAGCGCGGCATCTCGGCGCCGCCCGGGATGCGCAGGGCGGCGACCCGGCCGTCGTAGAGCTCGGCGGCGGCGCGGAAGACCTTGAATTCCACGTCGCGCATCGCGTCGGTCAGCTCGTTGAGCTGCAGCTTGACGCGCAGGTCGGGCTTGTCGGAGCCGTACAGCCGCATCGCCTCCTGGTAGGTGATGACCGGGAACGGATCGGGCAGGGCGACGCCGAGCGTTTCATTGAAGACGCTGCGGATCATGTCCTCCATCAGCGCGCGGATCCCGACCTCGTCGAGGAACGACGTCTCGACGTCGATCTGCGTGAACTCCGGCTGGCGGTCGGCCCGCAGGTCCTCGTCGCGGAAGCACTTGGTGATCTGGTAGTAGCGGTCGAACCCGGCCACCATCAACAGCTGCTTGAACAGCTGCGGCGACTGCGGCAACGCGAAGAACATGCCGGGGTGAACGCGCGACGGCACCAGGTAGTCGCGCGCTCCCTCCGGCGTGCTGCGGGTCAGCATCGGCGTCTCGATGTCGATGAAGCCGTGCGCGTCGAGGTAGCGGCGCACGGCCATCGCCGCGCGGTAGCGCAGCTTCAGGTTGTTCTGCATCGCCGGCCGCCGCAGGTCCAGCACGCGGTGCGTCAGGCGGGTGCTCTCGGACAGGTCCTCGTCGTCGAGCTGGAACGGCGGAGGCACCGAGGGGTTCAGGACCTCGAGGCGCCGGCACACGACCTCGACCCGGCCGGATTTCAGGCCCGGATTCACCGTGCCCTCGGGCCGCAAGCGCACGCTGCCCTCGACCATCACGCAATACTCGTTGCGGACCGACTCCGCGGTCTCGAACATCTGCGCCTGGTCGGGGTCGCACACGACCTGCAACAGGCCTTCTCGATCGCGCAGGTCGATGAAGATCACGCCGCCGTGGTCGCGGCGGCGGTGCACCCAGCCGTAAAGGGTCACGGTCTGGCCGGTGAAGCGTTCGTCCACCAGGCCGCAGTACTCGGTACGCATCTTTTCTCCGCTGGATAGGATGTCGGCGCCGCGCGCGGGCAGGCTGTCGACCGTGAAAGGGGGTTGGCAATCAGGCCGGGCGCAAGGCCAGCCGCCCGGCGCGCTCACGCGGGCCGAACGATGCCACTCGTCCGGCCCTAGCGGTTTCGGTTCGACTGCCGCGGCGAAAGGCAGCGCCCGCGACTTGCCCGGCGCGGGGCGCGTTCAATCGACGGGGCGGCGACGGTCGGCATGACGGGGCAACCTTATCAGGCTTTGCGGAGCCGCTCAACCGCACCGGCCGGCGGCGAGCCCGAGCGCGCAGCGGATTCCGGGGATACGACCCCCATGGAGATCACGAACTTGAGCGCTTCGTCGACGCTCATCTCGAGATCGCGCACCTCCTCGGGCGGCACGAGCAGCGTATAGCCCGACGTCGGATTGGGTCCTGTCGGAACGTAGACCGTCAGGGCATCCGCGCGCAGGTCGCGCGAAATGCGGGTCCCGGCCGCGCCGACCACGAATCCGATCGTCCATTGACCGCGCTGCGGAAACTCGACCAGCACCGCGCGCCGGAACGAATGGCCCTCCTGTGACAGCAGCGTGTCGGAGACCTGCTTCACGCTCGAATAGATCGATCGGACGATCGGGATCCTCGCCAGCAGCCCTTCCCACCATTGCACCAGGCGCTGCCCCATGATGTTGGCACCCAGCACGCCGGTCAGGATCACGACCACGCCGGACAGGATCAGCCCGGCGCCCGGCAGTGGAAAGCCCAGCCAGTGCTCGGGGCGCCACGGAGGCGGCAGCAGCAGCAGCGTGCGATCCATGCTGGTCACGATCAGGTCGAGGACCCAGAGCGTGAACGCGAGCGGGATCCAGATCAGCAGTCCCGTGATGACGTATTTCTTGAACATGGGTGCGGCGCGAAAGGGTCCGGGTGCCGGCACCGGCCTGCGCTGGGACCGGTGTCGAGATCGTGCGCCCGGTGGCGTGCGGCCTGCCGGGCTCGAGGCGCGGCGCGCCGCCCGGGGCGCGCAACCGTGCCGGTCGTGACGTCTTGCGCTAGCTGCCGGCGGCCGCGCCGGGCGCAGGCTTCGACGGCCCCGCGTCCTTGCTCGCTTCCTTGCTCGCTTCCTTGGCGCCGCTGCCGGCGCCTTCCTTCGAGCCTTCCTTGGCCACTTCCTTGGAACCCTCCGATGCCGCTTCCTTGCCGCCGCCGGCGTCCGCCTTCCTGCCGTCCGCACCACCTTTGCGGGCCGAGCCGTTCTTGAAGTCGGTGGCGTACCAGCCGCTGCCCTTCAGCTGAAAGCCCGCGGCGGTCAGCTGCTTGGCGAAGGTCGACGCGCCGCAGGCCGGACAGAGGGTCAGCGGCGGATCCGAGACTTTACGCAGAACGTCCTGCTCGTGCTGGCAGGAAGAACACTTGTAGGCGTAGATCGGCATCGCGCGCTCGCGTAAGTCGTAACTGGTTGAATTATAAGAGAACTGACGTAGGCTTAGGTGGGGACGATCGCGCCGACTTCAAGCCTTGCCGCGCAGGGCGTTGCCGGGCGGGTGAAACTTGCCCGGCGCGCTGGTACAAAACGGCCCGTACGTCATTCTCACCCACGTCACCAGGAGAAAGCGCATGGCGCCGAATCCGGACGGCACGCCCGACCAGCCTTCGCTCGACGCGATCCGCAACTCGCCCTCGGTGCGGGTCAAAGTCGCGGTCAGCGACATCGACGGCGTGCTGCGCGGCAAGTACCTGCACAAGGACAAGTTCCTCGCCGCCCTCGACGGCGGATTCGGCTTCTGCGACGTCGTGTTCGGCTGGGACATGACGGACGCGTGCTACGACAACACGCGCGCCACGGGCTGGCACAAGGGGTTCCCCGACGCCTTGGTGCGGTTGGACCCGGCGACGTTGCGCACGGTGCCCTGGGACGACGGCGTGCCGATGGTGCTGGGCGACTTCGTCAACGCCGACGGCTCGCCGTACCCGATCTGCCCGCGCCAGGTGCTCAAGCGCGTGCTGGCGCGCGCCTCGCGGCTCGGCGTCACGCCGATGTGCGGCTTCGAGTTCGAGTGGTTCAACTTCGCCGAGACGCCGCAAAGCTGGCACGCGAAGAAGGGCGTCGAGCCGACGCCGCTCACGCCCGGCAACTTCGGCTACTCGCTGCTGCGGGCCGGCCACTCGCGCGAGTTCGTCAGGGCGCTGATGGAGGAACTGGCGCAGTTTCGCGTGCCGCTCGAAGGCCTTCACACCGAGACGGGCCCCGGGGTCTACGAGGCGGCGATCCTGTACTCCGAGGCGCTCGAGGCGGCCGACCGCGCGGTGCTGTTCAAGACCGCGGCCAAGGAGATCGCGGCGCGCTTCGGCATCCTGGCGAGCTTCATGGCCAAGTGGAGCCAACGGTATCCGGGCTGCAGCGGGCACATCCACCAGTCGCTGTCCGACGGCAGCCGCAACCTGTTCCACGACGAGCGCGGCACGCACCGGATGAGCCCAATGTTCGAGAGCTATCTGGCCGGACAGCTCGAGGTGCTGTTGCAGTTCGCGCCGATGTTCTGGCCGACGGTCAACAGCTACAAGCGGCTGGTCGACGGCTACTGGGCGCCGGTCAAACCCACCTGGGGCGTCGACAACCGCACGGCCGCGTTCCGGGTCATCGCCAGCGCGCCGAAGTCCACCCGTCTCGAGACACGCTGCCCGGGCGCCGACATCAACCCCTACCTCGCGCTCGCCGCGCTGCTGGCGGCGGGCTTGCACGGCGTCGAGCGGCAGCTGAAGCTGACCGCGGCGCCAATCAGCGGCACCAACCTGGGCGCCGAGAACGTGGCGCGCGCGCCGCGGTCGCTGAAGGAGACGACCGAGGTGTTCCGCCGATCGGCGCTTGCCAGCGATTGGTTCGGCGAGGATTTCGTCGAGCATTTCGCGCTGACCCGCGAATGGGAGTGGCGCCAGTGGCAGGACGCCGTGACCGACTGGGAGTTGAAGCGCTACTTCGAGATCATCTAAGTAGTGCCAGCAGTTCCCCCTCTCCCGCTTGCGGGAGAAGGGCGGGGTGAGGGTGGTCCCCGCTACACGAAGTTACGAAATTTGCATCTTCGGCCTAGCCCACCCGCCGCCCGGCTTGCCAGACTGCGGTTGCGATTCGGCGCCTCGCGCGCAACCAACCCGAATCCACGACGCACATCGAATCGAACCACGACACCACGGCATCAGGAGCACCCATGAAACGTCGCCGCAGGATCCTCTTCGCGCTTTCCGCGCTGGCCACCGCCGCCGGGCTCGCCGCCTGCGGCGGCGGCTCGTCGGGCACCATGGCCTCGGGCATGGTCAACGTGTCGGTGACCGACGCGCCGACCAGCGACTTCGACCACGTCTGGGTCACGATCGGCGAGATCCGCTTCCACACCAGCAACGCCGCCGCGCCGAGCGATCCGGGCTGGCTCAAGTTCCCCCTCGCCGCGCCGATCACCGTGGACCTGGCGGCGTTGAACAACGGCAGCCTGCAGTCGGTGTTCAGCGGCATCACGCTGCCGGTGGGGACCTATCAGCAGATCCGGCTGCTGCTGGTTGCCGACACCGATCCCCTGGCTGCGTCGGCGGTCGCGCAGAGGATCACGTACAACGACGAGGTCGACTGGACCGACCTGCTGGGCTCGCATGTCGCGCCGCTCGAGATCGCCGCGCCCAGGCAGGGGATCGGCATCAACGGGACCTTCACGGTCGCCTCGGCCGCGCCGCTGAATCTGGTGCTCGACTTCGACGTCGGCCATGACGTGGTCAGGTTCCTGCACAACGGCAACAACGCCTACACGTTGAAGCCCAACCTGCGCTACTTCGACCTCGCCGAGGCGGGCGCCGTGGTCGGACAGGTGGATGCCGCCGGCCTGTGCACCACGACCGCGGTCGGCTGCGCCTACAACCTCGTGATCAAGTCCGAGGAGCTGAGCCCCGACGGCTCGCACCATGCCGCGACCCGCTTCACGACCGTCAGGCCCGACGGCTCGTTCACCCTGTACCCGTTGCGCGTGCCCTCGGGGCAGACCGGCACGACGGTCGACGTGCTGGTGCGCGGGCGCGGCATGGACACGATGCTGGTGACCGGGGTGCCGGTGACGGCCGGCACGACGCCGACGTCGAATCCGACGCGGATCTCGAGCGCGGCGCTGCCGCTGACGATCGACGCGGGAGAGTACGCCGCGAACGCGTCGGCGGCGCTGTCGCCCACCGGCTCATGGCTCAATTTCTTCCAGACGCTGCCCGGCGCGGCCCAGGTGCCGTACGAAGTCCGCTACCGTCACGTCAACCCGTTCACGGGCGTCTTCACCGATGCGATACCGCTTTCCACCGGACCGGTCCAGCTGGGCAGCTACGCAGCCGGCGGCTCGCCCAGCTTCGCCGCGGTCGTTCCGCAGGAAGGCCTGGGCGGATTCCAGCCCTGGGCAGCAGCTCCCGACTACGCGCGCACCGAGGCGAGCAGCGGCATCGTCAGCGCGACGGGCCCGTCGTTCGCCGTCGCGCAGCTGCCGGTCAATGCGGCGGTCGCGAGCGCCGACTCGATCTCGGGCACGATCGCGCAGGCCACCGCTGGCACCTACGATCGCGGCTTCCTGGTCGTGGTCAGGATGGGAACGATCGTGACCACGCAAGCGCTCGATGCGGTGCTCGCGATGAACGGCGGTGCCGGCGGCGCGTATTCCGTCTCGAACCTCCCGGGAGGCTCGGCGGCGAAATCGCTGCCCGGCGCCTACTACTACCTGTACGCGCGCGTGTGGAATTCGGCGCACCCGCTGGCGACGCTCAAGCGCATCGACTTCAGCGGCTTCGCCGACTTGCGCAGCGGCAGCGCGAGCGGCATCAACGCAACGCTGAACTGAGTCCGCCGCGCATCATGCAGCGGGGCCGCTTGCGCGGCCCCGCTGTTCTTCCGGAATCGGCAAGGCGGCCGAGGTCCGCGATCGATCAGGCGAAGAACCAGGCGTAGATCAGCGTCGCAGCGGTGATCACCGCCAGCACGGCGACCGCAGTCGCCAGCCCGGTTGCAGCGACTTTCTCCGCAACCTCGACAGAATGATGTGACGGATGCAGCGTCGTCATCGAGCCCCCCTATCGGCCGCTCCGACAGCAGCCACGGACCCCACATTAGTCCGGTGCGGCGAAAAACGCGATCTGCAATGCAGCGATCAGGCCGGCATCGGCCGCAGGCGCAGCGAACCCGGCCGCCCGGACAGCCAGGCCTCGAAACGGTCGGCCGCCAGGGGCGCGGACACGACATCGCCCTGGATCTCATGGCAGCCGAGCTCCGCGAGCAGCGCGCGCTGAGACTCATTCTCAACACCTTCGGCGATCACGCGCTTGCCCAGTGCAACCGCCATCTGGATGATCGCGCCGGCGATGGCCGCCGAGTCGCGCGCCTGCGGCAGATCGCGGACGAAGGCGCGGTCGATCTTGATCTTGTCGACCGGCAGCTCCTTGAGATGGCGCGGCGAGAAGTATCCGGTGCCGAAGTCGTCCACGGCCAGCCGGATGCCGAGCTTCTTCAGCCGCAGCAGCCTGCGCCTGACCTCGGGCACGTCGTCGACCAGCATGCGCTCGCTGATCTCGAGCTCGAGCAGCTCGCCGTCGATGCCGTGCTCGACAAGCAGCTGCTCCAGGCTGTCGACGAAACCGATGTCGCGGAACTGCATGTCGGCCAGGTTGACCGCGATCGGCCAGGTCGGCAGTCCCGCCTCGCGCCAGCGGCGGGCGCACACGAGCGCCTGGCGCAGCACCCACAGGCTGAGCGGCAGGATCAGCCGCTGCTGTTCGGCCACGCCGATGAAATCGTCGGGCAGCAGCAGCCCCCGCTGCGGGTGCTCCCAGCGCAGCAGCGCCTCGGCCGCGACCAGCGCGCCCGTGCCGGCGTGCACCTGCGGCTGGAAGTGCAGCACGAACTCGCCGCGCCGCAGCGCGTCGGTGAGCTCGCTCTCCATCACCAGCGCGGCGTAGGCCGAGCTCGCGTGCGCCGGGTCGAAGAACTGGTAGTTGCCCCGCCCGCGCGCTTTCGCCAGGAACATCGCGCCGTCGGCGTGCTTGAGGAGCTCCATCGAGGTCGAACCGTCGGCCGGATACATCGCGATGCCGAGCGAGGCCGAGATCGAGATCTCCCGGCCGTCGACCTCCATCGGCGACTGGATCGCCGCCAGCAGCTTGCACGCCACCTCCTCGGCGTCGTTGCGATCGACCGCCCGCGGCAGCATCACCATGAACTCGTCGCCGCCGAACCGCCCGACCAGGTCGGTCGCGCGCAGCGTCGCGCTGACGCGCGCGGCCGCCGTCTGCAGCAGGCGATCGCCCGCAAGGTGGCCCAGCGAGTCGTTGACGCGCTTGAAGTCGTCCAGGTCGATGAACAGCATCGCGAGCTGGCCGCCCTGGCGGCCGGCCGCGTCGATGTGATGAGCCATCTGCTCCAGGAACGCGGTCCGGTTGGGCAGCCCGGTCAGCGCATCGTGGTGCGCGAGATGGTAGATGCGGGCCTGCGCCGCGCGCCGGTCGCGGATGTCGCGCACGAAGGCCATTCGCAGGTGCTCGCCGTTGCGCAGCAGCGAGCGGGCGGCGATCTCGACCGCGATCGCGGTGCCCTGCCGATCGACGACGGCGCTCTCGTAGAGAACGGCTTCCTCGGAGCGGATGGCCGAGCTCATGATCGCGCTCACCTTGGCGCGCTGCTCGGGCGCGATGAAGTCGTTCACGTGGCGCCCGATCACCTCTTCGAGCGAATAGCCGAACAACCCGCACACCGCCGGGTTGGCATCCGTGATGTAGCCGCCCTTGTGAAAGAGGATCCCTTCCGCGCTCGCCTGCATGAACTTGGCCAGCCTGTCCTCGGATTCGCGCAGCGCCTGCTCGGCCAGCCGCTCCTTGGTGACGTCGGACACGAGGACGAAACAGCCGATCACCGCCGAGTCGGCGCCCAGGTGCGGCACGAGGTGGACCTCGATCCAGGACACGCTGCCGTCGGCGCGCACGAGGCGGCGCTCGTAGACCACCGCCCTGCGCTCGTGCAGCGTCGTCTCGACGTAGGGACGGACCCGCTCCGCCGCTTCGGCGCCGATGATCTCCGCGAAGGTGCGGCCGACGATCGAGACCTGGTCGAGGCCGAGCATCAGCGCGTAGGGGCGGGTCGCGAACACGCAGCGGAACGATTCGGCGTCGTAGTACGCGATCGGCGCCGGCATGCTGTCGGCGATCAGGCGCAACTGCTCGGCCGCGGTGCGCGCCGGCGCCGACAGGACAGCGGGTTCGTCCTGCGGGATGGTGGGCAGCGCGGGTTCCGGATTCATCGGGTGGGCCTCACCGGGCGCAACAAAGCCGCGCGCCCCGGCGTCGTCATTGAGGTAGGTCGATGATAGTCGCGCGCCGCCGGCGGCAGTATCGCGGCGTATGCGGAATATTCAACGGCATATTCGACGGCTCACCGGCGGAAAATCGCGCCCGGCCGCCATGCAGGCACCTCAGATCTCCGCGTGCAGACGCAGGCCAAAGACGTCGATCGGGCCGCGGTCGCGGTTGTACGCGGGGTTGGCCAGATGCTGCCAGTCGGCGGTCAGCCCGACGCCGCGCCCCAGGCCGAACAGGTACCAGGTTTCGAGCACGCGCTCGGCGCCGTAGCGGAAGCGGCCTCCCGGCGGCGGGCCGTCGCCGATGAAGATGCTGAACAATCCCTGCGCAAGGTAGTGCACGCGATCGGCCGAGGCGAACTGGGCCGAAAACCCGAGGCCGGCGCTGTCGACGCTTCGCCCCCACGCCTCGCCGTCGGCCACGAGGCCGCCGCTCAGGCTGCGATCGGCCTCGGTGAACGCCATCGTCTCGCCGGTGCTGTGCGCATTCATCGCGCGCGCGAACAGCCCCAGCGACGGGGCGACCCGCTGCTCGAGGTCGACGCCCAGTCCCGTCTTGCTGCGGTCGATGCGCGCGTTCGGCCCGGCGTAGTTCTCGTCGAGCGGCGCGATGGCGCCGGGGCCTGCGTAGGTGCTGAGCTTCATCAGGTTGTGGAAACCGAGGACCCTCAGCGCGCCGCCGTCCCAATCGCGCTCGGCCTCGGCGACATCGCCATGGTGCCGCCCGATCCGGAAGTCGAGCGCCAGCTGGTTCGGCATCCGCGGCATCACGAACCGCCCGAAGCGCAGGCGCCACGCGTCCCACGCGAGCTCGCCCGATGCGCCCCAGGTGTAGCCGCGCGAGTCCGCGGGGTAGTCGAACGCGCAGTAGGTCATGAAGCACCAGTTCAGGAACCGGTCGCCGCCCTTGTGCGCCCAGGCGTTGCCGTCGAACAGGCCGAGCACGTCGACGTTGCCGGCGGTCAGCGTCAGGCGCCGCGAGCGCGCGCTCTGAGCGAACTGCGTCTCATCCTCGTCGATCGTCACCGCCTCGCCGCCCAGGTCCCATTTGCTGCGCACGAACGCCAGGGCGCGGTAGAACTTGAAGCGGTTCGTCATCTGCCGCTCCATGTCGTTGTTGGTCAGCCCCGCCAGCCCCCCGGCCGCGCTGAGCGCGATCCCTTTGATCGCCTCTTCGCGGTACCACAACTCCGTGTCGTCCGAGACGCGATAGCCGAGCTGGGCGCCCAGCACGGCCGAATACGAGCGCTCGTACGAAGCGACGAAGCTGTTGCCGCCGGACGCCGGCGGCGTCTGGTACAGGCTCGGAAAGCCGCCGTGGAGCTGGCCGATCAGATCGGCGTCGGCGTGAAGCCGCCACGGCGAATCGCCCGCGGTCTCCTGGGCGGAGGCGCACGCGGGCAGGAGGCTCCAAAGCAGCGCTGCAGCTCGGATGTTCATCGGGGTGCCACGTCCAGCTCCGCCGCTCTTCGGAGCTACGGTTCATGGAAACAAGCAGGTAAACGCGCGATTGTCGCAAAGCGCGCTGTCGCACGCGTGTCATGCGCGCGACATGGCACACTTTCGGGCGCGGGCATCCGCCGCTCTCACGCGGCCCGGCGCCGGCAACGCGGCGGCCATCCGGCGGCACGCGCGCGGGGCATCGCCGGGCTGCTATCGTGACGGGCGGGGCAGACGCCCTCGGCGGACACGGCCACCAGAAGCGGCTTCGAGCCATGACGATCTCGCGCTTCTCCTTTCCGACTTCGATCGCATTCGGCGCCGGCAGCAGCCGGCTCGTCGCGGACCACCTGCGCGGACAGGGGCTGCGGCGGCCGCTGATCGTCACCGACGGCGCGCTGGCCGGGTTGTCGGTACTGGCCGAGTTCCGCAGCACGCTGGGGCCGGGCCTCGAGATCGACGTGTTCGCCAAGGTGTTCGGCAACCCGACCGCGTCGCAGGTGGCCGCCGGCGCGGCCGCGTTCGCCGCGCACGGCGCCGATTCGGTGATCGGTTTCGGCGGCGGGGCGGCGCTCGACGTGGCCAAGGTGGTCGCGATGATGGCGGTGCACGAGGGCCAGGTGCTCGAATACGCGTGGGACGAGCCGCAGCCGCGGCCCATCGTCAACGACCTGCCGTACTTCATCGCGCTGCCGACCACCAGCGGCACCGGATCAGAGGTCGGCCGCTCGAGCGTGATCTCGGACGACGGCACGCACGTGAAGCGCACGGTGTTCTCGCCGCGGCTGCTCGCCCGCGCGGTGTTCGCCGATCCGCTGCTGACGCTGAGGCTGCCGCCGGCGATCACGGCCGCGACCGGCATGGACGCGCTGACGCACAACGTCGAAAGCTACCTCTCGCCGGCGTACCACCCCCTGTGCGACGGCATCGCGCTCGAAGGCGCGCGCATCGCGGCGCGCGCGCTGCGCGCGGCCGTGCACGAGCCGTCGAACCTGTCCGCGCGCGCCGACATGATGATGGCGTCGATGATGGGCGCGATCGCCTTCCAGAAGGACCTGGGCGCGGTCCACTCGTGCGCGCACGCGCTCGGGGCCGTTTGCGACCTGCACCACGGCCTCGCCAACGCACTGATGATCGAGCCGGTGATGCGGTTCAACCTCGAGGCGGCGCCGGAGCGTTTCGCCGAGCTCGGCCACGCCGCGGGCGTCGGATCGGGCGAGGCCTTCGTCGACTGGCTCGGCCGCCTCAAGCGCGAGATCGGCATCGCGACGTCGCTGGCGGCGGTCGGCGTCAAGCGCGAGCAGGTCGCGGCGCTGGTCGAGGTCGCGGCCGCGGACGCCTGCCACCGGACCAATCCCAGGCCGTGCACGGCGCCCGACTTCCGGCGCTTCTTCGAACAGGCGTTCTGACGATGCTCGCGATCGCGAACCCGGCCAACGGCCATGTGATCGCCGAGCTGCCGACCGACGATGCGAGCTCGGTCGCGGCGAAAGTCGGCCGCGCGCGCGCCGCGCAACCCGCGTGGGCGGCGACGCCGCTGCCCCAGCGCGTGGCTGCGATCCGCCGCTTCCGCGACGGCCTGGCGAGGGAACTCGACCGTCTCGCCGCGGTGCTGACTTCCGAGGTCGGCAAACCGATCCGGCAGGCCCGCAACGAGATCACCGGCGTGCTGGCCCGGCTCGATTTCTTCCTCGAACACACCGAGCAGTCCGTGGCGGCGCGCGTCGTCCACGACGAGGCCGGCATGCGCGAGCGGCTCACGCACGAGCCGCTGGGCGTGGTGGCCAACATCTCGGCCTGGAACTACCCGTACTTCGTCGGCGGCAACGTGTTCGTTCCCGCTCTCCTGACCGGCAACGCGGTGGTGTACAAGCCGTCCGAATACGCGATGCTGACGGGGCTGGAGATCGGGCGCCTGCTGCACGGTGCTGGCGTGCCGCAGGACGCGTTCCAGGTCGTTGTCGGCGGCGGCGACGCGGGCGCGGCGCTGGTCGAGCAGGCGATCGATGGGGTGTTCTTCACCGGTTCCTACGCCACCGGGAACCGCATCGCCCGCGCCGCCGGGCCGCGCATGATCAAGATGCAACTCGAGCTCGGCGGCAAGGACCCCGTGTACGTCTGCGGGGACGTCGATCTCGCGTCGGCCGCCGCGGCGACGGCCGACGGGGCGATGTACAACACCGGCCAGAGCTGCTGCTCGGTCGAACGCATCTACGTCGAGGAGTCGCTGTACGAGCCCTTCATCGACGCCTTCGTCGCCGAGGTGAGGCGCTTCCGGGTCGGCGATCCGACGCACGTGGACACCTATATCGGTCCGCTCGCGCGCGCGCCGCAGGCCGCCGTGCTGATGGCGCAGGTCGAGGATGCGGTCGCCAAGGGCGCGCGCCTCGTGCTCGGCGGCGCGCGGATCGAGCAACCCGGAACCTGGTTCGAGCCGACCGTCGTGGCCGACGCCGACCACTCGATGACGCTGATGCGCGAGGAGAGCTTCGGCCCGATCGTCGGCATCCAGAAGGTCGCCGGGGACGAAGAGGCCGTGCGCCTGATGAACGACACCGAGTACGGCCTGACCGCGGGCGTGTTCACGCGCGACGGCCAGCGGGCCGAGCGCGTGCTGGCGCAGGTCCGCGCCGGCACGGCCTACTGGAACTGCTGCGACCGCGTCAGCCCCCGCCTGCCCTGGAGCGGGCTGGGCCACTCGGGCATCGGGCTGACCCTGTCGACCTACGGCATCGAGACCTTCACGCGCCCGAAAGCCTGGCACCTGCGCGCGCCGTAGCGGCGCAGACAGTCTCGCGCGGCGTCAGTCTTCCTCGTGCGTGCGGCGGCTCTTGAAGTCGGTCGCCAGCTGCTGCTGCACGTTCGGCGGCACCTGCTCGTAGTGCGAAAGCTCCATCGAGTAGCTGCCCTGTCCCTGCGTGATCGCCTTCAGCCGTCCCGCGTAGCCGTCGAGCTCCGACAGCGGCACGGTGCCCGACACGACCATCAGTCCGCCGGCCATGTTCCCCGTTCCGTTCACCTGGCCGCGGCGCGACGACAGGTCGCCGGTGATGTCGCCCATGTTGACGTCCGGCACGACGATCTCGATCGAGACGATCGGCTCGAGCACGATCGGGCGCGCCTTCTCCAGCGCGTCGAGGAACGCCTTGCGACCCGCGGCGATGAAAGCGACTTCCTTGGAATCGACCGGGTGGTGCTTGCCGTCGTACACGGTCACGCGCACGTCCTGGATCGGATAGCCGGCGACGTAGCCGGAGGCCAGCACCTCGTGCACGCCCTTTTCCACCGCGGGAATGAAGTTGTACGGGATCACGCCGCCCTTGACCTGATCGACGAATTCGAAACCGGTGCCCCGCGGCAGCGGCTCGACACGCAGGTAGACCTCGCCGAACTGGCCGGCGCCGCCGGTCTGCTTCTTGTGCCGCGCATGGCCCTCGGCGTTGCCGTTGATCGTCTCGCGGTACGGGATCCTGGGCGGCCGGGTCGTCACGTCGAGCCTGAACTGCGTGGACATCCGCTCCAGCACCGATCGCAGGTGCAGCTCGGACAGGCCTCTGACCACGGTCTCGTTCTGCGCCGCGTCGTGCTCGATCACCAGGGTCGGATCCTCGGCCGCCTGCTTGGTCAGCACCTCGGAGATGCGGCCCTCGTCGCCGCGCCGTTTCGGCTCGATCGCCAGCCCGAACATCGGGCGCGGGAACTCGAGCGGCTTCATGCTGATCAGGTCGTCGTCGTGCGAATCGTGCAGGACGCAGTCGAACACGATGTCGTCGACCTTCGCGACGGCGCCGATGTCGCCGGGCACGAGCCGGGCCGTCTCGACGGTGTCCTTGCCCTGCATCAGCAGGGGATGGTTGACCTTGAACGGCTTCTTGCTCTCGCCGACGTACAGCTGCGTGTCCTTCGTGATCGTGCCCTGGTGGACGCGGAACACGCCGATCTTGCCGATGTACGGATCGTTGACGACCTTGAACACGTGCGCCAGCACGTGCCGCTCCGGGTCCGGCGCCGAGCGGAACGATTCGGCGCCCGCGCCCTCGCCGCGCACGAACAGCGGGGGATTGCCCTCGCCGGGGTGAGGCAGGTGGCGCACCAGCACGTCGAGCAGCTCGGCCACGCCGGCTCCGGTGCGGGCCGACGTGAAGCACACCGGAATGAGGTGCCCTTCGCGCAGGGCCTTTTCCAGCGGCGCATGCAGCGTGCTCGGGTCGATGCTGCCCTGCTCCAGGTAGCGGTTCATCGCCTCCTCGTCGACCTCGACGACCTGTTCCATGACCTGCCGGTGCACGTCGGCGACCGAGAGGAAGTCGGCACGCCCGCTGTCTTCCCCGAAGCAGTCGATCACGCGCGCACCGCCTTCGGCAGGCAGGTTGATCGGCAGGCACTCGGGGCCGAACGCCTCGCGGATCTGCTCGAGCAGTCCGGGCAGGTTGACGTTCTCGGCGTCGATCCTGTTGACGATCACGATCCGGCACAGGCCGCGGCTGCGCGTCCACTCCATCATGCGGCGCGTGACCAGCTCGATCCCGGACGAAGCGTTGATCACGATCGCGGCGGTTTCGACCGCGTCCAGGGCGCCGATCGCCTGGCCGAGAAAGTCCGGGTATCCGGGCGTGTCGACCAGGTGGATCCGGGCATCGCGGTGATCCAGGTGCACGACCGCGGAGCGCAGCGAGTGCTGCGCCGACTTCTCGAGCGGATCGAAATCGCACACCGTCGTGCCCTTCTCGACGGCGCCGGCTGCCCCGATCATCCGGGACTTGGCGAGCAGCTGCTCGGCCAGCGTCGTCTTGCCTGCAGCGCCGTGGCCCACCAGGGCCACGGTCCTCAGATTCTCCGTTGTGAATTCGGCCATTTCGTCCCCTTGTATTCGTCCCCTCGTCTCGTCCCGGATCCGACCTGCCGGCGTAGTGTACGGCGCCGCCGCGGGGTTCCTTGCTCCAAGGCAGGGCGGGTCGTCGCACGCCGCGGCCGGGACGGGCACAATGTGGCCAGCCGCCGGCCCGCTCGCCCGCGGGCCGTCTCGCTTCCGCCCGATCGCTCCACCCGCGCCCGATATCGAAACCATGCACGATCGACAGACGTTCTCGGCGCCACTGTCCGCGGCCGAGGAGCGCGAGTTCCTGCCGTTCGCGCACGAACTGATCGGATGCGCATTCGAGACGATCCGGCCGTATTTCCTCAGCGGCACCGAAGTGCTGGACAAGGCCGATTCGACGCCGGTGACCGCGGCCGACCGCGGCGCCGAGATGGCGCTGCGCCAGCGGATCGAAGCGCGCTATCCGGGGCACGGCGTGCTGGGCGAGGAATTCGGGGAGAAGCGCGGCGAACGGTACCGCTGGGTGCTCGATCCGATCGACGGCACGCGGGCTTTCATCAGCAACTGCTTTCTCTTCGGCACCCTGATCGCGCTCGAGCGCGACGATGGCCGGGGTTTCGCGCCCGTGCTCGGCTGCATCGCGCACCCTGCCGCCGGCGTCGCGCTGATCGGACAGCGCGAGCGCACGATGTTGTACTCGGGCGACGGCCGGTGCCGGCCGGCGGCCGTGCGCCGCTGCCGCTCGCTCGACCAGGCGACGGTGCTTGCGAGCTCGCACTGGGGGACGGGCGAGCAGGGCACGGGCGCCGGGGTCGAAAACGTCGTGCGCCGCGCGAAGCTGTACCGGACCTGGGGCGACTGCTTCGGATACTTTGCGCTCGCCACGGGGGGCGCCGACGTGATGCTCGATCCCCAGCTCGCCTACTGGGACGTCGCCGCGATCGTTCCGGTGGTCGAGGGCGCCGGCGGGCGCGTCGCGAGCTGGCGCGGCGGCAACCCGCTCGCCGAGCCATCGCTGATCGCGACGGCCGGCGAGCTGCACGACGAGGTGCTGCGGCTGGTCGGCGCGAGAGGGGACTGAACGTCAGGCGGCCGTGGGTCGCCGTCCGGCCCAGGGGCGCGCGGCCTCCAGCTGGGCGGCGAGGCGGAACAGGGTGGCCTCGTCGCCGAATCGCGCCGCGAACTGAACGCCGACCGGCAGGCCGTCGCCGGACATGCAAAGCGGCACCGACATCGCCGGGTTGCCGCAGCTGTTCCACAACGACGTGAACGCGAGCGTCCCGGCGATGGCTCGAGCGAATGCCTCGGGATCCACGCCCGACATCGCCAGCACGCCGAGCCGGTACGGCGGCGCGCACATGGTCGGGGTCAGCAGCAGGTCGAAGCGGCCGAACCAGCGCGCGACCTCGCGGCCGATCCGGTGCAGCGTGCCGACCGCGCGCACGACTTCGCTTGCGCTGGCGGTGCGGCCGAATTCCGCCATGCGCCACGAGATGGTCTCGACGTCGTCGGGACGCGGCGCGCGGCCGAGCGTCTCGCCGCGCGCCTGCAGCATCGCGCGCACGTGGGCGCTGACGATGACGCGAAACGCCTGCGTGTGCGCCTGCGCGTCGAACGTCGGCGACCCCGGTTCGACGTGATGTCCCAGCGACTCGCAAAGCCGGGCCACCTCTTCGACGGCAGCCGCGCATGGGCGGTCGACGGGATGCCCGTTCCAGGCCGCGGTGGTGAACGCGATTCTCAGCCGTCCCGGATCGGCGCCGACCTCGGCCAGGTACGGCCCTCGCGCCGGCGGCGCCCAATAGGGGTCGCCGACGTCGGGGCCGGCAGTCGCATCGAGCAGGGCTGCGCTGTCGCGCACCGAGCGCGTCACTGCGTGCCAGACGCCCGCCCCGCTCCAGCCTTCGCCGGCGTCCGGTCCCATCGGATTGCGGGCCCTCGTGGGCTTCAGTCCGAACACGCCGCAGCACGAGGCGGGGATGCGGATCGACCCGCCGCCGTCGGATGCGTGCGCCATCGGCACCATGCCGCTGGCGACGGCCGCGGCCGCCCCGCCGCTCGAGCCGCCCGCGCTGCGCTCGAGTCGCCATGGATTGCGGGTCGGGCCGAACAGCGCCGGTTCGGTCGAGGTGGACAGCCCGAACTCCGAGGTGTTGGTCTTGCCGAAGATGACCAGGCCGGCGCGCTTCAGGCGCAGGACCGCCTCGCTGTCGTGGTCGGCGATCGCGTCGCGGAAGTACCCGGAGCCGGCCGAGGTCACCGCACCCGCATACTGGGCCCCGAGGTCCTTCAGCAGGTACGGGACGCCGAGGAACGGGCCGCGCGGAAGGCCGGAGGCGATCGCCGCGCGGGCCTGGTCGTACAGGCGGTTCACGACCGCATTGACGCCTGGGTTGCGCGCCTCGACCCGTTCGATCGCGGCCTCGAGAAGCTCGTGCGGCGAGACCTGGCCGCTTTGCACCAGCGCGGCGAGCCCCAGTCCGTCGTAGCGCTCATAGTCGTCCATGGCCTGTCAGCGCCTGGGCTTTTTTTCCTCGAGCGGCACGAAGCCGATCGGCCGCCTGGCCGGTTCCGGCTCGGCCATCAGATCGCGTATCGCTTCGAGGATGGCTGCGATCGCCTCGTCCTGGGAGGCGAGCTTGCGTTCGAGGCGGCTTTCGAGCTGCTTGAGCTTGCGGGCGAGCTCCTTGTGGTCGACCATCAGCTCGCGCAACTTCACGAACGCCCGGACGACGTACACCGACACTTCGACCGCGCGTGGACTGCTCAGCACCGTGGCAGCCATCAAGGCCCCGTGCTCGGTGAACACCGAGGGCGGGTGGCGCCGCCCGCCCCACGCACCCGCCGGGCCCGGACTTGAGGTCGCGAATTGCGACCTCAAGTCCGCAAGCTCCTGATTGTCAAGCTGAAAGACGAAGTCCTCCGGAAAGCGCTCGGCGTTGCGCCGCACCTGCTCGTTCAGGCGCTTGGTCGGGACGCCATAGAGCGCGGCAAGGTCGGAATCCAGGATGACCTTTACGCCACGAGCGACCACGATCCGGCTCGCGACCGATTCGACGCCGACTGCGACCGGGCCGGCCTTCATGGACGCCGTTCGATCGCGGACAGCCGGAGGCGCGCGGCAACCCTCATGCGCGCAATCTACCCCGGCCGGACGCTTTCAGAAAGGTCCGGGGCCGGCGAGGGTTTGACCTCGCAGGCATCGCCGGCGCAGGAGACGACCGGCAACCTCACGCCTGCGGCGCGCAGCACGAGCAGCGCGCTCGCGATGCCGAGCAGGAGGGCGAGATAGGTTGCCAGTGCCACGCCGGAAAGCGTCGGGATTCCCGTAAGCACGATGCTGTCGTTGCCGCCGGGGATCAGGGCCGCGCCGATGCCCATCAATGCGCCTCCGGCGAGGTGCTTCAACGCCCCGTCCGTGCCGCCCCATCGAAACTCGAAGCTGCCGCGCTGAACGGCCGATACGACCATCCCCGCGAGGAGGGCTGCGAGCAGTCCCGCAAGGATCGGCATCGGCGCCGTCGCGTCGCGCTGCGCGGAGGCGATCGCGGTTCGCAGGTAGTAGGTGTAGGTCCAGGATCCGAGCAGGACGTTCAGCACCCCGCCGGAGATCCCGATCAGCATGGCGGCCGTCGACAGGCGGTAGACATCGCTGGCCGCCAGCCGCCGGATGCCGATCCTTGGCCGGGTGCGCCATATGCGCCGCAGCTCGAGCGCGGCGAGCAGCCACAGCAGCGCGACGATCGCGATCGAGACGCTGCCGGCCTGGCGCCAGAGCGAAGGAACGCGGATCGCATGCACGAGGTCGAGCCGCGCATCGATCGCCGACCACGCCAGCAGGCCGCCGCCCAGGCCCAGCAGCGTCAGCAGCATCCCAATTTCGCCATCCGCAAGCCGTTGCAGGGTGGAAAGGGAGCATCCCCCGTTGATGGCCGCCCCGGCGCCGAAAGCGAATCCGCCGCACACGGCAAATATCTGCGGTTCGAGAGTCTGGAAACCCGCGTTCATGCCCGGGATCATGCCCGGCAACCAGACGCTCGCGGCTCCGTAGACCGCGGTGGCCCACAAGGCTGCCTTCGCGAAGCTGCCGAGCATGAAGGCGCGGCGCGTGCCCAGGACTTCGAGCACGGCCCTGACGTTACAGATGCTGGCCCTGTGCGCGGCGTAGCCCAGGAGCGCGGCGATGGCGAACACCGGGACGACGACCAGGGCTGTCATCTGCATGGACATTCGTGGAACACCAGGCGGCCGCCCTGCCCGGCCCGCGCAAGGCGTCGCCCGGCCCGGCGCGGCGTGAATGACCGCACTCGCGGCGGAAGCTCCAGGTGCGCGGCAGCTCGCCGAGGCCGGCCGCTAGAAGGGAATGTCGTCGTCCATGTCGGCGACGCCACCGCCCGCGGGCTCTTTCGACGGCGCTTTCGCGGCACCGGCCCGCGACGCTCCGCCTGCCGGCCGCGGAGCCCGCCCATCGTCGTCGGACGGCACGCCCATGCCCTGGCGCGAGCCGAGCATCTGCATCGCGTCGGCGACGATCTCGGTCGAGAACCGGTCCTGGCCGGTCTCCTTGTCCTGCCATTTGCGCGTGCGCAGCTTGCCTTCGACGTACACCTGCGAGCCCTTCTTCAGGTACTCACCTGCGATCTCGGCCAGCCGGCCGAAAAACACGACGCGATGCCATTCGGTCTCCTCGCGCTTCTCGCCGGTGTTCTTATCCTTCCAGGTCGACGTGGTCGCGATCGACACATTGGTGATCGCGGCGCCGTCCGGGCTGTAGCGCGTCTCCGGGTCCCGACCGAGGTTCCCGACCAGTATCACCTTGTTCACCGAAGCCATCCTCTTCTCCTTCCGGCACCCGTCGCCGATCCCGAAACCGCTCGCCGCGAAAGCGGCGGATGCACCGATAATACAAGCCGAGTGTGCTGCACCCGCACGCGCGCCGCACGCCTGGCGACGGTAGCGCCGCACGGCGGACGCCGCGCCCTCCGTGCCGGTCCGCCGCTCGCGAGGCAGAATCGATGAAGCCCGAGCATGCCCTGATCCTGTTCGCTCACGGCGCGCGCGATGCGCGCTGGTCGGATCCGTTGCAGGCGCTGCGCGCGGCGCTGGCGGCCCGGCTGCCGGGATCGGCCGTGGAAATCGCGTTTCTCGAGCTCCAGGCGCCGACGCTGGACCAGGCGCTGCAGGGGCTGGCCGCGTCCGCGGTGCACAGGATCGACGTCGTGCCCGTCTTCTGGGCCATCGGCGGCCACGTCGCCACCGATCTGCCGGCGATCATCGATCGATTCCGCGCGGCCCATCCGCGGATCGAGGTCGGCGTGCTGCCGGTGCTGTCGGCGCTGCCGGGGATGGTCGAATTCATCGCCGACGCGGTGGGGGGGCTGGCGAAGGGGTGAAGTTTCCGCCCTTTCCCTCACCCCCGGCCCCTTTCCATGAACCGTAGCTCCGAAGAGCGGTGGAGCTGGACGTTTTGCGCCCGCAGCTTCGGAACCGAAAAGCGGGAGGATCGGCTTCGAGGGGTGGCTGCGCCCCCCCTCGAGC
>CAZEIW010000004.1:0-9215 GCA_964512305.1 uncultured Burkholderiaceae bacterium | reverse complement strand
CGGTCCAAGCCCTCGTTGTCCCACTCGGCATTCAGGCCCGCGAATACGATCGCGAGGTCGGCGGCGCGGGCGGCGCCGACGGCGGCGTCGATGTCGTCGTCGCCGAGCAGGCGGCTCGCCCCGATGCGCAGCGCGTACACGCCTTCCTGCACGTCGCTTCCGGCTGGAAACGCCGCGCTGAATTCGGCGACGATTTCGACGCGCTGGCCCGCTTTCATCGCGCGCCGGTGAACGATTTCGTCGCATCCCCACGTGAAATACGTGTTTCCGCGCGACCAGTTCGTCCACGCGTCGAGCACCGGTTCGCCGTCGATGCGCATCCGGCTCAGGCCGGCCGAGGCCAGCGAGAACGCATGCTCGCCGTCGGCCTCGGCGACAAACTCGAGCGCCGTGCGGCACGAGAACGTTCGCGGGTCGACGCCGGGCGGCGCGCTGCCGATCCACTGCACTTCGCTGTTCGGCACCGTATGCGTCGAAACGACAGGGCCGGACAGGTCCGTGCTGCCGAAGAACTGCAACGACATCGGCGCCGCGATGACCGGCACGTAGCGGTGGATGTCGGCGCCCGGATGATGGGTGAATTTGACGCCCGGGCAGGCAGCGCGCAGCGCATCGAGCGGCGCGACGCGATAGTGCGCGTTGACCGTCGCGCTGCCGCCGCCCATGATCTGCGGCACCGTCGCCGCGCGTCCGATCAGCGCAATACGCGCGCCGGGCCTGGGCGCCATCGGCAGCATCGCGCCATCGTTCTTCAACAGCACCGTGCCCGCGCTGCCCAGACGGCGGATCAGGCTGCGATGCGCGGGCAGGTCGTCGGCGCGCTCGGCGGGAATCCGCGGGTCGTCGAAGCTCCCGAGGCGGCTTGCCATGCGCAGCACGCGCCGCGCGCATGCGCGCACGGCATCGGCCGGCAGCCGTCCGTCACGTACCGCCGCGACGAGCCTGCCGCCGCGCTCGCGCGCGGGGCCGGGCATTTCGAGATCGCAGCCCGCCAGCACGCTTTGCGCGGCATCGTGCCTCGCGCCCCAATCGGTCGTCACGAGTCCGTCGAAGCCCCATTCATCGCGCAGCACTTCCGTCACGAGGCGGCGATGGTCGGCCATGAATGTCCCGTCGACGCGGTTGTAGCCCGTCATGACCGCCAGGACGCCGGCCTCCTTCACCGCGCGCTCGAACGGCACCAGGTACAGCTCACGCAGCGCACGTTCCGGAATTTCCGAGCTCATCGTCAGGCGCTGGTGCTCGCTCTCGTTGCCGCAGAAGTGCTTGATCGTGGCCGCGACGCCGGTGGATTGAAGGCCGCGCACGTAGGCGACCGCCATCTCCGAGGCCAGCCACGGATCCTCCGAAAAGCACTCGAAGTTGCGGCCGTTGTAGACGGTGCGTTGCAGGTTCACCGTCGGCGCCAGCAGCACCCTTGCGCCCTTCAGGCGGGCCTCGGCGCCGAGCGCGCGCCCGGTCTCCTCGACGAGCGCCGGATCCCAGGTCGCGGCCAGCGCGATACCCGCCGGAAAGCACGCGGTGCTCGGGCCGTCCTTGAAGATGCCCCCGCGCGCGCCGTTCGGGCCATCGCTGACCTTGAACGCCGGGATGCCCAGTCGCGCGATCGCAACGGTATTCCAGAAATCGGCCCCGGACAGCAGGGACACCTGCTCCTCGAGGAGCATCCTGTCGAGCAGGGTTTCGATCGCACGGTCGTCCATGTCGTGCCTCGAGTCTCAGAAAATGCGTTCGTCCAGCGGCGCGGGGCGCTCGCAGGTCGTCGTTAGCGACACGGTGGCGCCCGATTCGGCGGCCCGCAGGCTTGCCTCCATGGCTTCCAGGACGTGCAGCGCGAGCGCGTCGCTGCAGCGGTGCGGCCGGTTCTCGTCGATCGCCCGCAACATGTCGACGAGACCCAGGCCGCGCGCGTTCGCGTGATACGGTCGGCGCGATGCGTAGCGCATCCACTCGCCCAGCGGCTTCGCCGTGCGCACGATGCCGCCGAATTTGTTCGGATCCGGGCCGAGCAGCGTCCCGTCGTCGCCGTAGAGCTCGAACGGATGGTGATCGTGCTTCCAGACATCGAAGCTGCTCGTCAACACGATCTGCGCGCCGCCGGCGAACGAAAGGTGCGAAATCACGTGCGTCGGCACGGCCACGGGGATGCGCTCGCCCTTGCGAGCACCGAGCGCAACGGTGCGCACGGCGTGCGTCGTATGGGCGACCGCTCGCACCGAGCGGATCGGCCCGAGGTGATTGACGAGGTGCGTCAGGTGGTAGACGCCGACGTCGAACAGCGGTCCGGCGCCCGGCTGATAGAAAAACGCCGGGTTCGGATGCCAATGGTCGGGCCCGTGGTTCATGAAGAACGCGTACCCGTGGCGCACCGGGCCGATCGTTCCGGCATCGAGCGCTTCGCGCACGGTCTGGCCGCCGGCGCCGAGGAAGGTATCGGGCGCGCAACCGAGGCGCAGTCCCTTGGCGCGCGCGAGAGCGACGAGTTCACGGCCTTGCGCGAAGGTCGCGGCCAGCGGCTTCTCGGTGAAGTAGTGGCGCCCCGCGGCGAGTGCGCGCATCCCGATCGGATGGTGCGCGAGCGGCGGAGTCAGGTTCAGGATCACCCCGGCGTCGCCGGCGAGCAGCTCGTCGAGCGTCATCGCGGCCAGGCCGAACTCCTGCGCGCGGCGGCGCGCCGCGTCGGCATCGGTATCGGCAATGCCGGCGATGCGCACGCCGCGCGCCCGCGTCAGGTTGCGCAGATAGGCGGGCGCGATGTTGCCGGCA
This sequence comes from uncultured Burkholderiaceae bacterium, assembly GCA_964512305.1. Classification (GTDB taxonomy): domain Bacteria; phylum Pseudomonadota; class Gammaproteobacteria; order Burkholderiales; family Burkholderiaceae_F; genus CAZEIW01. The sequence continues at coordinate 6,449 of CAZEIW010000004.1, read as the reverse complement.
CCGACGATGCCGATCGAAAGCGTCATGGTCAGGCTCCCGGGCCGATGGGCGCGTGCGGCCCGCGCACGACGGAGCTGCGCCAGGCGATCGTCGCCGAAAAGTCCCGCTCGACCGGGAGGTTCAATCCATAGCAGTCGTTCAGCACCCGATGGCAGCCATTGACGGTCAGCGGGTCCATCGGGATATGCACGGTGGTGAGCGGCGGCGACGTGTAGGTCGCGAAGATCGAGTCGTCGTAGCCGATCACCGAGACTCGCTGCGGCACGCGCAGGCCGAGTTCGGACAACGTGCCGATCGCCGCCATCGCCATCAGGTCGTTGGCCGCGAACAGCGCCGTGAAATCCAGCCTGCCCGAACGCGAAAGCCAATGAACGCCGGCCGCGCCGGCAGCGAAGGAGAAATCGCCCTCGGCGCGCCGCGAGCGTGGAACGTCGACGCCGCAACGCGCCAGCTCGTCGAGGAAACCGTGCATGCGCGCGACACTGTCGGGTGCCTGAGGCGGACCCGCGATGACCGCGATGTCGCGATGACCATGATGCAGCAGCGCGCGCGCCGCGATCCGCCCGGCAATTTCGTGGTCTACCGAGAAGCAACGGTCGGCGTAGCCGGCGATGACCCGATTGAGCACGACGGCGCACGGGCAGCGTCGCACGACACTGACGAAGTCCTCGTCGGTGAGGCTGTGGCTCGCGACCACGAGGCCGTCGCACTCGCGATGGAGCAGGAAATCGATGCCGTCGAGCGCCTGCTGGCGCGAGGAACCGTCGCCGTAGCCGTTCGTCGCGACCATGTGGCGGCCGGCGGCGCGCAGCGCGCCATCGATACTGGCCGCGATCCTCGAATAGAACGCGCCGTCGAAGACCGGCACGTAGACGCCGATCGCGCCGGAACGGCGCAGCGACAATGCCTGCGCGATGGTGGACGGGCGGAAGTCCAGCGCCGCCGCCGCGGCGCGCACGCGCGCCGCGGTCCCCTCGGCCACGGAGCCGTTGCCCGACAGCGCGCGCGAAGCCGTGGCGACGCCAACCCCCGCAAGCCGCGCGACGTCCTTGATCGTGCTCACGTCAAAGGCGTGTTTCGGTTGCCGCGTCGAAGATCGAGACGCGCGCCGGATCGAACCCGAACGCGACGGCGTCACCCGGAGCGCCGTTCCATTGGTGGTCGACGATGGCCGAAACGGTCGTGCCGTTGCAGTCGACCCAGGCGATTTTCTGCGGGCCGAGCGGTTCGACGATCGAGACCCGCGCCGCGTAAGGCGTCTGCGAGCCGACCGCGGGCCCGATGAGCAGCTGCTCGGGTCGCACGCCGAGCACGACCTCGCGGCTCGATGAGACCTCGCCGGCGAATGGGTAGGCCCCGACGCCGGTCGACAGCGCCGGGCACTCAAAATGCGGCGCGCCGTCCCGCAACGCGAGCTGGCCATGCAGCAGGTTCATCGTCGGCGAGCCGAGGAATCCGGCGACGAACAGCGTCCGTGGCCAGATGTAGATTTCGTCGGGCGTGCCTATCTGCTGGATGACCCCCGTCTTCATGACCGCGATCCGGTCGGCAAGCGTCATCGCCTCGATTTGATCGTGGGTCACGTAGATCATCGTCGCGCCGAGCGTCTGGTGCAGCTGCTTCAATTCGCGGCGCAGCTCGGAGCGCAACTTCGCGTCGAGATTCGAAAGCGGCTCGTCGAACAGATAGACCTGCGAATCGCGCACGACGGCGCGGCCGATCGCGACCCGCTGACGCTGGCCGCCGGAGAGCTGCGCGGGACGGCGCTTGAGCAGATCGGTCAGATGCAGCATCCGCGCCGCGCGATCGACGCGGCGCGCGATCTCGTCGCGCGCGACGCCGGCCACGCGCAGTCCGAACGACATGTTGCGCTCGACATTCATCGTCGGGGACAGCGCGTACGACTGGAACACCATGCCGATCCCGCGATCCTTCGGGTCGGCCCAGGTGACGTCCTTCTCGCCGATGCGGATGCTGCCGTTGGCCGCCTCGTAGAAGCCGGCGATCGAATGGAGCAGCGTCGACTTGCCGCAGCCCGACGGCCCGAGCAGGACGAGGAACTCCCCATCGCGCACGTCCAGGTTCATGGACTTCAGGATGGTGTTGCCACCCAGCACGATGTCGAGGTCCTGGATATTTACGCCGGCCATGGATCAGCCCTTCACCGCCCCGGCGGCGATGCCCCGGACGAACCAGCGCCCGGAGAAGAAGTACACCGCCAGCGGAACGAGGGAAGTCAGGATCGTGGCTGCCATGTCGATGTTGTAACGACGTTCGCCGAACGTCGTATTGACCAGGTTGTTGAGCTCCACGGTCATCGGGTGGTTCGCCTTGCCGGCGAAGATCAGCCCGAACAGGAAGTCGTTCCAGATCCCCGTGACCTGCAGGATGGTTCCCACCACCAGCATCGGCGTGGCCATCGGCAGCATCAGCTGCAGGAAGATGCGCCAGAAACCGGCGCCATCGATGCGCGCCGCCTTGAACAGTTCCTGCGGCACGGCGACGTAGTAGCTGCGGAACAGGATCGTCAACACCGGCATCCCGAAGATGCAGTGCGTCAGCAAAATGGCCCAGTAGGTGTTGTAGAAGCCTCCGAGCCGATACCAGGCCACCAGGGGGTAGACCATGATCTGGAACGGCACGAACGCGCCCAGCATGATGATCCCGAACAGCAGGTCGCCCCAGCGGGAGCGCCAGAAGCTCAGCGCGTAGCCATTCAGCGCCCCGATGAACACCGAGATGATCGTGGCCGGCACGACGATGCGGACGGAATTCCAGAAGCCGCCGTGGATGCCCTCGCAGGCCAGGGCGATGCAGGCCTTCGACCAGGCTTCATTCCAATTCTGGAATTGCGGCACCGCCGGCAGCGCGAACAGCAGCGCCCTGCGCACCTCCTCCGGCGTCTTCAGCGACGTGATGACCATCACGTACAGCGGCAGCAGGAAGAATGCCGAGACCGTCAGCAGGAAGGCATAGATGCCGACCCGCTCCCACGTGACGAGCCTGCGCCTGGGGCGGGAGACCGAAGGGGCGCCGGCGGCCGCGATCGCGCTCATGTCCCGGTCTTTCGTCAGCGGCCAGCGTTGGCCCGCGCCTGGACCCTGGAACGCCAGTAGAGCAGCGGCGTCAGCACCGTGAAAACGGTGACCAGCATCACGACGGAGGCCGCGGACGCCAGGGCGATGTTGTTGCGCCCGAAGAGGTGATCGATGATGAACTTGGCCGGCACCTCGCTGGCGTCGCCCGGGCCCCCGCTGGTCATCACGAACACGATGTCGAAGGTGCGCACGACCGCGACCGCCAGCAGCACCAGCGCCGCCGCGTAGGCCGGACCGAGCTGCGGCAGCACGACGCTCAGATAGAAGCGCGGGCGCGAGACACCGTCGAGTTGCGCGGCCTTCCACTGCTCCTCGTCGACCCCGCGCAGCGCGGCAAGGATGATGGCCATCGTCGTGCCGCTGCCCTGCCAGATCATCGCGACGGCAATCGCGAAGATCGCCGTTTCCGGGCGGACGGTCCAGTCGAGCCGGAAGCTTTGCCAGCCCCAGTCGCGAAACGCGTGCTGCAGACCGAGGGTCGGGTTGAACAGCCACTGCCAGATCAGCCCCGTCACGACGAAGCTCATTGCGTAGGGATAGAGAAAGATCGTCCTGAACCAACTCTCCCCGGTGACCTGCTGGTCGATGAAAATGGCCATCAGCGTGCCCAGCACAATGACGCCGCCGATGTAGACGACCGACAGGATGCCGAGGTTGGCGATCGAGACGTTCCAGCGATCGGTCTCGAACAGGCGGAGGTACTGCATCGTTCCCACCCATTCGGGAGACACGAGCATCTTCGATGGCGTGAACGAGATCCCGATGCTCCAGAGGATCGACCCGACGTAGGCGAGCAAAACGGTGATCGCGAGCGGCAACAGCGCGACGTGCAGTGCCAGGTTCAGGCGTACGGGTCGTCGGCCGAGGGCCATGTTCGTCAGCGGAAGTCGTCCGCCAGCTGCCGGTACGCCCCGAGCGGGCGGCCAGGCAGCCGGCGTTCGACGGATGGCGGAGCGGGGCTCCGCGTTTGGCGGGCCCCGTGCCCTCCGGCGACTATCGCTTCAGAGCGGCCTGGAGTGCCTTGATCGTGTCGTCCACCGAGCGATCGGAGTTCCAGAACTTGCTGATTTCGTCGTCGAAGGCGCCCTTGGTGTCCGGCGAGAGCAGCGAGTTGTCGCTCTCGATAAGACGGCCCTCCTTGACGGCCGCGATGCCGGCCTTCGCGCAGTCGTCGACGGCCGAAAGGTCGACGTCGGTGCGCACGGGGATCGAGCCCTTCTTGTTGTTGAAGGCGACCTGGCCCTCCTTCGAGATCATCATGTTCGCGAGTTTCTTCTGTGCCGCGACGGAATCCGCCTTGTCGGTCTTCGGGAAGACGAACACGTCGCCGCCGATCGAGTACGGCATCTTCGGGCCGCCGGCCATGAAGCACCCGAAATCAGAGCCCTGCTTCTTGTTCGCGTTGATGAACTCGCCCTTGGCCCAGTCACCCATGTACTGGAAGCCGGCCTTGCCCTCGATCACCATCGCGGTGGCCAGGTTCCAGTCACGGCCCGGCGAGCCGGCGTCGACGTAGGCCTTCAGCTTCTTGAAGTTTTCCAGCGCCTTCCTGAATTCGGGGCCGCTGACATCCTTGCTCCTGTAGACCTGCTCGTACAGCGCCTTGCCGCCGACGCTCAACATCACGGAGCGGAACATGATCGCCTCCTGCCACTGCTGGCCGCCCAGCGCCAGCCCGATCATGCCTTTGGCCTTGACCTTCTCCATCGCGGCGAGGACCTCGTCCATCGTCACCGGTTCCTTGGCGACGCCGGCCTTGGCCAGGACGTCCTTGCTGTACCAGACCCAGTTTTCGTTGTGGATGTTCACCGGCACCGCGTAGTAGTGGCCGTCGACCTTGATCTGCTTGGCCAGCGTCGGCGGCAGGATATGGTCGAAGTCGTTCTTGGCGGCGACGTCGTCGATGTTGTTGAGCAAGCCGTTCTTGATGTACTCGGAGTACTGCGTGCCGTAGTTAAATTGGGCCGCCGTCGGAGGATCGCCCCCCATCGTGCGGTTGGCGGTCACGGTGCGGGCCTGTGCGCCGCCCCCGCCGGCGATCGGCGAGTCGATCCAGGTGCCGCCCATCTGGGTGTACATGTCCGCGAACTGCTTGATCGCGGCCGCTTCGCCGCCGGAGGTCCACCAGTGGATCACTTCCGCACGCTGGGCCTGGGCCAGCCCGGAAAGGCACAGCCCCGCAGACAGGACCGCGGCGATTCGGAACGGTCGAAAGTTCATTCTCAGTCTCCCCTCATTGAGTGCACTTGGAGTGCAACTACATTTTTTGGAAACGATTCCAACGGCGGATCGCATGTTCCGGCATAACTTCGCGCCGTCGCTATCCCGCACTCATGCGGGTCACGCTTCCTATGGGGTGACTGCCTCTGAATCAGCGAGGTCGCTATGGTCTTTGCCCCCGGCGAAAGGCGGCCGGTACGGGGCGCCGGCCGGCCATGCGCCCCGCGCCCCGCCCTTGCCGCCGAGCCCTCTATTCTCCGAACGCGAGGTTGGGTTGAATGGTCTCCGCCGGCGGCGCCTGCACTTCGGGCTGCACCGTCTTGCGGGCATTCGTTAGCGCCGGGAGCGCGTAAAGCCGCGGCGCGATCTCGTTGCGCTTGAAACCAAGATCGCCGGTGATGATGTCGCCGGTGCGCATGGCGTCGGCGAGCTCGGCTTTGACCTGCTCGCGCGTCTTGCCAGGCGCCGTCGCTTCCGCGGCATGGAACGCGGGTGCGACCTCGTTGCGCTTCAATCCCTGCTCGCCGGTGACGATGTCGCCGGTGCGCAAGGCGTCGGCCAGCTCGGCCCTGACCTGCTCGCGCGACTTGCCGGGCAGCTGGATCTTCGCCGCATACGAGGCGGGCGCGACTTCGTTGCGCTTGAGACCGAGGTCGCCGGTGATGACGTCCCCGGACTTGATGGCTTCTTCCAGTTCAGCCACGACCTGGGCCCGCGTCTTGCCCTCCTGCGCTCCCGCGGTGCCGGCAGCGGCCAGTGCCACGGTCATGAAGACGAGACTCAACGGACGGATCACTTTCATGAGGGTTCCCTTCATCGGATGGCTTAGATGAGCGGTCCGAGTCGCGCGCCTCGAGCGCAGGCTGCGGATCGACGTCGTGCCGATTGGCAGATCGTGATGTGCAGTACCGACGCGGCCGGCGCGATATTCGAAGTTCTTCCGTGGTTCTTCCGTGGAATAGATCGATGCGCCGGCCGGTATGGCATCAGGGACGGCGCAAAGGGAGCTTGTCGTGGGCGCGATCACGCTGGGGATGGACGCAAGCTCATCACCGATCGACGAAGAGGGGGATGTCGACCTTGCTTCCTTCGGCGCCGACGTGCATGACGGGCGAGCGGGCCAGGATCTTT
>CAZEIW010000003.1:0-8036 GCA_964512305.1 uncultured Burkholderiaceae bacterium | reverse complement strand
GCGCCAGCGGGTTCGGCGTCGGTTCGCCGATCTTCGTCAGCGTGTTGCGATCGGTGTGATGAAACGGCTCGGTCTTGCCGCGGATCATCAGCAGCGTGTCTTCCTCGTAGGACCAGGTCCCGTTGGCGTGGATGCCGACCTTGATCCGGAACTCCATCGTCCGGAACGCGTGTTCGAGAAACGGGTTGGAGCAGATGCCATAGGTTTCCGAGCCCCGCGTCGCGACCAGCTCGAACTCCTTGGCATCGGCAGCCGCTTTCCCTGACGCCATCGCGACCTGCCCGCGCGGAATCGTCAGGGTGTGGATGACCGTCCCGGTGGCCGGTTCCCAGAGCCAGTACCCGACCTGGTCGTGATAGGTCTCGACCTGGTCGGGTTGGACGATGTGCGTGTGGTAGCGCAACCCGTAGAAGAGCTGAGGCCCGTTGCTTTGGGGATCGATCGGCTGCAGTTCGATCCGCTCGACGTAGGCCTGCTTCTTCGGGCCCTCGGGCTTGGGATTGACGTCGAGCCCGCGGACGCCGCGCCAGATTCCCGCCATCGGTGCGAGCGGGCCGAGATTGGCGAGCGTGTCGACGTCGATATCCGACCGTTCGCTGTAGATGTCTTCCGGGTAGGTCATGGCTTCTCACTCAGTCCTGATGCCGGGTGGTTGCGAACGGGTCGTAATTAGGCCGATTCGACGATCCCGTGATCGGGTGGCCCGCCTTTCCTGACGAGGTTGTCGTGGGTTATCGTATTGACTAAGGGATGTCCAGGGCAGCTCCTAGTCAAACAGACGGTCAAACAGTACAAACAACTACACACTGTGGGGCTTCTCGGTCTATTTGTGGCGTTTTTCAAGCTGGGCGCAACGTCATGGGGCGGGTTCGCCCTGATGGCGGCCGCGCGGAACACCTTCGTCACCGATCGCAGGCTCGTCACGCCCCAGCAGTACGCCGACGCATTGGCGCTGGCGTGGCTGATGCCGGGCCCGGTCGGCAGCAATCTCGCCGTGCGCCTAGGCTACCTGATGCGCGGACGCTGGGGCGCCGTCGTGGCGGGCACGGGCGCACTGCTGCCCTCGGCCATCGCGATCTGCGTGCTCGCGCAAGGCTACCGGAGCGTACAGAGCCATCACTCCGTCGTCTCCGCGCTGCTGAGCGGGCTTTCGCCGGCGATCTGCGCGGTCATCATCGGCGCGGCGCTGGGGCAGGCGAAGACCGCGCTCACTGATCGGCTCGACGCCGCCCTCGCGGTCGCGGCCGCGCTCGGGCTGCTCGCCTTCAAGGGAGCGCTGGTGCCGGTACTGCTGCTGGGATGCGCGGCCGCCGCCTCTGCGGGCGTGCGCGGGCAGACGCCGCTCGTGCCGCCGTCGTCGCGCTCCGCTGCGGTCAAGCCCTCGCGGGGTGTGATCGCGTGTCTCGTACTGCTGAGCGCATGCGTGCTGACGCTCCCGTTTCCTTCCCTGCTGCGCGATACGCCCGCATGGTTTCAGCTTCCGGCCGGCCTCGCCGGCGCGTCGCTGTCGATGTTCGGCGGCGGGCTGATCGCGGTGCCGGTGCTGCACCAGCTATGCGTGGAGTCGTTCGGCTGGACCACCGCCGCCGGGCTGACCAGTGCGATCGCCGCGTCGCAGATCAGCCCGGGGCCGCTTCTGACCAGCACGATTTTCATCGGATACCAGACCGCCGGTATCACCGGCGCTCTCGGCGCGGCGGCGGGCACGTTCGGCCCGCCCGGACTGCTGACGCTTTGCGCCGGATTCGGGCTCACGGCCATGCGGGGTTCAGCGCGATTCGAGGCCGCGATGAGGGGCGTGCGCGCCGCGGTGGTCGGCCTGACCGTGGCCTCGGCCTGGCAGATCGCGCAAGGCTCGGCGCTCAGCTGGATCACGCTGGCCATTTTCGCGCTGTCGCTGCTGCTGCTGCTAAAGACCGCGTGCAAGGCGTATGCGCTGGTTCCGCTGAGCGGTCTCGCCGGCGTCCTGCTGCATCTCTGATCCGCGCTCGATCACATCCAGACCAGAAGCCATGGAAGAGACTCTCGATCGGACCGTCCGCATCTTCGTCTACGGCACGCTGCGCCGCGGCGAGGCCAACGACATCAACCGGCGGCACGCGACCTCGCTTGGAAGCGGGAAGATCCGCGGCTTCCTGTACGACCTGCAGACCTGTCCGGGCGTCCTGTTGTCGAAGGCGGGCTACGAGGTCGTCGGCGAGATCTACGAGATTCCGGCCGCGCTGATCCCGGCGCTCGACGAGCTCGAGAGCGGCTGCGGCGATTTTCGCCGGCGGCTGGTGCAGGCCGAAGTCGGCGGCGGGCGGAGCGTGACCTGCTTCGTCTACGAGTCCGGTCCGGGCCAGATCAGGGACGCGGGGCTGATCCGCGGCGGCGACTGGGTGTCGCATCGGCGCCGCCTGGCGGCGGCCGGGGCCTGAGATGCGGGCTGCACCGGACGTCCGCGTGGCGCCGATGGGCGACAGCGCGGTGGTGGTCGAGCTCGGCACCGTGATCGACGAACGAGTCAACGAGAGGGTCATCGCGCTCGGCGAGCACATCCGCCGCCAGGCCTGGCCGCACGTGCTCGACGTCGTGCCGTCGTACTGCGCGGTGGTCCTGCATTTCGACGCCCGCGCGATCGCCGGCGGGGCCGAGGCCTACGTGTCGTCGCTGCAGCGCAGGCTGTTGCAGGCGGCCGCCGAGATGCCTGGCGTCGCGGGTTCCGCGGCGGGCACAGCGACGGCTTCGTCGACGGATTCGTGGACGGATTCAGCGACGGGTTCAGCGACGGGTTCAGCGACGGGTTCAGCGACCGCAGGCGGCGGCGAGTTTCTTCTGCCGGTGTGCTACGAGGACGAGTTCGCGCCGGACATGGACGAGGTTTCGGCTGCGACGGGACTGTCGCCCCAGGAGATCGTTGTGCGGCACAGCGGCCGCTCATATCGGATCCACATGCTCGGCTTCTCGCCGGGGTTTCCGTATCTGGGGGGCCTGGACGAGTCGCTGCAGGTACCGCGGCGGTCCGCTCCGCGCAGCGAGGTTCCGGCCGGCAGCGTCGCGATCGGCGGCGCGCAGACCGGCGTGTATCCGACCGCGACGCCCGGAGGCTGGAACCTGATCGGGCGCACGCCGTTGAGGCTGTTCGACCCCGATCGCCAGCCTGTATGCCTGCTGAGGGCGGGCGGCAGGATCCGCTTCGTCCCGATCTCGGCTGACGAGTTCCGCCAGCGGTCGGGATGAGCATTCGCGTCCTCAAGCCGGGATCGTTCACCACGATCCAGGACGCGGGCCGTTGGGGCAGCCAGCAGTTCGGCGTTTCGGCGTCCGGGCCGATGGACGAGATCTCGCATCGGATCGCGAACCTGCTGGTCGGGAACCCGCAGTCCGCGGCCACGCTGGAGGTCACGCTGCTTGGCCCGGCGCTGTGCTTCGAGGCGGAGGCGGTGGTCGCGGTGGCCGGCGGCGCCCCGAACGTCCGCCTCGACGGTGCGCCGGTGCCGGCCGGCAGGACCCTGCACGTGGGCCGGGGCGAGGTCCTGACGGTGAAGGATCTCGCCTGCGGCGCCCGCTGCTACGTGGCGGTCGGGGGCGGCATCGTCGTGCCGGAAGTCCTCGGCAGCTGCGCGACGCACGTGCGCTCGAGGCTCGGAGGCCTGCTCGGCCGGCCGCTGCGCAGCGGCGACACGCTGCAGATCGGCCGGCCGCCCGCCGCCGCGGGGCGGCCGTGGGCCGCGCGCTCCGCGCAGTGGTCGGTGTCCTCCTACGAGCTGGCGCGCCTGCACTCCGCGGATCCGATCCGCGTGCTCCGAGGGCGCCACGAGGCGCGGTTCCCGACAGGGGTGCGAAGCGCGTTCTACCAGGAGCGCTTCCTGATCACGACGCAATCGGACCGCATGGGATTCCGTTTGCGCGCGGCGAGCGCCGCACTGGCATCCGACGCGGCGGCGATCTCCGAGGGCGTGAGCTTCGGGACCGTGCAGCTGCCCCCTGACGGCCATCCGATCGTCTTGATGGCGGACCGCCAGCCCACCGGCGGGTATCCGTGCATCGCGAACGTCATCACCGCCGACCTGCCGCGCCTCGCACAGTGCCGGCCGGGGCAGTCGATCTCGTTCGAGGAGGTGACGCTGGAAAGCGCCTACGAGGCGCTGCAGGTACAGGAAGAATTCCTACGCCGCCTCGCGCTTTCCTTGCAGGTGGCCTAGGCCCACGTCGCACAAAGATTTATGAATCAATGAGTTAATCGCGCGCCTCCGGCGCCCGCGGCGGGCGCAGAGTCGGAATTCCTCACCGTCTGCCGAGCGCGGCATCCGCGTTGATACCCCTCAAAACCTGGGTAATTATTGCGACCCTAAGCATGCCGATTTGGGCATTCTTGACGGCGTTTGACAGGATCCGACGGTGCAGGTCAAGTGAGCGCGCGCATGCAGACGGGGAGAGGCCCGCCCATGGAGCAGGGGACAGGCCCGCGGGGACGCGGCGCGCCCGATCCGGGCTCGCCCGAGAGCCGCGCGTTCCTCGCGCGCGTGGCGGGGCTGGCGCTCTTCGTGGTCGTCTTCGCCTGGGCCGTGGTGATCGTGCAGAGCGTGCACGAGGAGCACGACGCGCTGCGCCACGCCGAGATCGAGCTCAGCAACCTGACGCGAGCCTTTACCGAGCACACCGCCAAGACGCTGGAGGAAGCCGATCAGGCGATCCGCTTCGTCCGCAGCGAGTACACGGCCCACCCGTCGACCTTCGACCTCGCGAAGTACACGCAGAGCGGCGAATTCATCAGCAGCGAATTCCACCTGGTGACGATCGTTGGCGCCGACGGCTACGTCACGCAGTCGACGCAGCCGTTCGGGCGCGTCGACCTGCGCGAGCGCGAGCACTTCCGGGTCCATCAGGAAAGCCACGACGACTTCCTGTTCGTGAGCAAGCCGGTCCTGGGCAAGGTTTCCAAGCTGTGGTCGATCCAGCTCACGCGGCGGATCAATCTGCCCGACGGCCGCTTCGGCGGCGTCGTCGTGCTTTCCCTGTCGCCCGACTACCTGACGCGCTTCTACCGCGAAGTCGACGTCGGATCGGACGGCGTGATCGAGCTGCTCGGGATGGACGGCATGGTCCGTGCGCGCGAGCCCGACTCCGGCGCGCTGGCGTCGGGACGCGCGTTCGGCACGCGCATCCTGCAGGCGGCCCAATCGCAGAACAGCGGCGTGCTGCACGTGACGAGCGCGGTCGACAGCGTCGAGCGCGTCATGGCGTGGCGCGCGCTGCCGCAATACCGCCTGGTCGTCGCCACCGGCGAGAGCGTCGAGGACATCCTCGCCACGGTCCAGAGCGACCGGCTCGTCTACGTCGGCATCGCGGCGCTGCTCACGCTGGCGGTGGCGGGTTTCAGCGCCGGGCTGTGGCGGTCCGCGCGGCGCCAGGCGCACCTGGTCGCCCGGCTGCGCGAGAGCGAGGAGCGCTACCGCCAGTCGTTCGAGACCAACACGGCCATCAAGCTGATCATCGACCGCGAGTCGATGCGGATCGTCAAGGCGAACGAGGCCGCGGCCCGTTTCTACGGGTATCCGCTGGATCGGCTGCAGTCGATGAAGATCAGCGAGATCAATTCGATGGCGCCGGAGGATCTGCGGCGGGAAATGGACGCGGCGGCGGCCGAGGAGCGCCCGTACTTCCAGTTCCGGCACCGTCTCGCCAGCGGCGAGATGCGGGACGTCGAGGTGTATTCGGGGCCGGCGACGCTCGACGGCCGGATGTACCTGTTCTCGATCGTCCACGACATCACGGCGCGCAAGCGGGCGCAGGCCGAGCTCGACCAGACCAACGAGCGGCTGCAGCTCGCGCTGCGCGCCGCGGGGCAGAGCCTGTTCGACCTCGACATCGCCGAGGGGGTCGTCTATCTCGACGAGCAGTGGAACCGGATCCTGGGCGGGGCTGCGGGCGCTTCCGTGGTCACGACCGTGGAGCTTGCACGCCTGACGCACCCGGACGATCTGCCGCGGGTGCGGTCCGTGGCGCTCGACACCTTCAAGGGCGTGGTGCCGGCGATGCACTGCGAATTCCGGGTGCGGGCACACGACGGCCAGTGGAAGTGGATCGCCTGCGTGGGCAAGGTCGTCGCGCGTGACGCCGCCGGCCGCGCGCTGCGCGCGATCGGCACCAACGTCGACGTCAGCGAACGCAAGCATTCCGAGGAGGCGCTCCAGATCGCGGCCTCGGTGTTCGAGGCGAGCAGCGACGGCATCGTGGTGACCGACGGCGAGACGCGGATCGTCGCGGTCAACCGCGCGTTCACCGCGGTGACCGGGTACGGCGCCGAGGAGGCCCTCGGGCGCAATCCGAGGATGCTGCAATCGGGCCGCCAGAACGCGACCTTCTACGAGGCGATGTGGCGCTCGATCGAGCAGACCGGGCAGTGGCAGGGCGAGATCTGGAACCGGCGCAAGAACGGCGAGGTTTTCGCCGAGCGCATGTCGATCAACACGCTGTTCGACACCAACGGCAAGGTCAGCCGGCGCATCTGCATCTTCTCCGACATCACCGAGCAGAAGCGCACCGAGGACCTGATCTGGCGCCAGGCGAACTATGACGGTCTGACGGGGCTGCCCAACCGGCGCCTGTTCCGCGAGCGGCTGCGTCTCGAGCTGGCGCAATGCCGGCGCAGCGGCCGGCGCCTGGCGCTGCTGTTCATCGATCTGGACCGCTTCAAGGACGTCAACGACACGCTCGGGCACGACGTCGGCGACCGCCTGCTCGAGGAGAGCGCGCGCCGGATCACCTCCGCGGTGCGCGAAACCGACGCCGTCGCGCGGCTGGGCGGCGACGAGTTCACGGTCGTGCTTCCGGACCTGGACGACAACGCGGGCGTCGAGGGGGCGGTGGAGAAGCTGATCGAGCGCCTGGCCGAGCCGTTCCAGCTCGGCGAGCAGACGGTCTACATCTCGGCCAGCATCGGCGTCACCTTCTTCCCCGACGACGCCGCCGACATCGAGACGCTGCTCAAGAATGCCGACCACGCGATGTACGCGGCGAAAGAGGCGGGGCGCAACCGGTTCAACTACTTCACCAGCCAGATGCAGCACAACGCCTGGCAGCGGCTGCAGCTTGGCACCGACCTGCGGCACGCGCTGGAGCTCGGCCAGTTCGAGGTGTATTACCAGCCGATCATCGAGCTGGCGAGCGGCCGCATCACGAAGGTCGAGGCGCTGCTGCGCTGGCACCATCCGCGCCTGGGCATGGTCGAGCCGGGACTGTTCATCCCGCTCGCCGAGGACCTCGGCCTGATCGGCGAGATCGGCGACTGGGTGTTCAGGCTGGCGGCGCGCACGGTCCGCCGCTGGACGCAGATGGCGGCCGATCTCGGCGCCGGCGACGCGGGCCTGCAGATCTGTATCAACAAGTCGCCGCGCCAGTTCCTGACCGGCGATACGCACGAGCGGTGGCCCGAGTTCCTTGCGCAAATCGGGCTGCCGGCCGATCGCGTGTGCGTCGAGATCACGGAACGGCTGCTGCTCGACGTGCGCCCCGAAGTCGCGCAGAAGCTGGCGCAGATCCGGTCCGGCGGCATGAAGATCGCCATCGACGACTTCGGCACCGGCTACTCGTCGATGTCCTACCTGAAGCGCTTCAACATCGACACCCTGAAGATCGACCGCGCCTTCGTCCACGATCTCAGCACCCGGCCTGACGACCGCGCGATCCCGGAGGCGATCATCGCCATGGCGCGCAAGCTCGGCATGTCGGTCGTTGCCGAAGGCGTCGAAACGCCCCTGCAGCGCGATCTGCTGCTCGCCGCCGGGTGCGACTTCGCGCAGGGCTATCTTTTCGCCGCGCCGATGCCGGTCCAGCGATTCGAGGCGCTGCTGCTGAAGCAGTGGGAAGCTGGGGCCGCCGCGATGGAATCGCTCGCCACCGCGAGCTCTTGATTCCCCTTTCAATGAACCATAGCTCCGAAGGGCGGCGGACCAGGACGTTTGGCGCCTGCAGCTTCGGGACCGAAAAGCGGGAGGATCGGCTTCGAGGGGTGGCTGCGCCCCCCCTCGAGCACCCCCCGCGGCATTCAC
>CAZEIW010000002.1:0-9489 GCA_964512305.1 uncultured Burkholderiaceae bacterium | reverse complement strand
CGGCACAGCGTTGATTCGGTGCCACAATCTTGGCATCCTGTCGCCGTTGCGAACTTTGGCGGGCCACCCCTGCAACCGGATCGCATGACACCCCGCATCGCCGCCAGTCCCGCGCCGGCTTCCATCCGCGCCGGCGCACGCCGCATCGCGGCGTCAGCGCTATGGGTGGCGCTGTCCGCCCTGGCGGCTGGCGAGCCCGCGCACGCCGCCACCATCGTCAATCGCTGCGAGGCTCCAGACGGCCACGTCACGTACTCGGACGAGGCCTGCCCGCCCGGTACCCGGCACGCCCGCGCGGTCGAGGAATCACCCGCGGTCGAGGTGCACAACGGCGCCGCCGACAAGTCAGGGCGAAATGCGCACTCGACCGGCACCTTGCAGCGCGCCGCGCCGCGCGGCGGCTCGTCGCCCGACCAGCAGCGCGAGAGCGCTTCGGAGCAGCGCAGGGCGGACGTGGCGCGTTGCGACGACCTCGTGCGGCGCATCGAATACACGCAGCAGGACCTGGCCGCCGCGAGCGCCTCCGAGCGCGCTTCGGTCGAGCTGGCGCTGCGCCGGCTCCAGGCCGAGCACAAGGAGTCCTGCGGGAAGCGCTGAGGTCCCCCTTTGCCTTGGGGCGGCCAGCCGGCTCACGCCGGCTGAAGGCGCCCCTCGAGCATCCCGACCGCGCGCGCCGCGGCCCGCAGGCATCCGGCGCCCTCGCGTTCCAGGAATCGCGGATCCGACAGCAGGCGGCGCCACTGGCGAGCGCCGCGCGAGCCGTGATACAGGCCGAGCATATGGCGGACCACGGAGCGCGGCGCCACGCCGCGCTCGAACACCCGTTCGAGGTAGCGCGACATCGGTTCGATCACGTCGGCCGGTTGCGACGGCGACCGGCCCGACCCCGGCCCCGGCGGCCCGAACAACTCGCGATCGATCCGCGCCAGCATCCACGGCTCGTGATACGCGACCCGGCCCAGCATCACGCCGTCGACCCCGTCCAGTTCACGGCGGACCTGCTCGACGGCGGTCAGCCCGCCGTTGAGCAGCACGGTGGCCCCGGGGAAGTCCCGCTTCAGCCGTCGCACGAACTCGTACCGCAGCGGAGGGATCTCGCGGTTTTCCTTCGGGCTCAAGCCCTTGAGCCAGGCGTTGCGGGCGTGGGCGATGAAGACGCGCACGCCGGCGTCGTAAAGCCGGCCGACGAAGTCGCGGACGAATTCGTAGCGGTCTGCGCGATCGATGCCGATCCGGTGCTTGACCGTGATCGGGATCGAGACCGCGTCCTGCATCGCGCGCACGCAGTCGGCGACGAGGCCCGGTTCCGCCATCAGGCAGGCGCCGAAAGCCCCGCGCTGCACGCGCTCCGACGGACAGCCGCAGTTCAGGTTGATCTCGTCATAGCCCCGCGCCTGGCCCATTTTCGCGCAGCGGGCGAGATCGTCGGCCTCCGATCCGCCGATCTGGAGCGCGACCGGATGCTCGGCCGGGTCGAATTCCAGGTGCCGCGCGGCATCGCCGTGGAGCAGCGCGCCGGTCGTGACCATCTCGGTGTACAGGCGCGCGTGCGGGCTCAGCAGCCGGTGGAACACGCGGCAATGGGTATCGGTCCAGTCCATCATCGGCGCCACGCACAACTTCCACGCGTTGCCTGGCGCGATTTCTGTCGGAATTTGATCGCTCTGAATCACTGCACTTCCCGCAAGACCCCCGCCGGTACCGGCGATCAAGGACCGGCGCGCACAAACTCGGCCGATCCGTCATGTCCACGCAGGGACATCGGCAAACACCGCGCCGCCACGACCACCCACGTCCAGGTCGTCGGCTATTCTATTCGCGGGCACCGCGGGATTCGGCAAGGCGGGTTCCCTGCCGACAGGACGCAACGAGCGTCCTTCAGCTCACGGCTTGAGGGAGACGGGATACTGCCCGCCCAGCTTCCCCTCCAGGCCGCTGCTGTCTCCCTTCAAGGATAGCCAGGTCTCGCAGCCGTGCAGCGTGCCCGGGTTCGGCGGCTCCTTGAGCACCAGCGCGGTACCCTTGTAAGTGCCTTTGGCCCGATGTGCGCCGGGACATGCGAACGCCTTTCTCCCGCCGTAAACCGTCCACGTGGCGGTAACCTGGTTTCCCTCGACCGCGGTGATCTCGAGCACGGCCGTGCCGTCCATGAACCGGCCGCTGTACTTGCCGGGATTCAGTCCGTCGGCCAGCGCCGGGATCGCCAAGCCCGCCAACGCGACCGCGAAACAAACATGGTTCACGCTCATCTGCGCCTCGACGACGAAGGATCGTGGACGCGATTTTCCGCTGGCGGTACGTTACGGGCGAGGTTGATATGCCCGATGCGGCACTCCCCGGTTGACGCAGGTCAACGCGAGCACGCTCGAGGCGATCCAATGGGTTTCGTTTTCAGTCCGGCCCGAAGCCACGGCACTGCCGTGTGTCAGCGCCAGCGGATCAGGTCCTGCGGCAGCGCATCCCGACGCAGCGCTGCGCCGGCGGTCTCGCGCGAAACCGGGGCCAGGTATTCGCGCTCGAACTCGCGCTCCCACCAGATGCCCTGCGCGCGCCGCTCCGGCGGCGCGAAGCGGTAGCGATACAGCATGGCGCGCACCTGCACGAAGGGTCTGCCGCCGATCTGGGCCGATTGCATCAGCGCCGCGACCTGCGGGCTGCCCTCGAGCAGGCGCCCGAGCAGCGCTGGCAGCCACGGGTTGTCGCGCGCGTCGCCGAGAGCGGCGAACCACATCTGCCAGTCCAGGCGCGGCTGATGCGGAACGTTCCAGCCGGGCGCGCGATCGACCTCTCCCGGCTTGTACCGGAATTCGAGATCGGTCCAGTGCCGGCCGTCATCGGAACCCTGCAGCACGATCTCGCGGCGATAGAGCGGCACATGCGCGAACACCCCGTACGCGTTGACGACGTGCAAGGGTTCGATGGACGCCAGCACCGCGGTGTCGGGAGCCATCTCGATTCGACGGACCATTTTCATCGCGCCGACACCCAGCGTCATGCAGGCGAAGACCGACAGCGCCACCGTGATCGTGGCGCCCGGCGCGGCGCGCCAGGGCTTCGCACCGAGAGAGACGGCGCGCGACGGCCGCATCGCGCGCAGCAGGCTGTCGTCGGTCAGCGTCAGCACGAGAGCGAGGGCAAGGAGGTTGAAGAAGCCGTAGCTGCCGGTGGCCATGATCGGCAGCTGCAATGCGACGAAACCCGCCGCCGCCCAGCGGCGCGGCCGTCGCGGCAGGAAGATCAGGAACGGCAGGCCGCACTCGATGACGAAGTGCAGCGCGACCAGCGCGGCCAGCAGCCCTTGTGGAGCCGAGGCGGCGACCCAGGCCAGCGGGGAAGGCAGCGGCTGCGTCTCGAGGTAGCTGCCCAGCGCGTGCAGCGAGCGCCACGAAGGGTCCCCGCTCGCCCACTTCACGGCGCCCGAGAGCACCATGAAGCGAAACAGCAGCCAGCGCAGCAGCCACAGCGGAATGCGCGAGCCCGAGGTCAGCAGCCAGCCGAGGAACCCTGCCTCGAGCAGCAGCAGGTCCCACTGGTAGTCGAGGAACAGCTGACCGGCGTGGTACAGCGACAGGTAGGCGACCCAGCACAGCAGGAGCCCCGGGCCCGTGAATCGGCCGGCCGCGACCGCCAGCGAAGCGATCGCTCCCGCAACGCAGACGCCCACCAACGTGGCGTCGTGACTGTCGATCCAGAACAGGGTCGGATGCAGCAGCCATGCAGAGGCGCCATTTTGCCGGTACACGCCGGCCAGCCAGGACGTCGCGGGCAGGATACCGTCGCTTCCGACCAGGCCGAGCACCTGCGAACCGAGCGACCAGAAGGCCGCGAGGTAGATCAGCCCGAGCAGGCGGACGAAGAGCGCGCGCACGAGATCGTCGCGCACCGGTTCCGGGCGCGCGCCCCAGAGACAGCGGGTCAGCGTCGTGCACAGAGGCCGGTGCGTGGCGATCCATCGGTAGCCCGCTTCCGACGCGGCGGCGAAGCCGGGCAGGCGCCGGTACCAGCGGATCCAGTGCGCGTGTCCAGGGGCATGTGCGAGCGTCAGGAAGCTCGCCTCGGCGCCGCTCGCCACGCGGCCGTCGGGCGCGATGTACCGGACCGCGTCGCGAAACGCGCTCGGCGGGATGGCCGGGAACCGGGGTGCGGCCACCTGCATCGGAGCGAACTCGACATGCGCCCCCACGAGTTCCTGCCAGACACGAACCCAGTAGACGCAGAATCGGCAGTCGCCGTCGAACACGAGCAGCGGGACGCCGCCCCGCTGCGGCTCCTGGCGGCCGGAATCGGTTTCCCGAGGCGTCGAGGTTGTCAACGAAAGCTCCCCCGCCTAGTATTGCGCCGGTCTGAAAGTTTCCGCCAGCCGTACTCCCCTCTCCCGCTTGCGGGAGAGGGGCCGGGGGTGAGGGCTGTGCGCAGCGCCTACCCTCACCCCCACCCCTCTCCCGCAAGCGGGAGAGGGGACCCGCGAGCTAGGCGTCGTCTCGGTCGCAGTCGCATCGATGAACCGCACGGCGGGCTCGGAGGAATCCACTGGCATGCTGCGCCTGACCGTAGCGGCGGATCTGCGCTAGCGATGAGGCCGCCTTCGACTCGCCGCGCTTCGGCCGCGGCATCCGCATCCGGTCGCGGCGCCGGACGGTTGCTGGCGCTGCCGGCCCTGCTGGCGCTGCTGGCCGCGACCGTGCCCGGCGTGGCATTGCAGGCCGCGACCATCAGCGTCAGCGCGGAACGCCGCGGCGACACGATCGACATCGAAGCGAGCGCGCAGCTCGACGCCGACCCGGCGATCGCCTGGACGGTGCTCACCGGATACGAGCGGTATCCGGAGTTCATCCCGGACCTGCGCTCGAGCCGCGTGGTGTCGCGCCAGGGAAGCGTCGTGACCGTCGAACAATCCGGCCACGCCACGCTTTGGCTGCTGCGGATGCCGCTCGACATCACGTTCGAAGTCACCGAATCCCCGCCGTACCGCCTGCAGTCGCGCGCGGTGGCGGGCAGCCTGCGCGCGATGTCGAGCCGCTACCAGCTGTCGCCGGCCGGGCGCGGCGTGCGTCTCGACTACTCGGGGCGGATCGCGCCTGGGTTCCGGCTGCTCGCGCCGATCGAGCGGATCGCCGTGCAGAGCAATATCGCGCGGCAGTTCCAGGCGCTTGCCGACGAGATCGAGCGCCGTGGCGCGGCGGCGCGCTGAAGGGCATCTCTACACGCCGTGCCGAAACGCCGCGAAACGAGGACACGATGTACTACCAACCCGACCTGGCGTGGATCCACCACGTCGGCTATTCGCAGTACGCCGAGCAGGCCGCGGCGGGCATCGTCCGATCGCTGCTCGAGGCGGGGCTCGCGGCCGGAGCGTCGGTCGCCGATATCGGTTGCGGCAGCGGCCTGCTCGCGCGCCGCTTGCACGCCGCAGGCTTCGAGGTTCGCGGATTCGATGCCTCGCCGGCGATGATCGAGCTCGCGCGCAAGCACGCGCCCGGTGCCCGCTTCGAAGTGCGCGGCCTGCCGACGGGCGCGCCCGCCGGCAGCGACACGGGCCTGCCACCCTCGGATGCCGTGGTTTCGACGGGGCACGTCCTCAATTACCTCGACTCGCGGGCCGACCTCGCGCGGGCGCTGGGCGAGCTCGCGCTCGCGGTCCGCCCCGGCGGGCTGCTCCTCATCGACCTGATGACCGAGCGCTTTTGCGACCGGCCCGGGCGCGGCGACGTGCACGCGAAGGTCGACGACGACTGGGCGATCGTCACGAGATACTCCCGCCCAGGGCCGCACCGGTTCGACCGCGCGATCACCGTCTTCCGGCGCGAGGGTGATGCGTGGCGCCGCGGCGACGAGCACCACCGCAACGTGACGTTCGACGCCGACGAGGCGCTCGGCATTCTGCGCAGCAGCGGTCTCGACGCCGAAGTACGCGCGTCGTTCGGGGACGAGACTCTTCCCGAGGGGCTCGTCGTGCTGTCCGGCGCCCGGAGCGCGGGCCCGGAATCCGGTTAGTTGGCCGGATTACCGGTCCGGCGGATGAAGTCCGCGACATTGTCGTGCAGCATCTTGCGCGACGCGTCCTTCGCATAGACCATGTGGCCGGAGTCATAGAACCGGTATTCGATGTTCTTCTGCAGCGCCGCCGGGATCGGCAGATGGTGCATCTCGAAAATGCCCTGATAAAACGGCGTCGCGAGGTCGAAATACCCGGCGTTCAGCTGCACCTTCAGGTTCGGGTTGGTCTTCATCGCGTGAGCGAGGTCAGGCATCACGTTGGCGCCCTGGCGCGACTGCGCGGTTTCGCTCTCTCCCGGCAGCCTGTGCCGGTAGTTCCACACCTTGAAGAGCGCCGTGCGAGCCTTGAAGTCCCTGCCTTCGCCGTAGTGCAGATCCTTGCGCGCGTACTCGTTGAAAGCCGCGACATAAGCGGAGCTGATCGCCGCGCTCTGCGGGTCGTAATCGGCGCGCTGGCTCAACGGATCGATGTCGGGGCCGGAAAAGCGGCTGTCGAGGCGGCCGGTCGTCAGGCTGTCGTCGCCTTGCAGGTTCTGCCGGAATTCCCCGCCATCGATGCGCAGGTCCGCCTTGATGATGTACTGGACGGACAGACCGGTGTACTGATGCAGCTTCTCCGCGATGGCGGCGCGCTCCGCCTCACCAAGCTCGGACCCGGCCGCCAGCGCCCGCGCGTAGTCGCCCATGGCGAACTGCTCGACTTCGGCGAGAAGTCCCTCGAGGTCGCCGCGAGCGCCCGGCAGCTTGTGGTGATACCACGCGGTCGCGGCATAGGTCGGCAATGCGGTCTCGTAGGGAAGGTCGATGCCCGGGTTGCCCGCCGGCCGGTCGGGGCTGAGCTCGAAGTTGAGGATCTGCGACAGCAGGATCACCCCGTTGAAGTCGATTCCGCGGTCGGCCTGGAGCTGGTTGACCAGCACGGCCGAGCGCGGCGTCCCATAGCTCTCGCCGAACAGATACTTGGGGGAGTTCCAGCGGCCGTACTTCGACAGGAACTGCGAGATGAATTCGGCGAAGGCGTAGGCATCGGCATCGAGGCCGTAGAAGAGCTTCTCCTTGTCCTTGCCGGCCACGCGGCTGAAGCCGGTGCCGGGCGCGTCGATAAAGACGAGGTCGGTCGCGTCGAGCAGGCTCGAGTCGTTGTTGACGATCGAGTACGGCGCGGCGGGCGTGTGCGAATCGGTCGCCGTGACGACCCGGCGCGGTCCGAAGGCACCCATGTGCAGCCACAGGCTTGCGGATCCCGGACCGCCATTGAAAAGGAACGTCAGCGGCCGGGGACCGCTGCCGGTCTTGAAGTAGGCCACGTAGAAGATCGAGGCCTCCGCGGTCGGGTTTCCATCCGCACCCTCCTCCCGCGGCGTGGGACCCCCACCCCTCTCGGCCTTGGGTTCGCGGGGAACGTCGTCCCAGCCTTTCGCGTGCACGATCAGGGTTCCCGCGATCGCCTTGTACGGGATCGCCTGGCCGCCGATCGTCACCGTGCCGTCGGTGATCCTCTCCTCAGGCTTGAAGGGCTCGAAGCGGCCGGCGGCCGGCATCTCCGATTCACCGTCCTGCCTTCTGTCCGGCAGGGCCGGCGCCGCCGCGAGAGATGCCGACCACGTTGCAGCCACGGCCGTTCCAATCCAGGCCCATGAACGGAATCGCATCATGAACGCCCCTCCGCGGCGCGATGTGCCGCACGCAGGCCACGACGTGATTTCCTCCGGACCCGCGGTCAGCACTCCATCGATCCGGGAATCTTAGAGGCAATCGGCGGGCGGGCCTGGTTAACCCCACGACAGCGGCAGCGCTGCTCTAGGCCGTCGGGCCCTCTTCACCCTCGCCCGCTTCCTTCGGCTCGGCGGCCGACTTCTTCGCCTTCGCCGCGGCGCTCGCCGTGTAGCTTCCGAAGTCCATGTCCTCGTGCAGGATGTGATCGACCAGCCAGTTCTTCAGGAACCGCAGGACTTCGGCGTCGACCTGTCTCGCGCCGGACTGGAGCTTCTCGTTGAGGTCGAAAATGGAGGAATACAGGTGCTCGTGCAGCTGCCGGTGATGGTCGAGCTTCGGGTAGGTCTGCGCGGCCATCATCGCTTCCTCGCGCGTGAAGTGCCGCTCGGCGTAAGCGACCAGCCGGGTCAGCGCGGTGAGGACGTCCTTGCGGTCGTGCGCGCTCGTGTGCGAGTCGTGCACCGCGTTGATGAGGTCGAACAGGAACTTGTGCTCGGTGTCGACGTCCTTGATCCCAATGCGGTAGTCGTCGCGCCAACTCAGCAGGGTCATTCGGGTCCCCTCGGCAGATCGGGCACGACCTTAGCAAGGAACCTGGCCCGAAACACTGATTTTCGTCAGGCGCGAAGGCCGGCCGCGATCGGCCGCCCGGGATCCCGGATTCCCGGCGCCCCGCTATGCCCGCGCCCGCCACCGCTGCGCGAGCAGCGCCGCCGCCTCGTTGAGCGCGAGCGCCGACAGCACGAGCGCGCCGCCGACCAGCGTCGGCGTCTCCGGCGCCTCGCCGGCGCCGATCCAGGCCCAAATCGGGCCCAGCACGACCTCGAGCAGCCCGAGCAACGCAACCTCGGGCGCCGCCAGCCGGCGCGCCGCCACGACCATCAGCATGCAGGGCAACCCAAGCTGGAAGAAGCCCAGCCCCGCCAGCAGCGCGATATCGCGCACATCGGCACGAAACGGCAGCGCCAGCGGCAGCATCACGAGCGCCGCGATCGCACCCCCGAGCAGCACCGCGGGAACGAGGTCGACGTGGGCGTGCGACTTCTGCAGCGTGACCAGGTTGACCGCCTGCGCGAGCGGAATCGAGAACGCGATCGCCATGCCGAGCGCACGACCCGGCCCCTGTACCGCGCCGCCGGCGAACATCCAGACGATCCCGGCGGTCGCAGCCGCGATGGCGGCCCAGGTGCGCGCCGGCACCGGCGTTCGCAGCACCGCGCGCGCCAGCATCGCCGTGATAAGGGGCCCCACGCTCATCACGATCAGCGTGTTGGCGACCGTGGTGAGCGTCAGCGCCACCATGAAGGTGGTGAACATGATGGCCCACATCAGGCCCGAGACGAGCCCGGCGCCGCCGGCCTGCCGCACCGGCCGCAGGCCCTCGCGCCGCGCCGCGAAGAGATACGCGCCTACGAAGACGGCCGCGAACAGCGCGCGCCAGAATGCGATCTCGAAGCGCCCGTCGGCAAGCAGCGAAGGCGACAGGTGGCGCGTCACGACGCCGGCGACGCTCCAGAGCGTCGTGGTCGCGATCATCAGCAGCACGGCCCGGCGGTGAGCGCTTCGGTCCTGCTGCGGCAGGGCCGCCACTGTCCCGCGCGGCGCGACCCTCACCCCCGGCCCCTCTCCCGCGCGGGCGCGGGAGAGCCTCCTGCCGCTTCGGCGGCGGCACACGGACCATGAACCGCTGCTAGCAAGAATGACGCCCGTGAATGCCGCGGGGGGTGCTCGAGGGGGGGCGCAGCCACCCCTCGAAGCCGATCCTCCCGCTTTTCG
>CAZEIW010000001.1:0-37750 GCA_964512305.1 uncultured Burkholderiaceae bacterium | reverse complement strand
CGCGCTTCGGATCGGCACAGGTCTCGCACAGCGCCTGCTCGCTCAGCGTGTTGCAGCGCGCGCAGTGACCGACCCGGTCGACCGCATCCAGCAGCGCGCGGCCCAGCGCGGCCGCCAGCGGCCGGTCGAACTGCAACAGGTGAAAGGCGATCCGCTGCGCCGACCTCGGCCCGATTCCGGGCAGCCGCTTCAGCGCGTCGACGACGCCATCGAGCGCGGGTCCCAGTCTCATACTGGAGTTCTTCTCGATGCATCGGGGCCGAGCTTCGACGGCATCGCAGCTTGCGCCAGAAAACCGGGAGGATCGGCTTCGAGGGTGGACTGCGCCTCCCCTCGAGCACCCCCCGCGGCATTCACGAGCGTCATTTTTGCTGGCACGCGGTTCATGGTCCGTGTGCCGTTTCGATCGAAACTGAGGACTCTCCATGAACAGTCACTACCGGGGACGCTTTGCACCTTCCCCGACGGGACCGCTGCACGCGGGATCGCTCGCAGCCGCGCTGGCGAGCTGGCTCGACGCGCGGTCCAATGGCGGCAAGTGGCTGATTCGAATCGAGGATATCGATCCGCCACGCGCTGTCGTGTCGGCGGTCGAGCAGCAACTCGCCGCGCTCGGTGCGCTCGGGCTGCGGTCCGACGAACCCGTGCTGTACCAGAGCACGCGAGGCGCCGCGTACGAGGCCGCCCTGGAGCAGCTGCAAGGGGCGGGGCTGATCTACCGTTGCAGCTGCTCGCGCAGCCGCCTGGCGTCGGCGAAGCAGGAGCCCGGCGCACCGCCGGGCGTCTACCCGGGCACCTGTCGCAGGCGTCCGCCCCCGCCCGGCCCGGCCGCGATGCGGGTGCGGGTTCCCGATGAAACCATCGTTTTCGAGGATCAGGCGCTGGGCCGTCAGGAGCAGCAGCTCGCGCGCGAGGTCGGCGATTTCGTCGTGCGCCGGGCCGACGGGCTGTGGGCCTACCAGCTCGCGGTCGTGGTCGACGACGCGTTCCAGCGCATCAGCCACGTCGTCCGCGGCGCCGACCTGCTCGACAACACCGCGCGGCAGATCTACCTGCAACGCGCACTCGGACTGCCGACGCCCTGCTATCGCCACATCCCGCTTGTGCTCGACCCGTACGGCGCCAAGCTGTCGAAGCAAACCGGCGCCGCCGCCATCGACGCGAGCCAGCCCCTGCTCGAGCTCGAGCGCGCGTGGCGCCATCTCGGCTTCGAGCCCACCGGCGCCGGCGACATCGCCGGATTCCAGCGGCGCGCGATCGAGGCCTGGCGCCTTCGCACCGCGCGCGTGGATAGAATCGCAGCGGCGCATGATCCGGGCACGGGGGCTGGATAGTCCGGCGCGAGGACATTCGACATGACCGACGAAACCGACAGCGAGACGCTGCGACGAATCCTGCGCGACTGCCGGCGCATTGCGGTGGTCGGCGTCTCCGCCGACTGGAACCGCCCCAGCCACTTCGTCGCCAAGTACTTGATCGAGCACGGCTACTTGATGATTCCGGTCAACCCGAGGTACCCGGAGGTGCTCGGCCGCGCCTGCTATCCGGATCTGGCGGCCGCGCACGCGGCGCAAGGACCGATCGACCTCGTCGACTGCTTCCGGCGGTCTGCCGACATCGGCCCGATTGCCGACGAGGCGATCGCAATCGGCGCACGCTGCCTGTGGATGCAACTCGGGGTGGTCAACCACGAGGCTGCGGCGAAGGCGCGCGCCGCGGGCCTCGAGGTCGTGATGGATCACTGCGTGAAGATCGAGCACGCGCGGCTTTTCGGGGGCCTCGGGTGGGCGGGCGTCAACACGCGGATCGTGTCCGCGCGCCGGCCGCGCCAGCTGCCCTTTTAGCGGCGGCCGCAAGACCGCGAATCGACCCTCCACCCGCGCCCTTCAACGCCATGGCCGACCGCGCCTTCGGAATCGAAACGCTGTGCCTGCATGCCGGGCAGCTGCCGGATCCCGTGACGGGGAGCCGCGCCGCCCCGATCTACCAGACGACGTCGTACGTGTTCGACTCGGCCGACCACGCGGCGAGCCTGTTCAACCTGCAGACCTTCGGCAACGTCTACTCGCGCATCAGCAACCCGACTGTCGCGGTGCTCGAGGAGCGCGTTGCCGCGCTCGAAAACGGCCGCGCCGCGGTGGCCACCGCGAGCGGCATGTCGGCGCAGATGACCGCGATCCTGGCGATCGTGCAGCCGGGCGACCACGTTGTCGCCTCCAGCATGCTGTACGGCGGCACCTATTCGCAGTTCGCGGTGACGCTGCCGAAGATGGGGATCGAGACCACGTTCGTCGACCCCGACGATCCGGAGAACTTCCGCCGCGCGCTCAAGCCGCGCACGCGCCTTCTGTACGGCGAGACGCTCGGCAACCCGAGGATCAACGTGCTCGACATCGAGCCGGTGGCGGCGATCGCGCGCGGCGCCGGCGTGCCGCTGATGGTCGACAACACGATGGCCTCGCCGTACCTGTGCCGGCCGTTTGACTGGGGTGCCGACATCGTCGTGCATTCGGCGACCAAGTACCTCGGCGGCCACGGCACCACGCTCGGCGGCGTGCTGGTCGAGCGTGGCAGCTTCGACTGGAGCAACGGCAACTTCCCCGACATGGTGCAGCCGTCGCGCGGCTACCACGGCGTCACGTTCTGGGAGACCTTCGGCGATTTCGCCTACACGATGAAGGCGCGCATGGAGGTGCTGCGCGTGCACGGAGCGGCGCTGGCGCCGCTGTCGGCGTTCCTCCTGCTGCAGGGGATCGAGACGCTGCACCTGCGGATGGAGCGCCACTGCCACAACGCGCGGCGCGTCGCCGCGTTCCTCGAGCGGCATCCGCGCGTGCAATGGGTCAGCTGGCCCGGCCTGCGGTCGAGCCCGTACTACGCGCTGGCGAGCAAGTACCTGCGCAGCGTCGAGGGCGAGCCCGGCGCCGCCGGCGTGATGACGTTCGGCATCAAGGGCGGCGCCGCAGCCGGCGAACGATTCATCGACCGGCTCCAGTTCCTGTCGCACCTGGCCAACATCGGCGATGCGAAATCGCTCGTGATCCATCCGGCGTCGACGACGCACCGGCAGCTGTCGGAGGCCGAGCAGATGCGGGCCGGCGTGCGGCCCGAGATGGTGCGACTGTCGATCGGTATCGAGTCGATCGACGACATTCTTTGGGATATCGATCAGGCGCTGGCGGCTAGCGCGGAGTGATTCGGCTACCTCATAGTCCCCTCTCCCGCTTGCGGGAGAGGGTCAGGGTGAGGGTAGGCAGCGGAGCTTCGGCAGCTGCCCTCACCCCCGGCCCCTCTCCCGCAAGCGGGAGAGGGGAGTCAGAGGTGTCAGGCGGCCAGGCGGCCGTCGCGATAGTCGGCGAGCGCCTGCTCGATCTCCTCCCGCGTGTTCATCACGAAGGGGCCGTACTGCACGACCGGTTCGCGCAGCGGCCTGGCTGCGAGCACCAGGAAGCGCGCGCCTTGAGCGCCCGCCTTCACGTGCAACTCCGCACCATCGGACAGCACGCCCGCCGAGCGGTGGGGCAAGGTCTTTGCCTGGCCGGCAGGGCCGATCTCGGCGCTGCCGTCGTAGGCATACAGGAACGCGTTGTGGCCGGGCGTGAGGCGGGTGTCGAATTCGCCGCCGGGCGGAAGATGCACGTCGAGATAGAGCGGGTCCGTCGACAGCTTTGCACCCCCGTTGATCGGGCCCGATACGTCGCCGAAGGTTCCGGCGATGACCTTCACCCTGCCCCCGCCGGGCGATTGCACGACCGGGATCTCGGCCGCCGCGATGTCGCGATAGCCTGCCGGCTTCATCTTCTCCTTCGACGGCAGATTGATCCACAGCTGGAAGCCACGCATCCGGCCCTCGGTCTGCTGCGGCATCTCGGAATGGATGATGCCGCGCCCGGCAGTCATCCACTGCACGCTGCCGGGACCGAGGTCGCCGCGGTTTCCGAGGTGATCCTCATGCCGCATGTGGCCGTCGAGCATGTACGTGACGGTCTCGAAGCCGCGATGCGGGTGCGCGGGAAAGCCGGCGAGGTAGTCGTCCGGGTTGTCGGAGAAGAACTCGTCGAGCATCAGGAACGGGTCGACGTGCATGCCGCGCTGGCTGCCGAGGCTGCGGCGCAGCTTGACACCGGCGCCGTCGGACGCCGGCACCGACTCGATGACGTGGATCAGCGTGCGTGGGGCATTGGAGCTCATCACTACCCTCCGGAGGTCACCCGCCGGCAACGGCCGGCGGGGCAGATCCGCTAGATGCGTGCTTTCACGCGCGTTTCAATGCGTGGTCGACGCTCAACCGCCCGGCACCGTAGGCGACCAGGAACAGGAAGCCGCCCGCCAAACCGAGGTTCTTCATGAAATTGATCTGCTGAGCCTGGTCGGGCGAGCCCGCGTGGAACAGGAGCCCGGTGAGAATGCAGAAGCCGGCCAGCAGCAACGCGATCGGCCGCGTGAACAGGCCGGCGATGATGGCCAGGCCGCCGCCCAGCTCGAGCAGGATCACAAGCGGCAGCAGCGCGCCAGGGACCCCGTGGGACTGCATGTAGCCCTGAGTGCCGGCGTAGCCGCCGATCTTGCTCCAGCCGGCCAGCACGAACATCACCGCGATCAGGATGCGGCCGGCCAGAGCTGCATAGGGCGAGATCGATTCGAAGAACTTGTTCATTTGGTTTTCCCCAGTGAGGTTTTTCGGAGCCGGCTGCTCAGGCAGCCAGTCGCAGGGCCTGCTCCGCCGCTTTGCCCAGGCTGGCGTCGCGCGTTTCCGGTCCCATGGCCAAGCCTTCGGCGTACACGAATTCGACGTCCGTCATGCCGAGGAAGCGCAAGAAGTCGCGCACGTAACCGGTCTGCGTATCGAGGGCCGTGCCAGCATACTGGCCGCCACGAGCCGCGAACACGTAGACCTTCTTGCCAGTGAGCAGACCTTCCGGGCCGCTGGCCGTGTAGCGGAACGTGACACCAGCGCGGGCGATGTGGTCGAAATACGCCTTCAGCTGCGACGGCACGCCGAAGTTGTACATCGGCAGCCCGAGGACGATCACGTCGGCGCGCTTGAGTTCGTCGATGAGCGCGTCGGAGTAGGCGAGCACCGCCTGCTGGGCCGGGCTCACCTGTTCGGGCTTGGCGGTGAACGCGCCGAAACGCTCCGCGGTCAGGTGCGGCACGGCTTCGGCAGCCAGGTCGCGCTTGACGAAGCGGGCGTTCGGGTTGCGCTCGCGGAAAGCCGCAACGAAGCGTTCGGCCAGGCGGCTCGACTGGCCGCTGCCGTTGTGAATGCTGCTATTGATCTGAAGGAGGGTTGTCATGATCAGAACTTTCTGATGGGGTTGTAGGAACGTCTCAATTCCGAGCTGTCGCCATTTGACTATTGATTCCACTGATAAAAAAGAACAAAATTTGGCGTCTATTTATCTAATAATTGGATAGATCATTGGACAGATCGGATCGATGAGCCACAACCCCCGGATCAGCCTGGACCAGTGGCGGGCGCTGCTGGCAGTGGTGGATGCGGGCGGCTACGCCCAGGCCGCCGAAGCCCTCCACAAGAGCCAGTCGGCGGTCACCTATGCCGTGCAGAAGCTGGAGGCACTGCTCGGGGTCAAGGTGTTCGAGGTGATCGGCCGCAAGGCCCACCTGACGCCAACCGGGCACGTGCTGTACCGGCGGGCCAGGGCCCTGCTCGACGAAGCCGGTTCCCTCGAAGACGCGGCCGGCACGCTGGCGGCCGGCTGGGAGCCCGAACTGCGCCTGGCGGTCGAGATCATCTTCCCGACCTGGCTGCTGCTGCAGTGCTTCGCCCGCTTCGCCGACGAACAGCCGCAGACGCGCATCGAGCTGTACGAAACCGTGCTCAGCGGCACCGAGGAGATGCTGCTCGAGCGCAAGATCGACCTGGCGATCGGCTCGCAGATCCCGCAGGGGTTCGCCGGCGATGCGCTGATGCAGGCGAGCTTCGTCGCCGCGGCCCACCCTAACCATCCGTTGCACCGCCTCGGCCGCGAGCTGACGCTGCAGGACCTGCGCAAGCATCGGCACCTCGTGATCCGCGACACCGGCAGCCAGCGGCGCAGCGGCAGCTGGGTGGGCGCGGAGCAGATCTGGACGGTCAGCCACAAGGCGACGTCGATCCACGCCGCCTGCATGGGGCTGGGCTTCGCGTGGTTCCCCGAGGAGACGATCCGCGAGGAGCTGGAGCGCGGTCAGCTCAGGCCGCTGCCGCTGCGCGAAGGTGCGAGGCGGTCCGCGGAGCTCTACCTGGTGTTCGCCGACCGCGACTACGCGGGTCCTGGGGCGCTGCGCCTGGCCGAGATCATCCGCGAACAGGTCGCGCGCACCTGTCGCGAGAAGGCAGCGCAGGCGGCGGAAGCCGAGCCGCCGGCTGCCGTCGCTTCTTGACGCGCGGCAAATCGCTTCTGCCGGGCGCAAGAGAAACTACTCGCGATTCGCGCGGCAAGGCGGCGCCGAGGAATGAGATTCGTTCGCCGTGAGCCGCGCCCCGGCGCGCGGAGGCTCGCACGACCGAACGCGTGAGAAGCGCGTCCTTTGCGCTTCTCATCCCGCCTGCCCGGCCGTCGCGAATCCGGATCATTGGCGGCGTCAAAGCCACTTTCGCGCTTCGACCGAAAACGTGCGCCCGGAGACCTGCGTGATGCGTGCCGTCAGAGTCGATCGTCCTCGAGGCGTTGAAGCCCCGGGACCGAGCGATGTCGTGGAGGCGCGTCTGCGGCGCATGGAGTTTGCGCTGGACGGCGCCAGCCTCGGCATGTGGGATCTCGACGTGGCCAGCGGGCGGTTCATCGGCAACCCGCGCCTGGTCGCCATGCTCGGCTACGCCCCCGGGGAGATCGACGCCGACGCCGCGACCTTCGAATCGATGCTGCACCCGGACGACGCACAGCGCGTCCTGTCGACTTTCCGCGCACACCTGAAGGCGGGATCACCCGGGTTGGAAATCGAATACCGGATGCGCCGCAAGGACGGGCAATGGATCTGGCTCGCCTGCCGCGGCACCGTGGTCGAGAGAAACCGCGCCGGGCGCGCGCTGCGGATGGCCGGCACGAGCATGGACGTGACGAAGCGCAAGCTCGCCGAGGAGAACGAGGGCATCCTGAGCCGCGCCTTCAAGCTCCTCAGCCAGTGCGCCTCGCTGCTGGTGCGGGCCGACAGCGAGCCCGAGCTTCTCGAGCAGATCTGCAAGCTCGCCGTCGAGGTCGGCGGCTACGCGATGGCCTGGGTCGGCTTCGCGCAGCACGACGCGGCCAGGACCGTGCTGCCGGTCGCCCGATCGGGACACGACGACGGATACCTGGACTCGGTGAACGTCAGCTGGCACGACAACCAAAGGGGCCAGGGGCCGGTGGGCACCGCGATCCGGACCGGCGCAACCGTCGCCATCCAGGATTTCGACAGCAATCCGACGACCCGGCCGTGGCGCCACGCCGCCCGCCTCCGAGGCTACCAGTCGTGCATCGCGCTGCCGCTCGCGGCCGACGACGCGGTCCTCGGCGCGGTCGCGATCTACTCGCGCGCGCCCTTCGCGTTCGGTGTCGACGAAGTGCAGCTGCTCGAGCAGCTGGCGCGAGACCTCGCTTTCGGCATCCGGACCCTGCGCTCGCGCGCCGAGCACGAGAAGGCGCGGGCGGTGCTCAAGCGCGAAAGCGAGAAGAACCGCGCCTTCCTTCGCAATGCCAGCGACGGCGTCCACATCCTCGACGCCGCCGGCAACCTGCTCGAGGCAAGCGACTCCTTCTGCGGGATGCTCGGCTACGCTCGCGAGGAGATGCTCGGGATGAACGTG
This sequence comes from uncultured Burkholderiaceae bacterium, assembly GCA_964512305.1. Lineage (GTDB taxonomy): Bacteria > Pseudomonadota > Gammaproteobacteria > Burkholderiales > Burkholderiaceae_F > CAZEIW01. Next base: position 29,961 of record CAZEIW010000001.1, on the reverse strand, counting down.
TCCCGGTGGGACGCCGGACTGACCGGCGGCGAGCTGGCCGAGGCGCTTCGCCGTCAGATCGCGCATCGGGAGAGGTCCCAGTTCGAAAGCCGCCACCGCCGCAAGGACGGCACGGTGTTCGACGTCGAGGTCAGCGGGTACCCGATCGAGTTCGACGGCGGCACGGTCATTTTCAACTCGTCGCGCGACATCACCGCGCGCAAGCGCGCCGAGGAGTCGCTGCGCGAGAGCGAGATGCGCCTGCGCGCCGTCATCGAGCAGTCGCCGATCAGCGTGGCGTTCGTGCGCGACGGCCTGATGATCGACGTCAACGCCGTCTACCTGCAGACCTTCGGCTACGCGAGCGCCGAGGAAGTCCGCGGCCGGCCGCTGCTCGACCAGGTCGCGCCGCAATGCCGCCCCGAGCTGGAGGACCGGATCGGCCGGCCCGCGCGCGCGGGCCCGGTCGAATCGGGGTTCGAGACGACCGGACAGCGCATGGACGGGTCGCGGTTCCCGGTGTTCATCTCGGCCAAGCGGCTGGAGCTCAAGGAAGGCGCGCTGACGATCGCGTACCTGATCGACATCACCCACCGCAAGGCCTCGGAAGAGAAGATCCGGCACCTGGCGTTCTACGACTATCTGACCGAGTTGCCGAACCGGCGCCTGCTGCAGGACCGGCTGCGCCTGGCGATGGCGGCGAGCAGGCGGACCGGCAGGCATGGGGCGCTGGTTTACATCGATCTCGACGACTTCAAGTCGCTCAACGACACGCGCGGGCATTCGATCGGGGACGCCCTGCTCCGGCATGTCGCCGCCAGGCTGAGATCCTGCGTGCGTGAAGGCGACACCATCGCACGCATGGGCGGCGACGAATTCGTCGTGATCCTGGAAGGCCTGAGCGAAGAGATCGTCGAGGCAGCGAAGCAGACCGAGCGGGTGTGCGGCAAGATCCTCGCCGCCCTGCGTCCGCCGTACAAGCTGCTGTCGCACGAACATCACTGCACGGGCAGCATCGGCGCGACGATCTTCAACAGCCGCGAGGACCCCGACGTCGACCTGGTCAAGCAGGCCGACATCGCGATGTACCAGGCGAAAAAAGCCGGCCGCAACCGCATCCGGTTCTTCGACCCGAAGATGCAGGAAGCCATCAACGCCCAGGCGGCGCTCGAAGGCGAGCTGCACCAGGCGCTGAAGAAAGCGCAGTTCGAGCTGCACTACCAGGTCCAGGTCGACCGGCTGGGCCGTGCGTTCGGCGCCGAGGCGCTGATCCGCTGGATGCACCCGGTGCGGGGCCGCGTGCCGCCCGCGCAGTTCATACCGCTGGCGGAGCGCACCGATCTCATCGTCCCGATCGGGCAATGGGTGCTTGCGACCGCGTGCGCCCGGCTGCAGGCCTGGGCGAAGGACGCGCGGACCCGGGAGCTGGTCCTGTGCGTGAACGTCAGCGCCCGGCAGTTCCACGGCGGCGGCTTCGTCGAGGCGGTGCGCGACTGCGTGCGGCGCTACGAGATCAACCCCGAACTGCTCACGCTGGAGCTGACCGAGAGCCTGTTGCTGGAGGACGTCGAAGACACGATCGCCACGATGAACGCGCTGAGGCAGGTCGGCGTTCGCTTCTCCCTCGACGACTTCGGCACCGGCTATTCCTCGTTGCGGTACCTGAAGCGGCTGCCCCTGCATCAGCTCAAGATCGACGAGTCCTTCGTGCGCGACATCGCCAGCGATGCCAGCGACCTCGCCATCGTCCAGACCATCATCGCGATGGCGAAGAGCATGAAGCTCAAGGTGATTGCCGAAGGCGTCGAAACCGAGCAGCAGCGGCAGCTTCTTCTGAGCCTGGGCTGCGAGGAATTCCAGGGCTACCTGTTCGGCCGCCCGGTGCCGATCGATGAATTCGACGCGCGGTCGCAAGCGGTCGAGACGGGATCGGACCCCTACCTGACCAGCCACTGGCTGGGGAAGCCGCTCTCCTAGCGAAGCTGCAACAGCTCCCGCGCCTCGGCTGGCGTTGCGATGGCTCGTCCCGCCTCGCGCGCATAGGCGGCGATGCGTGCAATCAGGTGTCCGTTCGAGGCGACCTTCTCGCCGTCGGGGAGGTAGAACGTATCCTCCAGGCCGGTCCGCAGGTGCCCGCCGAGCTCCGCGCACCGGCGGTGCAGCGGCCAGACCTCCGAGCGCCCGATCGCGGTGACCTGCCAGCTCGACCCCGGCACGATCAGCCTGCGCAGGATCGGCAGCAGGTCCGGATCGGCCGGCATGCCCGATTCGACACCCATCACGAAGTTGTAGTCGAGCGGCCCGCGATAGATGCCGGCACGCTGGTACATCCCTACGCAGCGCACGATGCCGACGTCGAAGCATTCGAACTCGGGCCGGCAGCCGACCTCGTTCATCGCGTCGACGAAATCCTTCACCTTCTCGGGCGGATTGTCGAAGATCATCGGCTTCCACGCCCAGGAGCCGTCGGCCTTGAGCTTCAGGTAGTTGAGCGAACCGGCGTTGCAGGCGGCGATCTCGGGGCGGGTCCGGCGCACGCATTCGACCGCCATCCCGTAGTCGGGCCCGACGACGCCCGTCGTGTGGTTGACGATCACGCCCGGGCAGGCCCCCCGGATCGCGTTTTGCACCTGCGCCGACACGTCCGGGTCCCAGCTCGGCAGATGGCCGCGCCCGGGCCGCTGGTCGCGGATGTGGACATGCATCACGCTGGCGCCCTCGTCGTACGCGGCCTTCGCTTCTCGCGCCATCTGCTCCGGCGTGACGGGCACGTGGTGCCGCGCCGGATCCGTGAGCACGCCGGTCAGGGCGCAGGTGATGACGACCTTGTCGGACATCGCGGTTCGCTCCAGGGGGTGACGGCCGGCACGATCCCCTGTCAGCCGGGGAACGTGTCCATCAGTTTGCACAGGATCTGCAGCATCACCTCGTCCGAGCCGCCGCCGATCGAAGCCAGCCGCGAGTCGCGGTAGATCCGCGAGATCGTGCTTTCGTCCGCGTAACCCATGCCGCCCCAGAACTGCAGGCAGCCGTCGGCGACGCTTCGCATCAGGCGGCCCGCCTTCAGCTTGGCCATGGTCGCGAGCCGGGTCGCATCCTCGCCGCGAACGACGCGTTCGACCGCCTTCCAGTTCAGCGCCCGCAAAGCCTCGACCTCGGTCTGCATCTCGGCGAGCCGGTAGTGCACCCACTGGTTGTCGAGAATCGACCGCCCGAACGCCTTGCGCTCGCGGGTGTACTCGATCGTCAGGTCGATCGCGCGCTGCGCGGTCTCGCAGCCGTTCAGCGAGGCCCAGAGCCGCTCGAGCTGGAACTGCTCCATCTGGTAGACGAAACCCATCCCCTCGTCGCCGATCCGGTAGCGCTGCGGCACGCGGACGTCGTCGAAGAACAGTTGCGCCGTGTCCGACGAATCCATCCCGATCTTGCGGATCTTGCGCGCGACCTGCACGCCGCGCGTCTTCATGGGCACGACGATCAACGACTTGTTCCGGTGCGGGGGACCTTCCGAAGTGTTGGCGAGAAGACAGCAGAAATCGGCCTGCGTGCCGCTGGTGGTCCACATCTTGCCGCCGTTGATCACGTAGTCGGCGCCGTCCTTGCGCGCCGTGGTCCGGATCGAGGCGACATCGGAGCCGCTGCCGGCCTCGGAAACGCCCAGGCAGCCCACGTATTCGCCGCGGATCGCGGGCGCCAGGAACTCGCGCCGCAGCTCGTCGCTGCCGCGCTGCGCCAGCGCCGGCGTGCACATGTCGGTGTGTACGCCGATCGCCATCGGAACGCCCCCGCAATTGATGTCTGCGAGCGCCTCGGCCAGCACGGCGCCGAACGAATAGTCCAGGCCGAGGCCGCCGTATGCCTCGGGCTTGGTCAGGCCGAGCAGGCCGAGCTCGCCCATCCGGCGGAACACATCGTGCGCAGGAAAGATCTCGGCCCGCTCCCATTCGTCCACATGGGGGTTGACTTCGGTGTCGATCCAGCGTTTGACCGTGCGCCGCAGCTGTTCGTGTTCGCCGGTGAGTTCCATTCACTACCTCCCTGTCTTTACCCCCTCTCCCGCTTGCGGGAGGGAAAGGCCTATGGTTCGACCACGGCCACTACACGGTCGGCTGCGACCTGATCACCGACGCGGACGTGGATCGCCTTGACGCGGCCGGCGAGCGGCGCGGCGTGGACGTGCTCCATCTTCATCGCCTCCAGCGTGAGGATCGGCTGCCCCGCATCGACGGCATCGCCGACTGCCGCCGACACCCGCACGACGCGCCCGTTCATCGAAGCGCGAAGTGAACCGTCTGCGGCCGTCGATGACGGCCGAAGCGCCGCCTCGCGCGTCACATCCTCGATCCGCCACGGCCGGCCCCGGTAGTGGAGATCCAGCGTCGCGCCCTCGCGGTGGAAGACGGCCGTGCGCCCGACGCCATTGCAGACGAGAAAGGCATCGTGCGCGCCGACCTCCAGCAGGCGAAGCTCGAAGTCACCGCCTTCCGCGCGCACGCGGCAGGCACCGCTGCCCTCGTGCGTGACGGCGGCGCCTGCAACGGAATCCTGGATTCGCAGCCGCACCGGGATCGAGAGCGGCCCGACGCCGGGCTCGCGCCCCGGTGGATAGAGCAGCGCCGCGGCAACGGCCAGCGCTTCGCCGATGCCCGCGTCCTGTTGAGCCAGCAGCTCGTCCCGATTGGCCGCGATGAATGCCGTCGTCGCCTCGCCCGCTGCGAACGAAGGGTGCCCGAGGCACGCGGCGAGAAACGCCTGGTTGGTGGTGATCCCCAGCGCGACCGTATCGGCCAATCCGCGCCGCAGCCGGCGCCGCGCCTCTTCGCGGTCGCGGCCGTGCGCAACCAGCTTGGCGAGCATCGAGTCGTAGTGCGGTGCGATCGCGGCGCCGCTTTCGAGGCCATGCTCGACGCGCAGCAGCGGCGATGCGCGCCACACGCCGAGACGGCCGCTCTGCGGCGCGAAATCCCGCCGCGCGTTCTCGGCGCACAGCCGCACCTCGATCGCGTGCCCGTCGATCCGGACCTGCGGCTGGCTGATCGTCAGGCGTTCGCCGCCGGCGATCCGAAGCTGCCACTCGACCAGGTCCAGCCCGGTGACCGCCTCGGTGACCGGATGCTCGACCTGCAAGCGGGCGTTCATCTCGATGAAGTAGTGCGCACCGTCGCCGTCGAGCAGGAATTCGACCGTGCCCGCGCCCTCGTAGCCGGCCGCCCTGACCGCATCGACGGCGGCCGCGCCGATGCGGTAGCGCAGGTCGGCGCCGACCGCCGGCGACGGCGATTCCTCGATCAGCTTCTGGTGCCGGCGCTGCACGGAGCAGTCGCGCTCACCCAAATGGATCGCGTGGCCGTAGCGGTCGGCGAAGATCTGGACTTCGACATGGCGCGGCTTCGCCAGCGCGCGCTCGAGCAGCAGCCGCGCATCGCCGAAGGCGGCCAGCGACTCCGAGCGTGCGCCCGCGAGCAGGGGCGCGAAGTCTTCGGCCCGGCGTACCAGGCGCATTCCGCGGCCGCCGCCTCCCGCCGCGGCCTTGATCATCAGCGGGTAGCCGAGGCGACCGGCCTCGGCGCGCAGGCGCGCGTCGTCCTGATCCTCGCCCTGGTAGCCCGGCAGGCAAGGGACGCCGGCCGCGGCCATCAGCGTCTTCGCGCCGGCCTTGTCGCCGATCGCGCGGATCGCCGCCGCGGAGGGCCCGACGAACACCAGTCCGGCATCGGCGCAGGCTTGCGCGAAGTCCGCCCGCTCGGCCAGGAAGCCGTAGCCGGGGTGGATCGCGCCAGCACCCGTGGCGCGAGCCGCCTCGACGATGCGGCCGATGTTCAGGTACGACTCTGCGGGCGCTGGCGCGCCGATGCAGACCGACTCGTCGGCGGCCCGCACGTGCGGCGCGCCGGCGTCGGCCGTCGAGTACACGGCGACCGTCTCGAATCCCATCGCCCGCGCTGTGCGCAGGATGCGCAGCGCGATCTCGCCGCGGTTGGCGATCAGGAGCTTGCCGAACGGGGTCGGGCCGGGCATCAGGCGGTCGCGGTCAGCGCCGACGAAGGCGATCTCACGGACGCGCCACCCCGAACTGCATCGGCTGCGGGCGGCGCCGCTCGGCATCGCGGCAGATCGACAGCACCTCGGACAGCACGGCGCGCGTCCGGCGCGGGTCGATGACGCCGTCGTCGAGCAGGCGCGCGCTGGTCGCGAACACGCTCATCTGGCGATCGAATTCGCCGATGATCTTCGCCTGCAGCGCGTCGAGCCGGGCGGCATCCAGGGGCACGCCCTTTCGCTCGGCCGCGGCGGCCTGCACCATCGCCATCGTCCGGGCGGCCTGCTCGCCGCCCATCACTGCGGTCTTCGCGTTCGGCCACGAAAAGCAGAAGCGCGGCTTGAAGCCCCTGCCGCACATCCCGTAGTTGCCGGCGCCGAACGAAGCGCCGCAGTAGAAGGTGATCTGCGGCACGGTCGCATTGGTCACGGCCTGGATCATCTTCGAGCCGTGCTTGATCATCCCGGCTTCTTCATACGCGCGGCCGACGATGTAGCCGGTCGTGTTGTTCAAGTAGACGATCGGCGTGCGCGCCTGGCAGCAGGCCTGGATGAAGTGCGTGGCCTTGTTGGCGCCGGCGGGGTCGATCGGCCCGTTGTTCGTGAGCATGCCCACCGGCCAGCCGTCGATGTGCACGTTCACGCACACGGTCGCGCCGCCGTAGCGCTCGCCGAACTCGAAGATGTCGGAGTCGTCGACGATGCGGGCGACGACCTCGCGCATGTCGACCGGTTGCTTGTAGTCCATCGGCATGATTCCGAGCAGCTCCTCCGCGTCGTACCGCGGCGGCTTGCATGACCGCGCGGAGCCCGCCGGGGTGCAGCACCCGTCCCACTCGATGCCGCCCATGATGCGGCGCGCGATCGCCAGCGCCTCGCGGTCGTCCTCGGCCAGGTAGTCGCCCAGACCCGACACGCCGGTATGCATCAGCGCGCCGCCGAGCTCCTCCTCCGTCGCGATTTCACCGGTCGCCGCGAGCAGCAGCGGCGGGCCTGCCAGGAAGGCGCGCGTGCGCCCGCGCACCATGACGATGTAGTCCGAAAGGCCCGTCTGGTACGCGCCGCCCGCGGTCGAGCTCCCGTGCGTGACCGTGACCACCGGCAGCCCGGCTGCCGACATCAACGCGAGGTTGCGAAAGAAGCCGCCGCCGCGGACGAAGTCCTCGACGCGGTACGCCATCAGGTTCGCGCCGGCGCTCTCGACAAGCTGAACGAAGGGAAGCTTGTTTTCCAGCGCGAGTTCCTGCGCGCGCAGCATCTTGTCCAGGCCCATCGGCTGCAGCGCGCCAGCGTCGATGCCGGAGTCCGAGGCGCAGACCAGGCAGCGGATCCCGGCCACGAAGCCGATCAACGCAACCACGCCGCCTCCCGGGACGCTGCGGTCCGGGTCGGGCGTGTCGAGGCAGTAGCCGGCGAGCGTGGCCAGTTCGAGCGACGGCGCGCCGGGGTCGAGCAGCAGCGCGAGCCGCTCGCGCGGTAGCAGCTGTCCGCGCCGCTCAAAGCGATCGCGCGACGCCGCGGAGGCATCGCGCACGCGCTGCTCGATGCCGCGGACCCGCGCGAGCAGCGCAAGCATGCCGTCGCGATTGCGCGCGTAGTCGTCGCTGCCGGTCGAGACTCTGGATTCGAAGCGCAAGCTCGGGGTTCCCTCGGATTTGCCTTTTAGCACGCGGGCCGGCCGGCGCGCAGGGGCGGACGCGGCGACGCCCATTCTTGATCCGGGCGCTGCGTTATGCAAGAAAAGGCACGAGGGCCGCCAGCCGATGCGCGGCGCGGCCGGTGCGAGCCACGTCGGGAATCAGTCGGAAACGCGGACGTACGACCACCGCCCCCGGTCGTAGCAGTAGACGATTTTCGCGCCTTCGACCGTGCCGGCGACCGCCGCCGAGTGCGGGCAGTCGATCGACGGCTTCTCGTCCGGTCCCAAGGGCGCGGTGACGGCCTGCGTGCGCCGATACGGCCCAGGCGCCGCCACGCCGACGTACTGCCTGTATCTGGCGTCCTCCACCCCGCTCGTGATCCGGTGGAAATCCCAGCCGCCCCTTCTCGGGAACGCGATTACGGCGAGTCCCTTGCTTCCCTTGAAGGACGCCAGTCCGAGCACATAGTCCTTCATGCCCTCGCCGGTGAAGTCCGCGGTCGCGACCCCCAGGCAGCCGGTCCCGCCCTGCGCCACGTTCGCCTTCGTGTCCTCAGGCGCGTTGTCGAACTCCAGCGGCGTCCGATAGCCCGGGAACGCGTGCGCCACGGCGTTGGAAAGCGACCTCGGGATCAACGCCCGGCAGGCATCGGCGCGCAGCTGCGCATGAGCGCCGCTCAGGAGAAATGCAAGAAGGACCGCAAATCCGGTACGCATGGCCTCTCGATGCGATGTTGCCATGCATCGTGGCCCGAGCGAAATCAGGTTCCCGGATGAGCCCGAAACGCGCCGGCCGCTTCGGGAGCCGGCGCGTGCTTCCTGGCTCAGGATCCTTTCGGAGAATCGCGCGGCGGCCTGCCCAGCCAACCGCACAGCACGCAGATCACGATCAGCGTGATCAGGGAACTGCTGGCCATGGCGCCGGCGGTCGGCGGGGCGGGCGCGATCGTCATGCCGGCGATCGTGAACGCGAGGATCGCGACCGCGAGCGAGGCGAGTGCGATCGCGCGCGCGCGGGACAAGCCGCCCTGAACGAGGAAGGCCCACAGTCCTGCAATGACGAGAAGCGCCTCGACGGCGAGCGCGACGCCCAGGCTGTTCCAAAGGCCGAGACCGACGGCGGGCGACCCGGTTCCCAGCAGCGGCAGCTCCGGCCGGTGAACCAGCGCATCGAGCAGCCAATGCGAGAAGACCGCGGCGGCAAGGAGGGCCGCCGCCCGCCACCTCGCCGTTTGGAGCCGCGCATACAGGAAGAGCGCCGCGGCTCCCGCTGCGATGGACCACGCGAGGCTCGCCGCGAGTCCGTGCGAGTATGGGAAGACGAACTCCGCCTGATGGGTGGCGGCGAAGTCGGCCGGAATCGCGACGGATTCCCAGCCGAGCAGGACGAACGCCCACAGCACGAGATCCAGCAGGAGCGCCGCGGCGACGAAGACGCCGACGTTCACACGCCTCTCGGCACGTCCGATCGCCAGCGCGACGCCCACATGTCCTGCGAACATGGCTCCTCCCGCCGCGTGCGGCGATTCCGCTTCCGGGAAAGTACGCCGCGCGCCGATGTTACGCCGGGGTCGTGGACAAGGGTCTCGCGTGATCCCTCCAACCGGTGGCGCAAGGGCGAAGCTGGTGATCCATGTCGGTGGCGTGGTAGCACTTCGCACGCCGGGGCGCGGCTTTCGGCCCTCAGCCGGATCCGACAAGTTGCGGGCGAAGCGAAACGCCCGGCCCAGGAAGGCCGTCGCCGTGGGCATGCTTCGTCAGGAACGCCGTCATTTCATCGGCGGGCATCGGTTTTCCGTACAGGTGGCCCTGCGCCTGCCTGCAACCGAGCCTCAGCAGGATCGCCGCACTTGCCTCGTCCTCGACGCCTTCCGCCACGGTTCCCATGTTCAGGGAGCGGGCGAGCTGGATGATCGTGGACACGACGGCCTCGCTGCCCGCGTTGCGCCGCAGGCTCCGGACGAAAGACTGATCGATCTTGATCTTGTCGATCGGGAGCACGTGAAGGTAGGCGAGACAGGAGTATCCGGTGCCGAAATCGTCGATCGAGACCCGCACGCCGACCGCCCTGAGGCGCTGCAGCGTATCGAGGATGGATTCGGTGTCCCGTATGAAAGTGGATTCGGTGACCTCGAGCTCGAGCGCATGCGCGGGAAGTTGCGATTCGTATAGAGCCTCGCGCACGGCGTCCTCCACGTTCGACATCTCGAACTGACGGGCTGAGATATTGACCGCCACCGCAGGAAGCTCGAACCCCTCGCGCCGCCACTTCATGGCCTGACGGCACGCTTCCTTCAAGACCCAGTTTCCCAACGGGACGATCAGCCCGCTCTCTTCGGCTTCGGGGATGAACCGGGCGGGAGACACCAGCCCATCGTCGGGGTGAGTCCAGCGCAAAAGGGCCTCGGCGCCGATCAACGCCGGCGCTCGCAGGTCGAACTGGGGCTGGTAGTGAAGGGTGAACTCGTTGCGCTCGAGGGCATGCCGCAGGCCTGATCGCAGGTTCACCCGCTCGATCGCCTTTTCGCTCATCGAAGGCTGGTAGACGAGCCACGACCCGCCCGAGAAGCCCCTTGCAGTCCGCAGCGCGGAGCTCGCGTTCTTCAGCAGGCCCTCGCAGTCTCCCGCATCGTCGGGTGCGATCGATATCCCGACCGAGGCCGAGATCGCGATCTCCGAGCCGAGGACGCGCATCGGCTCCGCGATCTCGGCTCTCAGCCATTCGGCCCCCTCCCCGATCGCGTTGCAGGCGCGCTGATCGTCGGCCAGGATCACGAACCGGTCGCCGTCGAGGCGAAACGCGCCGCCGAATCTTGCAGCGCGCCGTGCCAGCAGGCCGGCCACCATCTTGAGCACGCGATCGCCGAATGCGTGGCCGTACGTTTCATTGATGTACGTGAACCCGTCGAGGCTCGCGATCATCAGTGCGATTCGCTCGCCGCCGCGGCGGGACGCCAGCGCCTGCTCGACTTTCTCCCGCAGGTGCGCGGCATTCGGCAGGCCGGTCAGCGAGTCGAAGTACGAAAGGCTCATGACCTTCCGTTCCGCCGTCTCCTTCAACGCGATCTCGACGGTCAGTTGCTCGTAGGGCTGACGCACGCTGGCGACAAACACGGCGCGGTAGACGACATAGAAGGCCGCGACCTTGCATGCATGTCCGATAAGGATGAAGATGTCATGCGGATTCGTGTACAGGCTGAGCGAGATCGATGCAAGGATCAGCAGCTGGCAGGCGATGATCATCCGGTCGACGTCGAATCCAAGGCGTTCCGTCCGCAAACGCCTCAGGCGCAGGACGACGATGCACAGCAGGCCGATCCCGATCCATTCCGCGGCAAGCTTCGCCACCGTCAGGCCGCGTTCCGGGTCGAAGAACCACGGAACCGCGCCCGGGTGCGAGAGCAGGACATAGAAGATCCAAGCGACGCCCAGGAGCGTCGCCTGCAGCAGCCGGAACCGGACGCGCGGCCAGGCAAAAGGCCGCCACGGCGTGAAGCAGACGTAAACAAGCGTCAGGTCCGCCGCGAATCGGGCGCAAAGCCAGAATGCGATGGCCTTGTCCGGCGAAGCCGGGGTGACGAAGTCCGGCATGCCTTCGTACGAGAGCGCGTGTCCGAAGTCCAGTATGGCGACGGCAAGAAAGCCGCAGGCCAGGACGGCGACATTGGAGGCATGCTGCGGGCGGAACGCGTGCCAGGCGACGGCGAATACGAGCAGGCAAAAGACGATCGCGGCGCACTCGAAGATTGTGTGCAGCGCCACCGGAAAGAACTGGCGGCTGCTTCGCAGTTCGGCAAGATCCGGCAGCAGCCAGAGCGCAAGCAGCGCCAGCGCCGACACCGCCAGCAGCGCGGCCCGGACGCCCCTCGCTGGCGCAAAACGGCTGCCGGTGGCCGCCGGGACGCGTTCCATCTTGGCGCTGGCCACGCCGAGCCTCAGTAGCCCGAGGGCGTGTCGGCCAGGCCCATGTCCGCGGAGGACATCAGGCGTTCGATGTCGAGCAGGATCAGGAGCCGCTCACGGTCGTCGCCATGAATCGAGGCGATGCCGGTGATGCATTCTGCGTCGACGCTGCCGCCGATGGCGGGCGCGGCCTTTATCTGCTCGGCGCCAAGCTGCACCACATCGCTGACCGAGTCGACCACCACGCCGATGATCCGGCCCATGAGGTTCAGAACGATCACCACCGTGAGGTCGCCGTACTCCGCGGCTTCGAGCGCGAATTTCAGGCGCAGATCGACGATCGGGACGATCACGCCGCGCAGGTTGACGACCCCCTTGACGAAGCGCGGCGAGCTGGCGATCCGGGTCGGCGGCTCGTAGGACCGGATCTCCTGCACTTTGAGGATGTCGATGCCGTACTCTTCGGCGCCGAGATGAAAGCTCAAGAGCTCGCACACCGGGGCGCGCGCACCGGCCGGATCGGCGGCGGCGCGAACCGCGGCCTGCTGCGACGCGATGCGGGTTGCTTCCTGGGTCATCTCCATGATCGGTGCCTCGGGTCGTGGGTTGTTCGACCGGGTTCAGAACGACTGCCACTCGGCCTTGTCGGCCTTCTCGGCAGGATGGGCGGGCCCGCCATTTGCAGCGGCCACCCCGGTGGCGTGCCGCATGGCGGCGCGCCGTGCCTCGGGCTTGCGCGGCACGGGGCGCTTTGCCGGCGCCGCAGCGCCGGCGCCCGGCCGGGCGTCAGCGGCGGCGGGCGCCTCGATCCGGGTCGCGTCGATGCGGAACGCGCTGACCATCTCGGCCAGCGTGCCGGCCTGAGCCCGGAGGCTGTCGGCAGCCGCGGCGCTCTCCTCGACCAGCGCGGCATTCTGCTGCGTCACCTGGTCCATCTGCATCACCGCTTCGTTGATCTGGCTGATGCCCGAGCTCTGCTCGAGCGAAGCGCTCGTGATCTCGGCGATCAGATCGTTGACGCGCTTCACCTGCTCGACGATCTCCGCCATCGAGGAGCCTGCATCGGCGACGAGCTTGCTGCCGGATTCCACCTTGACCGAGCTGTCGCCGATCATTCCCTTGATCTCGCGCGCCGCCTGCGCGCTGCGCTGCGCCAGATTGCGCACTTCCCCTGCCACAACGGCGAAGCCCCGTCCCTGCTCGCCGGCGCGGGCGGCCTCGACCGCCGCATTCAGCGCCAGGATGTTGGTCTGGAACGCGATCCCGTCGATGACGTTGATGATCTCGGTCATCCGCTGGCTCGACGCGGCGATCTCCTTCATCGTCGTCACGACCTGGCTGACCACCTCGCCGCCCTTGGCCGCCGCGGTGCTGGCGGCATTGGCCAACTGGTTGGCCTGCCGCGCGTTGTCGGCGCTCTGCTTCACGGTGGCGGTCAGCTGCTCCATCGAAGCGGCGGTCTCCTGCAGGTTGCTCGCCTGCTCCTCGGTGCGCGAGCTCAGATCCTGGTTGCCGGCGGCGATCTGCGTCGAGCCGGTGGCGATGTTGTCGCTGCCCTGTCGGACCGACGCTACGATCTTCGACAGGCTCGCGTTCATCTGCTTCATGGCGCTCAGCAGCCGCGCGACCTCGTCCTTGCCGTGGACGTGGATGGTGCGCGTCAGGTCGCCCGCCGCCACCGCGTCGGCGACCTCCACAGCGTGCCCGAGCGAGCGGTTGAGGCTGCGCGCCAGCAGGATTCCGAAGGCGACCGCGAGACCCGCACCGAGCAGGATCGATGTCACGGCGACGATCCGGATGGTCTCGTAGCGCGCCGTCGCTTCCTGGTATTCCTTCTTCGCTTCGTCCAGCTGCAGCTTGATCAGGGCGTCGATGCCACGCTGCGCCGGCGCGAAGAGGGGACGAACCTTTTCGTTGTTGAGCCGCAGCGCGCCCGCCGCGTCGTTGCCCTGCAGCGCTCGAAGCGCCGGCATCAGCCCGTCTCCGATGAACGCCTTTCGCGCGTCGTCGAAAGCATCTGCAAGCTTCTTTTCCTCCGGGGTCAGGAATGTGGCGGTGTAAGCCTGCCAGTTCTCGGTCACCACCTTCTGATCGGCATTGATTTCGTTCCCGGCGATGACCGCTTCTTCCCCGGTCGGTGTGATCAGCGCGCGGCTGATGGCCAGTCGCGTGTGCATCAGCGCACGCATGACCGCGTCAAGCTGGCCGATGCAGACGGTGCGGTCCTCGTAGACCGTACGCAGGGCTTCGTTGGATCTCGAAATGCCGACGAGGCCGATGGTGCCGACGCCGGCAAGCAGAAGAGAGGCGAGGCCGATCAGAAGCGCGAGGCGGGTCGATATCTTGAGGTTGTTCATGAGGCTCCTCTCCGAGGCTGGCGAATTCCTCGCGGCGACGAGGTGACGCCGCGGGAAAACAAACAGCTGCCAGTATCGATCGGTAGGGGCCTGATATGAACAAAAGAAAAGAAATGAATAAAACGAACACTTCAAACGATGCAACCACGAGAGTCGTAATCGTTTGATTTTTCTACTTTTTCGACGAGATCAGCGCAAATCGAGACGCGTGAGCGACATGAGGCCGCCGCGCCGGTCCTTTGCGCTGTCATGACGCCGGCCCCAGGGCGCAGGCCGTTGATCAGTTTCGGGGAATCCCGGGCGTGCCGCGGGCGGAGCGGGGCTTCTAGGTCTCGGCGGGACGCGAAGGGCGCGCCGGCAGCGAGCCGGCGTCAACAGCCGCCCGCAGCGCATCCGCGAACGTGTCCGGGTCGATCGGTTTGCGGACCAGCCTCACGCCGTCTGGCAGTCCGCCAAGCTTGGCGATCTGTTCGGGCGAGTGGCTCGTCACGGCCAGGACCCTTCCCGGCCGCTGCGCGCTCCCGCCGCAAAGGTGCTTGATCATCTCCAGGCCGTTCATGTGCGGCATCACGATGTCGGTCACCAGCACATCGGGTGGTGATCGCCCGATCGCGACCAAAGCTTGGAACCCGTTCTCGACCGCGCTTACCGTCGCCGCCGGCAGCGTCGACTCGACCAGCGCGCTCAGCAGATCGCGATCATCGGGGTTGTCGTCGACGATCAGGACCACGGGCCCGCCCGCGGCGCGCGCGGCCGCCGCGGGCGTTTCGTCGACAGCCGACAGCCGCTGCTCGACGAGGAATCGCTCCGCGCTGTCGGCATCGATCCGGCGGTGACCACCTGCGGTCTTCCAGGCCTTGATGTAACCGAGATCGACCCACCGCTGCACGGTCGGCGTAGACACGCCGAGACGGCGCGCCAGCTCGGCGGTCGAATACGAGGCCGGGGCTCCGCGGTCTGTGGAGGAACTCATGTGCCGATACTACCAACGCGGTCCGGATTCCCCGGCCCGGCGCTCGGCACTGCCTGCACGGGCTCGTCCTCCGATCCGCCTTTGCCCGAAAGGTAGCTGCGCAACTCTTCGGCGACGGCGTGATGCTCGTCCTCGAGCTCGCGAACCAACGAAGGCCAGCGCAGCGTCTCGCCGGCGTCGATCGCCAGCTGAAGCTCCCGCGCGGCTTCCGACAGTACCGATGCACCAATCGCGCCGGCAGTGGAGATCAGCGAGTGCACGAGCTCGAAAGCCTTGCCGGGATCGCCCGCGTCCAAGGCTGCCCGGACCGCGGCCGGCGTGTTCGTTCGCTCTGCGACGAAGCGTCTGGTGATCCTCTCGTACAGGTCGCCCCTCCCGAGGCAGCGCTGCAGGCCGAGCTCGAACGAGACCGCGTGCCGTTCCGACCTCTGCCACGCGGGCCGCGGCGCCTCCGCCGTCCATTTGGCCAGAACGGCGAACAGCACCTGCGGATCGAATGGCTTGGTGACATAGTCGTTCATGCCGGCGTCCAGGCACATCTGGCGGTCCCGCGCCGTCGCATGCGCCGTCATCGCGATGATCGGCACGGCTGCAAGCGCGCCGTCACTGCGGATCCGCCTGGCGGCTTCGTAGCCGTCCATCTCCGGCATCTGCACGTCCATCAGCACCGCGTCGAACGCTCCTTCGCGCAGCTTCTCGAGCGCGGCCGGGCCGGTGGCCGCGACCGTGACTCTCATGCCGGCGGCGGAGCCCAGCAGCTCGCTGGCGACCAGCTGGTTGAACTCGTTGTCTTCCACCAGCAGCACACGGCGCCCGCGGAGCAGCGCCAGAGTTCCGGGGTCGTCGACGGGCAGCAACAGCGCGTCCGGCACCGCCGCTGCGGGCTGGCCGGGAAGATCAGGCGAGGAGGCGGCGCCTGCCGTTTCGGGCTGCAATCTGAGGGCGGCCGTGAAGTAGAACTCGCTGCCCTCCCCGGGAACGCTGGCGACGCCCATGGTTCCGCCCATCAACTCCACCAGCTGGCGGCTGATCGCAAGCCCGAGACCGGTGCCGCCGAATCGCCGCGACGTCGAGGCATCGGCCTGGCTGAACGGACGGAAGAGCCTTTCGGTCTGCGCGGCGTTCAGGCCGATCCCAGTGTCTTTGACGGAGAAGCGCAGCGTGGCACGCCGATCCTCGAGCGCGGCGCCCGTGACCACGACGTCGACGCTCCCCGCGTGCGTGAACTTGACGGCATTGTCGATCAGGTTGACGAGTACCTGTGCGAGGCGCTGGGCGTCTCCGACAAGGCGGCGTGGCACGCCGGCGGCGACGTCGGTCCGGAATTGGAGATTCTTCTGGCGTGCTCTGTGCTCGACGATGACCGTCACTTTCTCGATCAGGTCGTCGAGCGCGAACCCACTGTCCTCCAGCTCCAGCTTGCCGGCCTCGATTTTGGAAAAGTCGAGGATCCGGTCGATCAGCTGCAGAAGCGAGCCGGCCGCGATCCTCGATTTCTCGAGGTAGCCGGCCTGCGCCGCAGTGAGGGCGGTGCGTGACAAGAGCGCGTTCAGGCCGAGGATCGCGTTGAGCGGCGTGCGGATCTCGTGGCTCATGTGGGCCAGGAATTCGCTCTTCGCCTGGCTGGCGGCCTCCGCCAGCGTGCGAGCCCGGATCGCCTCCTGCGACGCCGTGATGTCCATGGCGCTCAACAACCGGCAGGGTCGCCCCTGATACTCGATGGCCTGTGCGCTGAACAGGATCGTCGCGATCTCGCCCGCGCGCCGGACCGTGCGCGCTTCCATCGCGCGGACGCGCCCTTCGCTGCGATACCGGGCGATCGCGAGCTGCCGGTCCTCCTCGACCAGCCCGATGCCCAGCTCGCGCAGGGTGTGCCCGATGACGTCCTCGCGGCGGACGCCGTGAAATTCGCAGAAGGCCGGGTTAACTTCCGCCACGCGGTCGTCCCTCTCCGCAGCGATCAGCATGATCGTCGCCGAGATCTCGAACACACTGCGGAAATTCTCGAAGCCCGTTGCGGCCGCCTGCGAAGCGACCAGCACCGCGGCGGCATGGCGCGCCAACACCGTCCAGGCGAGCCACGCGCCCACCGCGAGCGTGACCGCGATGAGGCCCACCATCGTCCATACCGTCAACCGATACGCCGCCTGGCTGCGGTCGTTCTCCTGCCTTGCCACATCGGCCTGAACATCGAGCAGCCGGTTCATCACGGCGGCCACAGGCTGGAACGCCAGGGGAACGTCGCGGCCCGCCATGCGCTGCAGGGTCCTGGCGTCACCGCTTGCGAGCGCCGCACGCAGGCGCCGCACGACGTCGTCGGCGCGCCGCATCAGCGGCTCGGCCTCCGCGATGAGCCGGCGCTCGCGCTCGACCAGGTAGGTCGCCTTGTACGCCTTCCATTGCGCCGCGATCTCACGCCCTGCGGCGTCGATCTCGACGATCGCCCTCGGCGCATCCAGCGTGCCTTCGCGCGCGCCTGCCAGGGCGCTCGCGATGCGTACGACATATCCTTCGCTGACCAGGCGCAGCTGCTGCAGGCACAGTACGCGGTCGCGATAGACCGTATCCATGGCGGCCGCCGCGGCATGCAGCCGATCGACCGCCACGACGACCGTGGCGCCGATCAGCACCAGCATTGCCATGAGGAGGACGGCCAGCCGTGCCCGCACGACCCGGCTGTCCACGGCCGGCGCGAGTTGGTTTGGCGATGATCGTGTCGTGCTCATCTCGGGCGGATCGCGCTGGAGCCGGTTGCCCGATCGGGTCCGGAATCCCACTCGAACGGCCGTTGACGGGCCGGTCATCGATCAATAGTAGGCCATTGCCGGACGCCTCGGACGCGAGCGGGCGCGGGCGGCCCCGCCACGGCTTCGGCGACTCCGATCACCATGACTGAGAGGACAAACGAAGCCTCGCCCCAGCGGAGGCCGTCTCGCCGCTACTTCAGCACGACGAGATAGAGCACGAGCTCCGTGTTGCCGATGTTCTTGGTCACGTATTGCGGCGCGTCCTTCCCCGCGGCGGGAAGGAACTGGGTATCCCCGGCCTTCCACTCGACCTTTTCGACCTTGCCGTCCGGGTAGGTTCGCTGAAGGGTGCCGCTGGTCAGTGCCCTGACGACCCGTGCGTTGCGGGGAACGTTCGCATTCTCGGCCCCGGGAGCAAAGCGGTTCTCGATCACCAGCACTCGGTCGTTCTCGAGCACTTTCGTCGTCATCACCTTCGCGGCAACACCCTTCTCCTGCGCCGCGACGCTGCCCGACATCGCGAGCAGCGCCGGGACCAAAAGCCCGATCACGAGTCCGATTGCTCCTTTCATTCGATACCCCCTTGTCTGCGGCGCTTCGCTGCAAGACTGCGGCTGGTTGACCTGCTCCGAGCAGCGATCCGACAAGCCGGAGCGTGCCCCGCCCGTTCAAGCGATACAACACTCGATAGGCGGTACGCGGCATGACCAACGGCTCGAGTCCGTCATGCGCAATCGCAGAGCTTCTCGCCGTGAGATCACCGTATCACCATCGAAACACGACATCGGCTCTCGCCCGGGTCGTTTCGATGAGGCGCGCGTTCGCTTCGTCGCTCGAACGAACCCATTCTTCAGCCGCCGCCGCCGTGCGGCCGAATTGCACATGACGCTCGATAAGACGCCCAAGTCTGAGCGGCGCATCGAGATCGACGTACCAGGTTTCATCGAGCAAACCGGCGATGTCCGCCCAGGATCCGCTGTCCAGCAGCAGATAGTTGCCTTCGGTGACGATCAACGGCGTGTCCGGCAGCACCGCGATCGCGCCGGCAACGGGTTCCTCGATTTCCCGGCGGAATTCGGGAGCGTAGACCGTCTCTCCGGGATGCGGGTGGCGAATTCGCCGCAGCAGCGCCACATAGCCGGCGGCATCGAAAGTGTCGGGCGCGCCCTTTCGTCGCTCGCGGCCGAGCCGCCGCAATTCGGCGCCGGCGAGATGAAATCCATCCATCGGCACGACAGTGCAGACATCGGCAAAGGCCTCGCGAAGCGCCGTTGCGAGCGTCGATTTCCCCGCGCCCGGCGGCCCCGTCAATCCGAGCAGGACCCGCTGCCGCTCGTTCAGGAGCCTGACGACGCGCTCGAGGTAGGTTTGAGGCACGGCCGGCATATCTCGACCCCTCGCCTTCTGCGACGGATTGAAGGCGGCCCGATCATCGCAAGCCGGGAAAGTTCAAGCGCGCGGCAGGACGACCATCCGAAATCGAGCCTTGCCGCTCATCATGCGCTCGTAAGCCTGCGGCGCCTGTGCCAGTGGAACCGTCTCGATCATCGCGCGAACCCCGGTGAGCACGCTGAATGCCAGCGCGTCTTCCGAATCGCGCGGGGCGCCGGAAGGCCATCCTTGCACGGATTGCCGCGTCCTGATCATCGCGACCGCGTTCAAGGAGAGCGGCTCGACGTCGGCCCCTAGGATGACGAGCTTGCCGTTCACGCCGAGGCCACCCATGACGGCACTCATCGCCTTCGAACTGGTGACGGTGGCGAGGATCACCCGCGCCCCGCCGAGTCGGGCGAGCGCGGCGGCCGGATCCTGGTCCGTCGTATCGATGTACTGGTGCGCACCGAGGCGCTTTGCGAGCGCTTCCTTGTCGCGGCCGCGCGCCAGCGCAACCGTCCGGTAGCCCATCTTGACGGAGAACTGCACGCCCAGATGCCCGAGCCCGCCGATCCCGAGAATGGCCACGAGGTCGCCCGGGCGCGCCCCCGCATTCCGAAGCGAATTGAAGACCGTAATTCCCGCGCACAACAGCGGCCCCGCCTCGGCAGCCGTCAGCTCGTCGGGAATCGACACCAACGCTTCGACCGGAGCAACCATGCACTCGGCGTAGCCACCATCGTAGGACACTCCGCAGATCCGCTGGTTGCGGCAGGTGACGAAGTCGCCTCGCCGGCATGACTCGCAGTGGCCGCAATGTCCGCCGTGCCACCCGACCCCGACCCGCTGCCCGATCTTCCACGGATCCGCGTCGCCGCCGACCGCGTCGATCACGCCCGCGACCTCGTGACCCGGGGTGCGCGGCAGCTGGATCCAGGGAAACCCGCGGTTGACGGTCAGCGAATCGCTGTGACATACGCCGCAGGCTTCGACCCGAATGCGGACTTCCCCGACGCGCGCCTCGGGTACGTCCACTTCCACCAGTTCGAGGACACCCGGCTTGCGGACTTGCGCGGCCTGCATCTTTGCCATGATCGTCTCCCGAGGCCGAGTCAGAGGGCTTTCGACAGAAGATCGGCGATCGCCTCGCGGCGCGTCTCGGCCAGGGTGCGCCCGACTTCCTTGCCGTTCTTGAAGACGATCAGCGTGCTGCGGTCCCTGGCGCCGAAGCGCTTGACGGCGTCCGTCTGCGCATCGAAATCGACCCGAAACACTTTCAAGGCCGCGAAGCGCTTTTCTTGCAGCAGCTCGGCAATGACCCGTTCCTGCAGGCGGCAGGTCGTGCACCAGTCTGCGTGAATTGCCACCAGCAGCGGCGTACCGGAGCGCCGGGCCGAATCGAAGGCCGCCGCATCGAATGGCGTACCGATCGCCGCCCAGGCGGCCGCAATCGAAGCGAGCATCACCAGGCCGGCGACAAGGCGCAATGCGCGCCGACGGGACGAATGGTTCATCTCCGATCTCCTTTCTTCGGTATGAAATCGCGACGGAGCCATTGGACCGTCGTTGCGCAAGAGTGGATCCTCACGAGGCTTCATCGCCTAGCCAATCGCGGTCGGCCGTCTGCTCACTTCATCGAGGTGCTCGAGCAGGTCCGCCGGGTCTTCGTACACCCGGTAGGCGCCGGCACGCTCGAGCTCTTCCGAGCCGTAGCCGCCGGACAGCACGCCGATCCCGAGCGCTCGCGCGCGTCGCGCGCCGAGCATGTCCCAAACGCTGTCGCCCACGACGTACGAGTTTTCGATGTTCGCCCCCAGACGCGCGGCTGCGGCCAGAAACAGGTCGGGGTCGGGCTTCGCGTACCTGACCTGGTCGCGCGTGATGACGACCGTGCGCTGCAGGTCCAGTCCCAGCGCCGTCAACATGGGGCCCGCGGTCTCCATGCGCCCGCTGGTGGCGATGGCCCACGGGATGCCGGCTCGCGTGAGCTCGGCGAGCAGCGCGCGAGCGCCCGGCAGCGGGCGAATCGTCGCGACGTGGCGCTTGTAAGCGGCCGCGTGAAGCACGCGAAGCCGTTCGATGCGCGCCGGATCGATCTTCAACCCCGTCTCGCGCAAGAGCATGTCGGTCATCAGCCCGCCGCTCATGCCGATCTTGCGGTGTATTCGCCAGACCGACAGCTCGATGCCCTCGCCGTCCAGCGCTTCCCGCCACGCCAGCACGTGCTGGTAGACGCTGTCGACGAGAGTGCCGTCCAGGTCGAAGATGAATGCGGGCTGCGGTTGCGTCATCGTTCGCCCTCCTTCGTCGGAACTTCACCGGAAACGGTCGCCTGTTCCCTTTGACGGCGGACAGCTTACGCGCGATGGGGGTACGATTTCCGCCTTTGCAAAGGGGGCGAAAACGTGTCTGAAGCCTACATCGTGGAAGCGGTGCGCAGCGCCGGCGGGCGCCGCGGCGGCAAGCTCGCCGGCTGGCATCCCGCCGACATGGCGGGCGAGATCCTGAATTCGCTCGTCGAGCGCAGCGGCATCGATCCGGCGGCGATCGACGACGTGATCATGGGTTGCGTCAGCCAGGTCGGAGAGCAGTCGTTTCATATCGCCCGCAATGCCGTTCTGGCGTCGAAGCTTCCCGTCTCGGTGCCGGCGGTATCGGTCGACCGGCAGTGCGGATCCTCCCAGCAGGCGCTGCATTTTGCCGCCCAGGCCGTGATGTCGCGCGTGCAGGATGTCGTGATCGCCGCCGGGGTGGAAAGCATGACCCGCGTGCCCATCGGCTCGCCGACCCGCCTCGCATTGCAGGCGGGCCTGGGCGGACCCTGGAGCGAACGGATCCGGGCCCGCTTCGGCGTGTCCGAATTCAGCCAGTTCACCGGCGCGCAGATGATGGCCGAGAAGTACGGCTTCGATCGGGACAAGCTCGACGCCTTTGCGCTTCAGAGCCACCGCAGGGCCGCCGAAGCCACGCGGCGCGGCGCATTCGCGAAGGAGATCGTGCCGCTGGCCGTCGACGGCGGGTTGCACGCGGTGGACGAAGGAATCCGCTTCGACGCAACGGCGGAATCGATCGCCGCCGTGAAGCTGCTGCAGGAAGGCGGCGTCCTGACGGCCGCCACCGCGAGCCAGCTCTGCGATGGCGCCTCGGGCGTGCTCGTGATGAACGAGCGGGCGCTGAAGACCCACGGCATGAAACCGATTGCGAGGATCCACCACATGACCGTCACGGGAGGCGATCCGGTCATCATGCTCGAGGAGCCGATCCCGGCCACGCGGCGCGCCCTGGCGCGCTCGGGGATGAGGATGTCGAACATCGACCTTTACGAGGTCAACGAAGCCTTCG
Organism: uncultured Burkholderiaceae bacterium; assembly: GCA_964512305.1. Classification (GTDB taxonomy): domain Bacteria; phylum Pseudomonadota; class Gammaproteobacteria; order Burkholderiales; family Burkholderiaceae_F; genus CAZEIW01. The sequence continues at coordinate 7,608 of CAZEIW010000001.1, read as the reverse complement.
CGCCCGTTCCGCTCGCCTGGCTGGCGGCGCTCGAGGCCGATCCGGAACGGCTCAACGTGAACGGCGGCGCGATCGCTCTCGGCCATCCGCTGGGTGCGACGGGCACCAAGCTGATGACGACGCTGATCCACGCGCTGCACGCGCGCGGCAAGCGCTATGGGCTGCAGTCCATGTGCGAGGGCGGGGGGCTTTCCAATGTGACGATCGTGGAAGCCTTGTAGGGATCCGGCCGACTGTTCATGCAACCGGCGGTGATGGCGACGAACCCCCGACGAACCCCTTGACCTAGATCCGAAGTTGATCGATCGCGCTCTGAAAATCCGTCGATCGACTGGCTTGGGCAGAAGCGACAAGGCGGTGGGCAAAAGGCCCTACGCTACGGTGTGGCGTCACCCGCTTTGCTTGACCATTGGTCACGTATGCGTCAGCATCTTCAACGCACAGACTCAACCGCACTATCACAATAAGACGGTGCGCCCGGGCGTTATCGCGATGTCACGCTGCCCGGAAAGACCGATCTGAGGTCGCTCGACGCTCTCGAGGTCGAATTCGGAGGGGTTGCCGTGACTCGAAAAATCTTCGGGCCGATCGCCCTTGTGCTGCTGCTGGGCGCGTGCGGGGGCGGAGGAAGCGGTGGGAGCCCGCCGCCGCCGCCGCCCTCGATCACGCTCTCGCCCGCGACGCTGACGACCAGCGTCGCGCCCGGGGTTTCCGCGACTCTGACGGAGCGCGCGACGGCGACCGACCCGAGCGTGTTCGCCGGCGCTTCGGTGGTCTACGTCTACGTCGTGGATCCGCTGCATTTGCTCACCGGGACGGTCAACGTCGTGCCGATCGACGCGACCAACTATTCAGTCACGGTCTTCACATCCGCGACCCTGATGCCCGGCCGCTACCAAGGCACGTTCCAGATTCAACTCTGCAAGGACGCCGCTTGCGCGAAACAATTCAGCGGTTCGCCCCTGAGCCTGCCGTATGACTTTACGGTCACCGACTACCCGATCTCACTCAACGCGCAGTCGAGCACCAGCGCCACGATGAACCAGGGCGGCCCGGCCCCAGCCGATATCGCATTCAGCGTCGGTGCCCAAAGCCAAAGCTGGACTGCATCGACCAAGGCTTCCTGGCTGCGTGTCAACAGCGGCTCCGGCAACGGGAACGGCGGCTTCAGCGTCAGCTTCGTGGCGGCGGGACTCGCGGTCGGCTCGTACAGCGATGCTGTGACGCTGAACGCGGCGGACGGGCAGACCGCCACCTCGACGATCTCGCTCAGCGTGTTGCAGCCCCAGTTCAGCCTGAGCTCCGGGGTTCCCGCTTTTGCGGCCATAAACGGCGCGCCGATCGCTCCGCAGACCGTCAGCTTCTTCCTGGACAATCAGGTCGCCACCAACTGGACCGCGACAAGCTCGGCCCCGTGGATGATTGCGGCGCCCTTGAGCGGTATCACCCCCGGCACGATCAGCTTGCGGCCGGACCCGACCGTCGGACCGTTATCGAGCGGCAGCTATTCGTCGAATCTTGTGGTGTCGGCGACCGGGATTCCCAGCCTGACGATGACATCGACGCTGAACCTGACTGCGCCGACGCTCGGTGTCGCCAGCAACGTGATCACCCTGGGGGGCGCCAAAGGACGCGACTGGAGTGCCCAGCCCATCCTGCTGACGCTGAACACCGGAGTCAATGCCTGGCCGTGGAGCCTGTCTGGCGTGCCGGCATGGCTGTCCCCGTCGCCGGTCTCGGGCGTCGTCGACCAGACGGGGACCACACTGAGCCTGGCCCCCAACGCCGGCCAGGTCTCGCCGGGTTCGATGACGGCAACGGTCACCGTGGGCTCCCGGGTCAATGGCGACAGCCCCACCCTGCCCCTGACGGTCAACTTGAACGCCGACCAGCACAAGCTGCTCGCTTCGACGTGGGGCGTTGGTCTCTCGAGCACGCCGACCGGAAGCGCCTTGAACCGGACACTCACGATCCGCGACAACTTCGGCGGCGCGCTCGGTTGGGCGGCGGTCTCGGACAGCGCGTGGCTGCAGGTGACCTCCTCCGGAACGACGCCGGGCCAGCTGAGCCTGACTGCCAATCCGGCCAGCCTTCCGAGCACGGCGATCAGCTACGCCACAATCACGATCAGTGCGAGCGTCGCCGGCGTCGCGCCGGCCGTCGTGCGCGTGGGCTTGTGGAAGGACAGCACCGCCGCGGTCGCGTCGACCTACCTGAGTACTGCGTACAGCTCCATCGCGGCCGACACGATCCGTCCCTACGTCTACGCAAACAACGGCGGAACCACGATCGACGTCTACAACGCCTACACCGCACAACTCGTGCGGACCCTGACCGGCGTCGGCTCGGCGCTCGGGGCGATGGCAGTCTCGCCGGACGGCAGCCTGCTCTATGCGCTCGATACCGCCGCGGGCAAGATCTCGGTGGTCAATCTCGGCACCATGACCGTCGCCAGCCCCTGGAGCCTGTCTGCCGCGGCTGGACCCGGGACCAGCTTGCTGGCGGTTCGAACGAATGGGCAGGAGGTTGTGCTGGCGGGCAACGGCACGGCCTACAGCAACGGTGCCAGCCTCGGCAACACGGGCTTGAATGGATCGTTGACCGCTCCGTCAGACGGCACCAGCGTCTATACGCAAGACCAGGGAATCAGCCCTGCCACGGTTCGCGCGTACGACCTTGACTACTCGGCGATTTCCGGCGGCACGTTGATGGTGTCGCTGCGCGCAACCAGCACCGACATAAACGGTTCGTCCAACGGAGGCGACATCGCGGTGAGCCCGGATGGGTCGCGTCTTTATACCGCGACGGGTGCGCCTTACGTTTGCTCCAGCGTGAATCCGCAGACCCTGGCGCTCGTCGGCAGCCTTCCCGGGGCAGCACCGTACCCGAACAATGCAGAGGTCACGCAAGACGGACGCGTGATCTGCGGCATCAACGGCATTTATTCAACCTCTGATTTCTGGGTCTATACCGCCGCCGGCGCCCTGATCAACAGCTACAAGGTTGTCGGGTATGCGCAAGGGCTTCTGGCGGGCCAGCTGGTGGTCACGCCCGACAGCTTCGTCGTCGTTACCCTGACGAGCGATCCGAGGATAGCCTTCGTCGCGATAGGTCCGTGAGGATGCAGGAGAGAATGCCTTCATGATGTTGCCGCGACCGACACCGCGTCGAGCCGCAGATCTTTTCGAATCCCAGCGTCCACCAGGCCGGCAGGCGCAAATCTGCGCAGCAATCGCAGGCGGCTCGCGAGCCTGCCGGCTGTGTATCGGAGTTTCGGGCGAGCCGCACTGGCGGCTTTCAGCACGACGTCGGCCACGACGCCCGGCTGTTCCGCAGTTGCCATCACTTCCTTCACCCTCTCGTTTACAGCTGCACGAATCTGGCGATATTCATCGAGCTTGGCATCTGCTTCCAGGAAGTTCGCGTCGAACGGCGTCTTCGTGTATGCGGGCTCGATGACCGAGACCCGGATGCCTCTCGTGCGCAACTCATGATCGAGCGACTCGGAATAACCTTCGATCGCGTGCTTGGTCGCGGCATAGAGTGCCCCGTACGGCATGGGCAGGAAACCAAGCACGGAGCCGATGTTGATGATGCGACCGCCCCCCTGCTTTCGCATGGTCGGCACGACGGCGCGCGTCATCCGGACGATCCCGAAGAAGTTCGTCTCGAAGATCGATCGGGCCTGTTCGATCGAGCTCTCTTCCGCTCCGGCGGGTGCGACGCCAAAGCCGGCGTTGTTCACGAGCAGGTCGATTCGACCTTCCAATCGCACTAACTCGTTGACAGCCGCCTCGACTGATTCATCGCTGGTCACATCGAGGGGCAGCATCTCGAACGATCGCTGGGCCGTTTGCGCTGCGCGTCTGCTGGTGCCGTAGACCTTGTAGCCAGCCGTGGCGAGGCGCTCGGCCGTCGCTTTGCCAATGCCTGACGAGGCGCCCGTAACGAGCGCGATGGATTTCTTGAGCTTCATGGGAATGCCTTTCAGTTGGCGTGACGAATTCGGTTGCGGCCACGATGGAGGAGGGCCGGGATCTGGGTGGGGCGGTCATCGCGCACGGTTTGCATATGATATGCATCATATTTCAGCTCGAAGAGGGGCACGGATGTCTGTGCGTTCAGGTGCCAGTGGGCGCGAGATGCTTCGAAGCCGTCTTCAGCATCGCGTCGGAGAGCTTGGGGTCATCGACGGCGCGCGCCAGCAGCAATGCGCCGACCATCGTGGCGACGGTAACGAGCGCGCGTTCGTGCGCGCCGGGTTGCCCCCAGTCGGGTGACTGGCGAGCAACGACATCGATCATCTCCTTAATGCGACGCGTGGCCGCGCGCCGTACCTCGGGAGCCTGACGCGGCATCTCCGAACCAAGGGCCGCAACCGGACAGCCCATTTCCACGCTCTTTACGTGCTCCTTCGAGAGGTAGGCTTGCAGCAGCCGCTGCAAAGCCTGCTCCGGCGGAGCGGTCGCCGCGACGCGCGCCGATGCGGCGACAGCCTCGGCACCGGCACGGTCCGCCGCCTCGGCGAGCATCGCCTCGCGCGAAGCAAAGTGGGCGTAGAAGCCGCCGTGCGTGAGGCCAGCCGCCTTCATGATGTCGACGACGCTCGTGCCGTCGTAGCCAGTGCGCCGGATTGCGCGTGCCGCGGCCTCGACGATACGTTCGTGCGTGATTTCCTTGGCTCTGGGGGTGGATCGCTGCATATGATGCTCATCATACAGAATCCGCTGCGGAATGCAAGGCGGCTGGAGTGCGAATTTCAGGCCCGCGAACCGAGGGAGCTTCCCAGAATCGACAGCCCTCCTTCGCGCTGCGCGCTACGGAGGGCACCTTGCGTAACGCGTCCGTAGGGACGCGTTACGCAAGGTGGCGGAGACGGACGGATTCGAACCGTCGATCCACGTTTTTGCGCGGATGCTCCCTTAGCAGGGGAGTGCCTTCGACCACTCGGCCACGTCTCCGGGTTTTCCCGCCCGCTGTCGAACGCCAGTGTAGAACGCGCCCGACGGCAGGGTCAACGCGCTGCCCGCGACACGGACCTACGCGGCGCCCTGCTCCAGCCCGAAGGCCTTGTGCAGCGCGCGCACCGCGAGTTCCATGTACTTGTCCTCGATCACCACCGAGATCTTGATCTCGCTGGTCGAGATCATCTGGATGTTGATCCCCTCCTCGGCCAGCGTGCGGAACATCTGGCTCGCGATGCCGACGTGCGACCGCATGCCGATGCCGACCACGGAAACCTTGCAGATCCTGGCATCGCCGACCAGGTTTGCAGCGCCGATGTGCGCCTTGACCTTCCCGTTGAGCACGTCCATCGCCTTCGCATACTCGTTGCGGTGCACGGTGAACGAGAAGTCGGTCATGCCGTCGACGCTGGTGTTCTGGATGATCATGTCGACGTCGATGTTGGCGTCGCCGATCGGCCCCAGGATCTGGTACGCGATGCCGGGACGGTCCGGCACGCGCGTGAGCGTGATCTTGGCCTCGTCGCGCGAGAACGCGATGCCCGAGATGACGGCCTGTTCCATCTTCGAATCTTCCTCGAACGTAATCAGGGTACCGGAGTTCGCCTCGACCGCCAGCGGGAGGTCGGCGTCGGTCAGGCTCGACAGCACGCGCAGCCGGACCCGGTACTTGCCGGCGAATTCGACCGAGCGGATCTGCAGCACCTTCGAACCGAGGCTCGCCATCTCGAGCATTTCCTCGAAGGTGACCGTGTGCAGCCGGCGTGCCTCGGGGACGATGCGCGGGTCGGTGGTGTAGACGCCGTCGACGTCGGTGTAGATCAGGCACTCCTCGGCGCCGAGCGCCGCGGCCAGCGCGACCGCCGAGGTATCGGAACCGCCGCGGCCGAGCGTGGTGATGTTGCCGTGCTCGTCCTGGCCCCGGAAGCCGGCGACCACGACCACGCAGCCGGACGCCAGGTCGGCGCGGATGTTGCCGTCCTCGATGTCCAGGATGCGCGCCTTCGTGAACGCGCTGTCGGTCAGCACCCGAACCTGGTGGCCGGTGTAGCTGCGGGCCTTCAGGCCGACGTCCTTGAGCGCCATCGCCAGCAGGCCGATCGTCACCTGCTCCCCGGTCGACGCGACGACGTCGAGCTCGCGCGGGTCGGGGACAGGCTGGACCTGCTTGGCGAGGTCGATCAGGCGGTTGGTCTCGCCGCTCATCGCCGACACGACAACGACGAGCTGGTGCCCGGCGCGGTGCCATTTCGCGACCCGCTGCGCGACGTTCCTGATGCGGTCGACGGATCCGACCGATGTGCCGCCGTATTTCTGGACGATCAGCGCCATGCCCCAGCCTGCGTGGTTTCAGCCCAAAAACGCGGGATTATAAAGGCCGCGTCGGTGGGTCGTCGGCGTCTTTGTATTGCGGCGACGGAGCCAGGGCTGACACCCTCACCCCCCGGCCCCTCTCCCGCGCGGCGCGCGGGAGAGGGGAGCGCGGGAGCATCAATCGCCGAGCAGGGAGCCCTCGCCGATCCAGTCGATGCGCACGCGTTCTCCGCCGCGGTCGACCAGGCGGGCGTCGGCGCCGAGGCGGGCGACGTAGATCAGGCGGTCGTCGCGCCACAGCAGCGGCAGGCCGGCCCGCTCGAACTCGGGAACGCCCGCTTCCTGGAACAGCTGCTTGAGCCGCTTCGAGGGCCGCATGGGGTGCGGCTTGAACCTTTCGCCGCCGGTGCGCGCGCGCACTTCGAGCGGCCGCTCGCGCAGCCAGTCGGCATCAAAGCCGGCCTCTTCCGTCGGCAGAAAGCGCAGCCGGCCGCCCCACGCCGCCAATGGCAGATCGAGCTCGCCATTCCACACCAATCGCTCCGCGCCGCCGCGGAGTTGGGTCCGCGGGCCGCGCAGGCACAGCAGGCCGCGGTGGCGCCTGAGCTCGTGGCTCCCGATGCGGATCAGCATGCGGGCGTCGCGCCCGCTTTCGAGCGCCTGCGACAGCGCCTCGAGCAGGCGCGCGCGCGGCGGTGCCTCGATGCCTGCCTGCGTCAGCCAGGCGCGCAGCACCAGCGAACGGCGCGCCGGGCTCAGCGCCGCAAGGCGGTCGATCCGCAGCATGCCGCCCGGCGCATCTGCCGTGCACGCCCCCAGGTCGCCGCGCGCCAGCTCCTGGATCGCCTCGGCCGCCTCGCTCACGAGGTCGATCGAGCGCGCGGCCGATTTGCGAAAGCCGGCGCGCAGCTGCTCGAGCTCCGGCACGACGCGCAGCCGCAGCGCGTTGCGCGCCAGGCGGGTGTCCACATTGCTTGGGTCGTCCACATAGCTCAGCTGCCAGCGCTCGACGTAGCGGTCGATCTCCGCGCGCGGCACCGCCAGCAGCGGCCGCACGAGCCGGACAGCGCCGTCGTCCAGCGCCCGCTCCGCGGCAATGCCCGCCAGCCCGGCCGGACCGGCGCCTCGCAGCCACTGCAGAAGGAAGGTCTCGACCCGGTCGTCCAGGTGGTGCGCGGTGAGCACGACGGGCGCCTCGCACGCCTGCGCCGCTTGCGCCAGCGCCTGGTAGCGGGCTTCGCGCGCCGCCGCCTCCACACCGCGCCGGTGGTCGCGTTCGATGGCAACCCGCTCCACGATCAGCGGCACCTGCAGCGCTTCGCACAGCTGC